>MHPU01000034.1:28473-35975 GCA_001820485.1 Candidatus Staskawiczbacteria bacterium RIFOXYD1_FULL_32_13
GGTTGTTCAGCAGGAGGTTCTTGTGCTGGTGGTTGTTCAGCAGGAGGTTCTTGTGCTGGTGGTTGTTCAGCAGGAGGTTCTTGTGCTGGTGGTGCTACAACGGTCGGAGCGTTGTTCCCATTATTATTTAATAAATCTTTTAATTGATTTTCATCAACACAAGTATTTCCAATACAAAGTTTTTGCACTTTTACTTCCCCGTTGTCGCCAAACTTTATTCCCAAAGCAGCTAAAATATTTTTAATTCTCAAAACAAATGGATTTGATAAGTCAATTCCTTCTATAGATCCATCTCCAACAGATCCATCTGGAGCCATAACTAAATTATTAAGTTCTTTGATTGAAGCCATTAACACACCGTTTATTGAAACTTGATCTATGCTTTTACCCCACATAAATATTTCTGGAGAATCTTCGGCAATAAATCCAAGACGGGTTTTAGCAAGTGGACTATCAGATCCATAACCCATAACTTCATTTTTATATCTAAAATTATAAAGTGGAGAATCTGTTATCATTTTTAGAGCTGAAGCATAATCAGTGAATTCTGCAATATCTTGTTTAGTTTCTCTGCTAGATGATTGGTCACCAATTACAGTGCCTGCTGTGTCATTAGCATTAGTTGGAGCTGAGGTATTAATTCTCATTTTACCAGCAGCATCTTGCCAAACATAACCTGCAGTTCCACCTTTTTGCAAAAAGTTAATTGACCCAGCTCCAGTATTTGTACCGTTTGAATTCCTGCCAAGAGCAAGCACCATACCAGCAGAGCCATCACCCAAATCTACATCAGAGATTTTAATTACTGTAACTCCTGTTAAAGATGCCAAAGCCACTGTATTTGCAGTTGTTTCAAAATCAAATGATAAATCCTCATTATTTGTATTTCCTGTTCCACCCAAAATTACTATCCCAGAACCAGACAATAAACTTGGACTTCCAGCTCCAGCAGGGTCAAAAATAATATCTCCACTGCCGGTTCCTGTAGTTGCAATAGTTAAATCACCAGTGCTTCCTACAGTAAAGTTTGAATAATTTGAAGTATCATAACTTAATCTTGCCTGTGCTCCTGAAGTTGTCAAAACATCAAGTTTTGCGTTTGGGTCAATTGTACCAATTCCAACATAACCTTCTTTTGAAATACGAACTCTCTCTTCAGCACTGCCCGTTGTATTTCTTGTAACAAAAGTTAAATATGTAGAAAAGTCAGGATCTGCCCAAGTAGAACCAGCGTAACCATATATTGATGCTTGCCCCCCATGCCAAAGACCTGTGGGCCCTCTGCCAACGAAATCGATCCTACCCAAAATATCATTTGCTTGAACGGCTCCCAGGCTAGACCGAGATCTATACGCTCCCAAAATAGGATATGTTGTATCGCTTTCAGTTCTGGCGCTCAAAACAGGGTAAGCAGAGTTGCTATAAACGTCAAGGGGGTTAATAGGGCTAGCTGTGCCAATCCCCAACCATTTATTTGAGTCATCCCAAAAGAAATTAGCATTATCCTGAGCAAGTTGATTTGATGAATCTACGTAAAGTACTGAACCGGAAGTTCCGCTAGTAATTGCTCCTCCAATTGCCATACTTGATCCACCAGGAGTTTCCCAGCTCAAGACTCCAGCGTCTGTTGACTGCAGGAACTTGTTCGATGCCGGCATGGCGGTTGGAAGAGTATAAGTTGCGTTGGCAGTTTGTGTGCCTGCGGTAAATGTAGTGTAGAAGGCATTGTCTCCGTTACTGAAGAGCTTGATGCTCCCAGGCACATTGGTTGCCCCACCTGCGGTGTCTGAACCAAATGATACTGACCCTGCGTTAAAGGCTAAAGCCTGACTGGCGACGGTCGCGTTAAAAGATCCGTAAACTAAAGAGTTCGTCGCTTCAAGAGCTGCTGAAGTCCTGTCCTGGTTGTCTATTATGAGAAGGTTTGAGTTTGTAGTCTGGTTGTATCCGGACTTATAGCCTAAGAAGATGTTGCTTGCCCCTGTAGTACCATTATATCCGGCGTAGGAACCTAAAGCTGTATTGAGATAGCCGTCAGTACTGCTTGTGGGCTGATTCTTGTATAGAGCCTGATAACCTAATGCGACGTTGGCCGTGTTCCATGCGACGTTTCCATTGGCGTAGGACTGAGTCTGTAGTGCAGAATAACCTATTGCAACATTTCCGGAGGCATAGGTATTTGCGTTCAAAGCAGAGTTGCCAACTCCAATATTGTATTGTCCCGCGATGTTTGATGTTAGTGCGGAAGAACCAACAGCAACATTGTAACTGCCGGTCGTATTTGAATTCAATGCATACGAACCAATCGAGGTGTTATATGATGCTGTCGTATTCGCACGTAACGCTTCATTACCTAAAGCCGTATTTTGTTGCCCAGTAGTATTTAAATACAATGACTCAAAGCCGACCGAGCTATTTTGAAGACCAGTTGAGTTAGTTTTAAGCGCTCGATACCCAACGGCGGTATTCCTATACCCATTATTAGCCGCATTAGGTTGATTTGAATAAAGAGCATTATACCCAACTGCCACATTGGCAGTGTCCCAGGCGGAATTGCCGTTGGCGTAGGATTGGGTGTAGAGAGCGCCAGAACCGAGAGCCACGTTCTTTGCGCCGTAAGTGTTGGCCTGACCGGAATTATAACCAATAAATGTATTATCCGAAACTTTATCGGCATAACCCGCATAATAACCAAAAGTCGTATTATTATCTCCTGCGATATTTCCATAAAGCGCGCCATAACCACCGGCAGTGTTCCCACCACCGCCTTCGTTCTGATATAAAGACCGATAACCAAGAGCCGTATTCGCTATTCCCGTATTGGCATAGAGAGATTGATAGCCAATAGCTGTGTTGTAAGCAGTTGTACTGTTTGAATATAGAGATTGAGTTCCAAGCGCAGTGTTCCATTTTCCTTCAGTATTAGTTTTCATTGACTGATACCCAATAGCAACGTTTTCCTTCCCATCTCCACTCTGAGTCGGTTGATTACTGTACAATGCCTGATACCCAATGGCCACATTTGCGGTATCCCAAGGAGCTGTAAAGTTGGTGTAACTCTGAGTATAAAGAGCTTGTGTTCCAATCGCTACGTTTTTCCTTGCGTAAGTGTTTGCGGTAAGGGCTTTGTAACCGATAGCGATATTGTCCACATCCGCGACACTGGCAAGGCCTGCTTGGTAGCCCGCGAAGATGTTGTTGGTACCTGTAGTCGTAAAGTTTCCCGATTGCCCGAGGAAGAGGTTTTCTGAGCCGGTCGCGCCGTTGACCGCGATAGCGCGCATCGCGTTAACATTTACTGCCTTATTTGTATCGTCATAAGTTAATCCCGCCGAATATAAGAAATCCGTACCTCCCACGTTCATAAACGGAATTTGGGTAGTGGTACCAAGAGAAAGCGTCTGCGTGGAATATGTACTTGTATCTAAGGCAAAAGTTCCTGCTTCTGTCATTTTGACAAACGGAGTTCCTGAGGCGTACGTAAGTCCAGCTAATCCTAATAGTTCCGCATCATAAGCTTGCACATCAGTACCAATTGTTTTAGCTGAATAATTTCCTACACCGTCAACAAATACTAATCCATTGATTGCATTTTCTGTTGTTTGGTGAGCTATGGGAGTATAAAGACCTGCGTGATCTCCCCAACCGTAGGCTGTGTTCCAATTAGTTGAGTTGTCGGTAAGTATTGAGTATGTTCCTGATGATGCACCCCTTAGCATAATTCCTTGACTAGCAAAATCACCATCTTGCAAAACATCAGTATGAGAGGTCTCTGATGTTAAATATGTATTTGTATCTAAAGCAAAAGTTCCTGCTTCTGTCATTTTAACAAACGGAGTTCCCGAAGAGTATGTAAGACCTGCTAAAGATGTAAGATTAGCATGTCCTGTTTGTTTGGCGTTCCATGTTACAGCTGAAGAAATAAAGCTATCATCTATAGCTGTAAAACCTGTGCTGATTGATCCAGAAGTCAACGCTCCGACCGTTGTAATATTGCTTGTTCCAGCCCAAGTGGAAAGAGCTGTATTTTCTACACTGCCAAGTCCTACTGCTGTTTTATCTAATGTTTGCCAAGACTTGTCGCCCCTGTAGTATTGACCTGTAGTGCCTGCTGAAATTACTGGTTCATAAACTCCTGAGTGATTGTGAGATGTGAGAGAATAAAGACCTCCGTGATCTCCCCAACCGTAGGCTGTGTTCCAATTAGTTGAGTTGTCGGTAAGTATTGAGTATGTTCCTGATGATGCACCCCTTAGCATAATTCCTTGACTAGCAAAATCACCATCTTGCAAAACATCAGTATGAGAGGTCTCTGATGTTAAATATGTATTTGTATCTAAAGCAAAAGTTCCTGCTTCTGTCATTTTAACAAAACTCGTTGAAACATAAGATAAATCTGCCAAATTATCTAAATTGGCAAAATTAGAAATTGTGTTTGCTCCAATCGTAAAAGAAGTTCCTGTGATTGCTCCCGCTTCAATTGCTCCTGTTCCTGAGAAATTGTTTGTACCAAAAGAATATTGTGCTGGAGCTACCACATCACAATTAGGATCGCCATAACTACAATTAGGGTTATCCTCTTCGCCAATATCATATTTAGTTGTAGGAGGAATTGCGAACACATAAATTGCAGAGCAAAAAATTCCAGTTAAAATCAAGGTTACCAAAATAGCTCTTGGTGTATTTTTGAAACTAAAACGCAAAACAGCAAAGCTGAATCTTTTTATTTTGTAAGCAACTTTATTTAGAAAAATTCCAAACATAATTATTTATTTATTTTAACATAAAAAAATACAAATCAACAGAGATAAAAAATACAAGACTGTGAATAACTTTTAAATTATTTAATGACAACGCTCCGACCGTTGTCATTCTATTCAATATCAACTTCATCGAAATCAAATTTACAATTTCGTGATTTGTATTTTATCCATTCTTCGACCAAATTTTTACAACTATTTGCTCCACCCAAAAACTCTTGTAAAAAATTACGTTTAGTTACGGAAGAAAAATTTTGGATATCAATATAATCTCTGTAGCTTGACCATTTATAATTGTTCAAAAACTCAATAGTTTTTCTCGGCTTCTTTATTCTATTTTCTTTCCAATCTGACTCAATTAAAGAAATGGGATTGCAATGTATATAAATAAAAACATTTCTTAATTGTTCGTTACTTGCAATGTGTACCGAATGAAATGTACAAAATAAATGACCTTTACGAGAATATTTTTTATTAAAATACCAAGCTAATCCGCCGAATTTTTGCATAAAATTACTGATTCCGTTTTCCTTTAATTGCCTTACCAACAAGTGTATATGATTTGACATTATTGCAAAAACTAAAATTTCTACATACATATCTCGTACAGGCACAATGACAACACTCCGACCGTTGTCATTATTTTCTAACTTTTTTTCTGTTTTTCTTTGCTTTCTTCTTCTCCTTATATCGACTTTCTTTGAATTATTAAACTCATAGATAGAAAAGACCGCACGAAAATGATCGCTCTCGTCAATAAAAATCGGTGTATCGCCCACTGACCGTAGAATAATATGATAAATTTCATTATTAATAAATTGTGTTTTTCTTTTTGGCATAAATTTATTTAGTATAATTTACAACGCTCCGACCGTTGTATTTATTTTATCATGACAGAATTTGATTTGCAAAAAATATTTAGAAAGGTTAAATTTATAATATGAATCAAAAAAATATAATTCCTAAAATATCTATAATTTTACCATGCAGAAATGAAGAAGAAGCTTTGCCTTTTTGTTTGAAACAATTAAAAGAAATTATATTAAATAACAACTTATCTGCAGAAATTATAGTTTCTGACTCTTCGCAAGATAAAAGTCCAGAAATTGCAAATTATCATGGTGCTGTTTTAGTAAAACATGATGAAAAAGGATATGGTCTTGCTTACCAAGAAGGAATAAAGGTTGCAAAAGGTATATATATTTTTATGGCTGATGCTGATAATACTTATGAATTTTCAGATATAATAAAATTTTTAAATGAGCTTGAAAACGGCTTTGATTTTGTAATTGGAAATAGATTTTCTGGAAAAATGGAGTCTTTTTCAATGTCAAAAGAAAGACAATTCATTGGAAATCCAATTTTAACTTTAGCAATAAATTTTTTATTTAATTCAAAAATCAATGACAGTCAATGTGGTATAAGAGCAATTAGAAAAGAATCTTTTGAAAAACTAAATTTAAAAAGTAAGGGAATGGAATTTGCCTCTGAAATGATAATAAAAGCTATAAAAAATAATTTAAGAATAATAGAATTGCCTACAAATTACAAAAGAAGAATTGGTCAATCAAAATTAAATCCAATTTTAGATGGTTTAAGGCATATTTTATTAATAATTAAAGAAAGACTTATATAGTAAAATAATAAAAATGAAAATAGCAATCTTTCATAATTTTTTAGATAATATTGGAGGAGCTGAAAAAGTGGGTCTTACTTTAGCTCGCAAACTAAATGCAGATATTTACACAACAAATATTGATAAAGAAAAGATAGAAAAAATGGGTTTTCCCGATATTTTGCCACGAATTTTTTCAATAGGTAAAGTTCCTAAAAATGCACCTTTTCGTCAACAAATAGCTTTTTTAAAATTTCGCTTTTTAAACCTAAAAAATAAATATGATTTTTACATTATAGATGGTGATTGGGCAATGGCAGGAGTTATAAAAAATAAACCCAATTTATGGTATGTGCATTCACCTATTCGTGAAATTTGGGATTTGTATGAATATACCAGACAAAACACTGTGCCTTATCTTTTAAGATATATTTTCGATCTATGGGTTGTTCTAAATAGATATCTAAATAAAAAATATATTAGCAAGGTTGATGTTTTAGTTTGCAATTCAGAAAATACAAAAAATAGAATTAAAAAATATTTAAAAAAAGATGCTATCGTTATAAGTCCACCTATTGAAACGAAAAAATTTAAATTTGAAAATTTTGGCAATTATTGGCTTTCTGTAAATCGACTAATTAATCATAAAAGAATCAATTTACAATTAAAAGCCTTTTCGAAAATACCAAATGAAAAATTAGTTATTGTGGGTAGTTATGAAAATTCTCGTCATTTTTTAAAGTATGCAAATTATTGCCAGAAAATAAAACCTAATAATGTTGAAATTAAAAGTTGGGTTGAACAAGAAGAATTAATAAAACTTTACGCAAATTGTAAGGGATTTATTACAACTTCTCAAGATGAAGATTTTGGAATGAATGTGCTAGAAGCTATGGCTTCTGGCAAACCTGTAATAGCTCCCAATGAAGGCGGATATAGAGAAACAATAATTAATGGCAAAACAGGAATTTTGATTAATGATATTAATGAAGATAAGATAATTATGGCAATAAAAAAAATTGGTAAGAACTCTAAGCAATATAAAAATGCTTGTATTGAGCAAGCACAAAAATTTAACACTGAAATTTTCATAAAAAAAATAAAATATCTAATAAAAAAAAATAAAC
>MHPU01000034.1:36004-46323 GCA_001820485.1 Candidatus Staskawiczbacteria bacterium RIFOXYD1_FULL_32_13
TTTTATTATTCTCCCAATTCTGCCAAAAAATCTATCTTTTTTAATATTAATAATATTTATTATATTTTGAAAAGAAAAGCCTGATGTAAAGATAAAAAATATATCAAAAATATCTCTTAAATAAAAACAATCGTCTTCATTTCTTAAATAAAAATATTTTTTTGTATTTTTAATTAAGTTTCTTTTATCACAAGACCATTGCAATAATCCTTGATGATCTTTTATTACATCTTTCAAAGGATTAAAATTATTCTCTTTTAAAATAAATCTTATTTCTTCATACCTACGGTTTTTTGTTTTGCCATGCCAAAGATGAAAAACAACCCCATTAGTGTAAAAAACATTTCCTGCAACTAAATTAAAACATTTTTCCTGCCAACTAGAAAAATCTTCAATCTGCATATTAGTATTTTGTGTTATACTCATAGTAGATTTCTGCGAATAAAAAGCATCTGCCATAAAAGTATCACCTGAAGCTAAAATAAATTTATCATAGAATTTTATTTTATCAAATATTTCTCTTCTCCCAGCCCACGCAAAACCAGGATGGCCAATTCTGTTATCAAACAAATTTTTTAAATATACAAAACTATGCCTTTTTGTATTTTCTGATATAACACCAAATTTTATATTTGAAATATTTACATCTTTTGAGCTTTTATTTTTGTCTAAAATCACAACTAAAGAAAAAGGTTGAACAACGCAATATTTTTCAAGTAATTTTGAAGTTTCTTTTACCCAATTATTATTTTCAAAAACAACATCACAATCAAGCCATGCAATCTTATCGCAATCTTTTGGCAAATTCTTTAAACCAATGTTAAGTAAGGCCTCTTTTTGCCACATAATATTTTTTTTACTTGCTCTAATTTGAATTATAATTTCTGCATCACTTTTTTTTAATTCAAATGGCTTTTTATTAAAAGTAATCTCTACTGCTAGCAATTTTAAGCCTTGTTTTTTGCTATTTTCTCTAAAAATTTTATAATTTTTATACTTTATTTTATAATCACTTAAATTATAAAATGTGGTAATCCCCCAAAAAGATCCTGGCAATTTCTGTTTAAAATTTTTATTAGTAATTCTATTTATATTTATCTGCTCTTGTTTTATTTTTTCTCTAACATAATTTAATTGTTTAATTTTGTTAGCCACTCCAACTGTCCAATTTGCATGATGCATTAAAGCATTTGGCAGAACTTCTAAATTATCACCTAAGTCCCAAATTTTAGGATTAGCAATGCCAGAATTTGAAGCCCAAAAATTTAGTGGCAAAAAATCTAATTTTAAACCAGAAATACAATTATTTTTCCATAAATAATTTACACACTCTTGATCACCCTTATTTTCACTTTCCATTCTCTTCCCAACTAATTGCCAAAACCTACGAGTTCTTAAATTAGCCCTACAAACAAAAAAACCTGTACAAAAATAAGGAATACCAGATAAGTCTCTTACAGCATCTTGTTGAAAAAATATATCTGTTCGAGGATTTTTAGCAAGAATTTTTCTAATTTCTTCTTGTATTGGTGAAAAAAATTGTACATCTACGTCCGAAAAAATGAAAAAACCATTTTCGCAAGTAGAATCAATAGCTTTAATAACTAAAGGTATTTTATTTAACACTGTTTTGACCCAACCATTAGTATAAAATTCAGCTGTTTTACATAATTGTTCAATCGGATTAGAAATAACTTTAAAATTATCCTTCATAGTTTTTAAAAACCAATCTTGATAAAGCTTGATATGAGAAGCACTATAAATTGTGTAAATTTTCCATTGACCCAAGGGTTCAATTGGTGGATATTTAACCCATGATTCATTTTTATTTTTTAAATTAAAAATTGTAGAAAAATATGATTTATTATACAAAAAAAGATCTGAAATAACTTTTCTATTTTTATGAACATGCCATGTTTTAATATCTTCTGAAGGATTTAAAACAATTTTACCAATTTTCTCTAACTCATAAGCAAACCATACATCACATCCAAAATAACCTAATTTAATAACAGGAAATTTATTTTTATCAAAATTCAAAGGAGATTGAAAAATCCAGGCGTCTTGCGAATTACTACTTCTTTCCCAAACACCTCCATTATTAGCAATATATTTCTCTAAATTATAACGGGTTAAAGCCAAAACCTTGTTAGTTAGATTATAATTCAAAAGCAATTTAAGACTATTATCAAAGAAAATATCTGAATTAGCAATTATGATTTTCTTGCCACTTAATTTAAGATTGGCATAATCAATAAATTTATTATAAGTTGGATAATCAAAAAAATTAATGTTTTCAATTTTCTTATTAATAAATAGTGAATTTTTTAAATCTGGCTCTTTCTCCCAAAAGATATAAATTTTCTCTATATAATGGTTTTCTATATTTTTTTTTAAACAAAAAAGCAATTCTTTTTTTCGTTCTTGGTCATTAATATTCCAAAAAGATATTAATAAATAAAATTTATCTTTCATTTTTTATAAATTTTTGTATTCATTGATAATTTCTTCTGAAGAGCCAATATCAATTATTTTACCATTATCTATAAAAATAACCTTAGAGCAATGCTCTCTTATTGTTTTTAAATTATGAGAAGCTAAAATAACTGTAGAACCTCTTTTAATAAGTTCTGCCATTTTTTTGCTAGCTTTTTCTTCAAACTCAGCATCTGCCCCAGATCCAAAAACTTCATCTAAAATAAGTATATCAGGATTTGAATGCTCTAAACAAAAAATAGTTACAGAAAAACTTAATCTTGCTACCATTCCAGAGGAAAACTGATAAACTTTAGTATAAAGAAAATCTCCAAGTCCTGAGAATTCTACAATCTTTGAAAACTTTTCTTTAATTTCTTTATTATCTAAACCCATCATAGCTGACATTAAATATATGTTATCTTGCATTGTAAGCCTTAATTTTAGGCCATTGCTTAACCCTGAAATATAAAAAACCCTGCCAGAAGTTTTAATTTCTCCTTTATCTGGCTCATAAATCCCTGCGATAATTCTAAGTAAAGTACTTTTACCAGAACCGTTTTTTCCAATTAGTCCAATAACCTCTCCAGGATATGCATAAAAGGAAACATCTTTTAAAACTGTAAGCTCTTTCTTTATACCCCTACCCGCTAAAAAAGAAATAGTTTTTGATAAAGCACCTTCGTTTTTTTTAAAACCAATATCAAATTTTTTTGTTAAATTCAAAACTTCAATATTTTTTTCTATCATACTATTTCAGCAAATTTTCCCTTGTATCTTTTAAAAATTAATAAACCAATTATAAATGAAAAAATACAAACACACGTCATTAAAAGTAATACATAAAAACTCGGTATTTTATCATATATTATAATACTCCTTGCTATATTAATTAAATGAAACATAGGATTAAAATAACTTATCTTCTGAAAAATAATACTAGATGGCATAACATAAAAAATAGGAGTTAGAAACCATAATAATCTTGTAAACACATTCCATAAATTAAATAAATCACTAACATATGCTCCTATTGCAGAAAGCATAAAAGCAATACCTAGCACAAACAAAACAAAAAGCAAAAAAATTGGAAGGTAAAAAAATGAACTTAAAAAACTACCTTTTAAAAAAATCATAAGTACTAAAAAAATAATCATCTCTATAATATGTGAAAACACAAATTGCATAACACCAGAAATTACTAAAGCTTCATAATTAATTTTCATTGACTTAATCAAAGCGCCATTAGAAATTATTATATTCGTAATATTTAAAGTAGAATTAATAAAAAAATTAAACATTATAAGTCCTAAAAAAAGATAAAGTGGATAATATTCGATAGGATTTTGATTTATAACACCCCCAATAAGCAAAATAATTGCAAAAAAACATAAAGGCTCAAGCAAATACCAAAAAATACCAAGATAACTATTCTCGTTTCTTAATTTAAAATTAGCCTTAGCTAAAGAAAAACTAAGCTCTAAAATTCTTTTAATTTTTTTATAGTATTTTTTTAATTTTCTCATTTTTTATATTTATATAAAATCAAACCTTCTGTGCTTTGATCCACCTTCTCAAATTCAGGGCAAGTAAAGTCATATAAATAAACATACTCTATATTTAAATTGTAAGCAATATAGTTTTTACCACTACAATCAGCATTTAGAAAATTATTAATTGTATTTTCTTTGCCCATAGAAATAGTGCCTTCTTTGGTAACAACCGGATAATTATTAGTAGCTGTTCCGATTACAGTGCCCTTCCATGGAATACTTAGAAATCTTGCATTTTTTATATTTTTAAAAATTCTTAAATCATCGTAAATCAAATAATTATTTGCCGGAGCCTTAGGAAAACCGAGCGAACCACTTTTAGGTTCTAGCAAAGTAAGATTTCTCCAACTTTCCCTTTGAGTATAAAATGGAATAAATGCTAAAAATAAAATTAAAATAAAAATTTCAATAATTTGTAAATATTTAATTTTAAATTTTTTAGAAACAAAATATTTTTCAACTTCAACTATACCAAACCCAGCAATCATTGTAATAATTATAGATGTTAAAATAACAATTCTCTCGCCTTCTACCATAAACCTATTTATTGTAAAAGAATAAATAAACCACATTAAAGTCCCGCATAAAAACTGGAAAAACAAATATTTTTTATTTTTAAATACAAAAACCAAACCCAACATAGCTAATAGAATTACTGGCCACAAAATCATATTATAAATTGCATACTGAGTTATATATGGAGCAGTAAATGAAACAAAAAACAATCTTGAAAAAATGTAATTTACAGCATTAGATAAAGGAGAAATCATTAAGATAACATAAACAACTGGAGCAAACACAAACAAAAACAATAACAAAAAACCTATTATTTTAAATAAAAAATCTTTCCTGTGTTTATAACTTTCAAAAAAAGTAGAGGCCAATCCTAAAAAGTAAAAAATAAATAATGGCGGATAAAACAAAGATCCTAAAATACTAGAAACCAAAACCATTTTTAAATTTTTCAAAGAAACAAAGATAATTAACATCAAAAACATAATTATTCCCATATTAAAAGGAATTAAATTCCAGAGCCCAGGCATATTTGCCCCACAGGTAATATACAATAAAGATAAGGCAGAAATTGCACAAATGTTTTTTGATAAGTTATTTATCCTTAAAAATATATAAACTAAAACTAATATTAATAAGTTAAAAAATATTGATAAAAGCGTATATTGTGTTAAGGGATTTAAAGTTAAAATTAAAATTATTTCTGCTAAAAATGAATGAAAAAATAACTCTAAGTTTAAGAAAAAACTATTATCAAAGGGATTTGTTATTGCTAGAGCATGGTTTGTAACTGAATTTTGAATTAAAGCCACAGAGTACCACTCATCTGAAAAATATGGATAAACATATTGCATATTTTTGACTTCGTGATAACCAACTTGTCTATCTGTAGCTAAATTTATCTTACCAGTGTAATTATAATGAACTTGATAAAGCGTTAAAAATCCAACTATAATTACAAATATTAATGCCCAATCGATTTTCTTGAAACTTGAAACTTGAAACTTGTCCCGCCAAGGGCGGGATCCCGCTGTGGCGGGAAAGCTCGAAGCTTTTAATTTTTTAAAAACAAAAAATAATAAAATTAAATCTGCAACAAAAGTAACGCCAATTATTATTCCATAATAAAAAATACCCAACATTTGGGTTGCCAACGCCAAAATTACGTGAAATAAAATACTACAAAATAAAACAAAAATAAACCCAATTTTCTTGTCTTTAAATAAAACTACAACCAGAAAAGGAGTTATAAGTAGCATCAAACCCAAAATAAAACTTATCATATAAATCAATTCTAAAACAATTTAGCCTTTAAATCAATTTTTTATATAAAAAAAGAAAGCCGACTGAGATTTCCCGTAGGATTTCTCAATCGGCTTTAAGTATCATGTGTCCGAAACACTATACCGATGGCGTGCCGTGCACATCGATTTTCGAGACGTCCTCACCGAAGGCCTTGTCTTTGGCCAAGATCAACCAGCTCTTACAAATGATTTGAATGTGGAGTGTTGCCACCCACAAACGAAAGTCAAGCTGAAAGAGGTCGTGGCGGTATTCCTGCGAATCTTGCACCAGCAGACCCAAGCAGACAACACCACAATGGGAGTCGTTTTCCAACCACTCACCTAACAGACGAACAACCCGACCTGTTTCGTGCACGAAACAATCGACTTGCTCACGATCAGACAAGGCGGTTTTCGACACCAAAGAATCTAAGGCGTAAGCCACCAAGCAATGACGATCGAGCTCGTCATAAAGCGTTCTGATATGCGCCTCATCCAAGTCGGAAAAAGTGCATTCGTGAGCCTGCTTGATTGCCTCCATCCACGCATCAGCTGAGAACGTGTAGCTCTTCAGCACAGCCAGACAGAGCGCAGTAGATTCCTGAGCCACAAATTCGCTAAACTGCACAGCAACTTGACGCGTGCAATCGTAACGACGCAGATGGCTCCACACAACCAAGATGTCAAACGCCTGGCTGGCGTTCAACGGCGTCTCGCGAACTTCCGGCCAAAACGACTGCAGAGCAGTCGCCTCGTCTAAAAGTTCAGAAAGCAACTCGGACACAACGGCGGGCTTTGTGCGATTGCGCATAGGTCACCTCAAGGGTTCTTTTGCTCAATTCTAATTAAAGCACCGTGCCATAACCAGAACGAAGCAGACTCTTGAGAATTTCTCCTCTTGTTAAAAGAGCAAAAGAGTTTGTGATGACCAAAAACCCATCCTAAGAACTGAATATATATTATCATAATACAATAATCTTGTCAATAGATGAGCTTGAAAAATACTTCACTTTGTGTTAAATTAAATTATGGATAAATTTAAAATTATAAGCATAAAAAACATAGATAACCTGCCAAAAACTGCTGGCGTTTATTTGTTTTATAACAAGAATGAAATCATCTATATTGGCAAAGCTATTAATATAAAGAACCGAGTTAAAAATCATTTTTCCTCCCCTACTTACAAAGATGAAATTTTTATTAGCCAAATTACAAATATTGGCTTTATAGAAACAGGTTCAGAAATTTCTGCTTTAATTTTGGAAGCTAGTTTAATTAAAAAAAATCAACCAAAATTTAACCAAGTTTGGCGTGATGATAAAAACTACTTTTACATAGCTATCCAACGAAACAAGCAAAAAATTCCTTATGTTTTTATTACTCACCAGCCAACTTCTCCGTCATTACGAGGAAGGGGTGAAGCGACTGACGAAGCAATCTCAACGACTAGATTGCCACGTCGCCTGCGGGCTCCTCGCAATGACAAAATGCAATACATCGGGCCTTTTGTAGATGGCAATGCTTTAAAGAAAACTATAAGATTTTTAAGGAAAGTATTTCCTTATTATACAAATGCTAAACACTCAAAACTAAAATGTACTTACTGCCATTTAGATTTATGTCCGGGTCCGCAGATCCTGAGCGAAGTCGAAGGAACCCAACCCCTCAAAGAATATAAAAAGAATATAAAAAAACTTATTTTAATTTTAGAGGGTAAATCTTCTAAAGTTTTGAATTTATTAAAAAAAGAAATGAGAATAGCTTCAATAAAACAAAATTTTGAAAAAGCTAGTAAAATTCGCGACCAAATTTTTGCTTTAGAAAAAATAATTTCGCACAAAAACCAAAATAACCAAATTCAAAACAGCCAATACGACACTACACAGCGATCGCTTTCTACTGTCGCATGGAAAAAAACAGAAAAAACTTTACAAGAAATTTTAAACTATAAAAAATCCCTGCTTACCGGTAGGCAGGCAATTAAAAAAATAGAGTGTTATGATGTTTCCAATATTCAAGGCAAATTTGCCGTAGGCTCTATGGTAGTTTTTATAAATGGGAAACCTGATAAAAGCCAATATAAAAAATTCAAAATAAAAATAAAAAGTGAACCCAATGATATTGCAATGCTTAAAGAAGTATTGCAAAGAAGATTTGCTCACACATACTGGAAATATCCAGAAATAATTTTAATTGATGGTGGCAAGGCCCAACTCAATATCGCCATAAAAATAAGAAATCAGGCATCAGAACAATTCCATAGAATTGTTCCTATAGTTATCTCACTTGCTAAGGGAAGGCAAGACCCGCTTCGCCCGCGAAGCGAGGCGAGACTTTTTATAGAAAATCAAAAAGAACCGATTCCTTTAAAAAATTTGCCACAAGAAATTTATAATTTAATAAAAAATCTTGATGATGAGGCTCACAGATTTGCAATTACCTATCACAAAAAACTTCGCAAACAAAATTTACTAAAATAAATTTAATTTTATTTTGTGTGTATTCCCCCATTTCAATAATCCCAAATAAGAATTAATTGTTTCTAATTTGGGACCTTCTCTTATTCTGTTTAGCATTCTAATTTTAGTTTTGCTTCGTAAAATTCTGTGATCTTTAAAATTTATCCAGCCCAAATAATCAACGCCCGAATAAATTGTTTTAATAGAAACTTTATCTGGGTGCAGAGTGAGTTTTAAATTGTTTTGCAGAAAATCCTTTATTACTGGAATTAAATTTTCTAAATAATATTTGTTTGGTGAAAAAATCACAAAGTCATCGCAATAGCGAATATAATGTTTTACTTTTAACCTGTGTTTTATATACTGGTCAAATTCGTTTAGATAAATATTAGCAAATAATTGCGATGTTAGATTCCCTAACGGCAAACCGCCGAGTTTAAAACTATAAACTATTTCTTTTAGCAGGTTTATTGTATCTTTATCGTCAATATATTTTTCTAAAATTTTAAACAATATATTTTGGTCTACGCTGGCAAAAAACTTTTTAATATCACATTTTAAGATATAGCATTGCTTTGTGTTATTTTTTGAAACTTTGTTGGTAAATTCTCTAAATCTTTCTATAGCTTTATGAGTGCCTTTTTTATTTCTACAAGAATATGAATCTGCAATAAACTTTTTATCAAAAAATGAATAGAGAATCCTATAAACTGCTCGGTGTAAAATTCTATCTCTAACTGTGGCCTTATGGATTGTTCTTGGTTTTGGATCATTTATTTTAAATTCTTGATATTGGCTATGTTTGTAGGTATGATTAACCAAATCATAATGCAAACTAAAAATATTACTCATTAAGTTGAAAGAAAATTCTTGAACATCTGGCCTGTTTCTCTTACCTTGAGAGAATTCTTGCCATGCTTCAAGAATATTCTCAATACTTATGATATTTTCACAATTATGGCTGAATTTTTTAATCATAATCAAAATAATTTTCATCTAATCCCCCCCCCCAGACTTTTGCCAGTTTTGGATAAAGCGAAGACAAGTTACAAAAATTGGTTATCAGTTCATCGCAACATTGAACGAACAGCGCGCTTCGGACTCGGGTTGAAAGTAGATAATTTATTTTTAGACTTGCTAGAATTATTGCGAAAAGCAGTTTTTACTCCAATAGATAAAAAGGTTTTAGTTTTGCAGTTAGTATCTGACAAAATAGACGTGCTAAGATTTTTTATACAAATTTTGTGGGAATCAAAACTTATTTCAAATAATCAATATATTTTACTTGAAACCGACATAAACGAAATTGGCAGGAGTGTTGGTGGGTGGAAAAAAGGTTTAATAAGCAAAACTTCCGCTTTTAAGACGGAAGAAAGAAAACAATAGCGAGAGAGAATCTGGTTACCAGCATCCCAATCGTACGGATTGTCAACCGAGTTGGCCTCCACATTCCAGTAGCGATCATCGAAGTTCCAGTTCGCGTTCACGGCCCAGATCTCAATTTGCACAAAATGCCATCCACACCACTGCCCTTGGATAAACTCTCGGGGCTGTATCTTATTTGGAGCATCAAAGCTCGCCAGCAAATTGCACCGATTCTTTTTCTTTTTTGCGTGAAATATATTTTATCGACGCTTACCAAAGACATGTCCGTGGTAATTCTGCGACAAAATAATTTCAGGGCGCTATGTGAAAGCCGTAACTCCCGCATCCAGCCACCTTGATTTCATTTTACATTATTTTTAGAGAAACAAAAAGGCTCTCTGCTACTTTTCCAAAGTTTCAGAGAGCCAAAGACTCAAAGGTTCAAAATCTCCCAAGATTCCGAAAATCCAATTTTCAAGAATCGCGAGAGAGAATCTGGACACCAGCATCCCAATCGTACGGACTGACAACCGAGAAGGCCAACACACTCCAGCAGCGATCATCGAAGCACCAGCACGCGGACACGGCCCAGATATTGCCATCTGAACCGATGGCATACAAGACATTTGCCTTGTAACCATCAGTTAACAATGGGCCATCCTCGCCCCGAG
>MHPU01000035.1:0-5689 GCA_001820485.1 Candidatus Staskawiczbacteria bacterium RIFOXYD1_FULL_32_13
AAAACAAAATGGTACCTCTAAGATTGCAGGTTTACACAATTCTCCTGCCGTTTTGGGGGTACCATTTTAAGTTATAAGGTATAACGTATCGGCATATCTGATGTTTGCCGTAGCGTAGCGGAGGCAAATATTGATGGAGGCTTTTGTAAAAAGCCGTAACCAGATATGTCGTGTTAGATGATGTAATTTATTAATTAAAAAATATATGCAAATCACATTAAATGGTGCGGATTTACTAAGTTTTATAAAAGAAGAAATTTTAACCAAAGAGGAAGTAAAAAAAATTATTCTTTCTCAGTATGGTTTGCTTGGTAAAAATTTAGAATAACTTCTAAATCTTGCCTAATTTCTTCTGATAATTTTTTGTTGTTGCCGCTAACAGCATTACCGCCGTTAAAATAAGCAACAATGATTTCTTTCAGATTTGCATTCATATTTATTTTAATTAATAAATTATTTCATCTAACGTATCGGCATATCTGATGTTTTACGGAATGTAATGTAGTAAAATATGGGTGAAGAAATTTTTGCGACATTAATTTATATGATAATGCAAAAATTTTGAACCAGATATGCCGTGTTAGGCGATGTATTTTATTTTATTTTATTTTTATATGGTTAAAACATCTTGGATAGAACGTGCTTTGCTCATGGAAGCTACAGGATTGCAGATGTTCGGTTTGGTTGAAAAAATGAAACAGAAAAAACAGAGAAACAATAATTTGAATGCAAACGATAGTGATGGAAAAAAATTCAATGTAGGTAAAGATGGGAGATGATTTAATTGCTTCGGACTGGAGAGAAACAAATTGTTCTTCTATTTTATCTTTACTAATTGCTTTCCCAATTTTACGATAAAGATGCACTATAAGATAAAAATTATAGATAAGCGCACCACTTGCAACAATAGAAAAAGCAATAAATATTGCGGAGATAGTAGTATCAATTTTTTCAAGAATAATCGCTGCTGAAAATAAAGCGATAAATAATCCATTTATACTTAACAATGCAGTCCAATATGCAATATTTGTTTCTCTTCCCAGTATGACCACAGTTTTTAAGAGTACATTCGCATTTTCCTCCCGCTCGACGCCAAGCTTGGTCAATGGTTTCTTGTGAAAAAGCCATAGTAAAAAATTAATGATTAAACTTTCCCAAAAACTGAAAATGTGTTATCCTTTAATTGTTAGGGGTATTGTGCGGATAATCAACCGCACATTTTCAAGCGGGGTTCGACGAAGCCCCGCTTTTGGTTATTGAGATTTCCAATATAATTTTAGCAAAAGTACAAATTATTGTCAACCTTTTGACGCTTTACTAAATACTTGACAAGTGTTAAGTAAAAGAATATACTATAAATATAAAGCATCAAATACAACTATGCATCAAATTCAACAAAAAATTTTAAATTTTGCCGACCACTTAAATCTAAAAAGAGACGGCCTAAGACAAATTGGCAGAATAGTAGGCGAACCCCACCCTTTTAAGATTTCTTATCATTTGAAAAGATTAGAGGAAAATGGATTTATTAAAATTGATAAAAAAACTGGAATAATCAAACGCACAAAAAACACAGAGCCACAAAAGGGATTATTTTGGGCCATTCCTGTTTTAGGTGAGGCAAATTGTGGCGAAGCTAATATTTTTGCGGAGGAAAATTTGGAAGGCTACATAAAAGTATCAAAAAATATAATAAAAATTGGAGATGGCCTACTTGCTGTTAAGGCGTCTGGAAATTCGATGAATAAAGCGAGCGTTAACGGTCAAAATATTGAAGACGGTGATTATGTTATTGTAGACACAAAAAAACACCCGCAATCAAATAACTATATACTCGCAATTATTGATAACTGCGCTAATATAAAAAAATTATTATTAAATTCAAAAAATAAAATAATTTCTTTAATGTCCGAATCAACAGAAAATCATCCGCCTATTTTTATTCATGAAACTGATAAATTTTTAATAAACGGAGTTGTAAAATATATTATCAAAAAACCTGCCGTGAACTGGTCATAGACTTTAAGTAAATAATGATAATGTCAAAATTCTATAAAAATGTTATAATAATAATATCTCAAATTTTAAATAACATATATGCCCAACGAGAAAAAAACTGAAAATTTATCTCGCAAACTTCTTACTAAAGTTGGTATTTTTGATAATACTAATTTTATTGTAGAAGAACAAAAAAGTGACAACCCGATCATCCAAAAACTATTAAAAAACGCCAGTAAATCCGGTACGGGGCTTGGGAAACCAGAATTTATTATTCGTAAAAAAGATGACAATGACTTCTTAATAATAATTGAGTGTAAGGCTGATACCAAGTATCACGAATCAAAAAATCGAAATTTATATAGAGATTATGCGGTTGATGGTGCACTTTTATATGGAAGTTATTTATCAAAAGAGTTTAATGTTGTCGCTGTTGGTATTAGTGGAGAAAACAAGGAAGATGCTAAAATTAGTACCTTTTTGTACATAAAAAAATCTCCAAGATATGTCGATTTACTAGATGAAAATAATAAAAAAATTCAAAAAATATTGACTTGGGAAAGGTATATTGATCGTGCAAAATTTGACCCCGTATTAGCGAAATCGCGACATTCAGATTTGATGCGATTTTCTCGCGAGCTTCATGACTATATGCGTGATTACGCTAAGGTTACTGAGGCTCAAAAACCATTACTAGTCAGCGGTGTTTTGCTTGCATTAATGGACAGAGGATTTGAGGTTGCATATAAAAAATATGAGGGGGAGGAATTAGCAGCTGAAACATTTAATTCAGTAAAGAAAATTATAGAGAAAGCGGAATTAGGAGATACACACGAAACAAAGAAGAAAGCCGTTATTAATGCTTTTAGTTTTATTGCACATCATCCTGAATTACAAAAAATTGATACGAAAAAAAATGAATCTCCGCTTTTGCATATTATTCGAGATTTACATATTCATGTAAACCCATTTACGAAAGATCACTATGATTTTGATATTATAGGTAATTTTTATGGCGAATTTATTAGATATACGGGCGGAGACGGTAAAGGTCTTGGGATTGTTCTTACACCAAAACATATAACCGATTTATTCGCCGAACTAGCAAAACTCGACAAAAACTCTGTCGTTCTTGATATATGTGCAGGAACAGGAGGATTTCTAATTTCTGCAATGAAAAAGATGACAGAAAAAGTTTCAGCCGAAGAAAAAAAGAGAATTTTGTCGAATTCATTAATTGGAATTGAACAAGAACCCCAAATGTTTGCCTTAGCAGTTTCAAATATGATTTTACGCGGTGATGGAAAAACAAATCTTTATCAAGGGTCATGTTTTGATGATGATCTTTTTAACAAAATAAAAGGCAAAGCAAACGCGGGTTTTATGAATCCGCCATATTCACAAAAAGGAGACAACTTACATGAGTGGGATTTTATAATTAGAATGCTTGACGGATTAAGCAAAAATGCCACGGGCATAACCATTGTTCCTATGTCAGTTGCCATTGACACCAAGCACCCTCTTCGAGAAAAACTTTTAAGTGAGCACAGACTTGAAGCTGTTATGAGCATGCCCGATGATCTTTTTTATCCTGTCGGCACTGTTACTTGTATTATGGTCTTTACCGCACACACACCACATGACAGCGATAAACACCACGAGAGCTGGTTTGGATATTGGAAAAATGATGGTTTCAGAAAAGATAAAAAGGAAGGTAGGATTGCTACTAATAAATGGATAGACATAAAAGAAAAATGGCTTGTAGCTTTTTCAAATAAAAAAGAACTTGCTGGTTTTAGTGTCCGCAAGAAAGTTACCAAAGATGACGAATGGTGTGCTGAGGCATATCTTGAAACAGAATTTTCAAACATTAATGAGTCTGAATTTATTCAAAATACTATAAAGGTAGCATCATTTTTATTTAAAAATGGGAAAAGCGAAATGGTAGAATTTTTATTAAAAAATAAAGATTCAAATAAAAAAAGACCACCGCTAAACACCCACGATTGGAAATTGTTTAATTTGGGAAAATTGTTTAATTTTGAAAAGGGAGAAAGATTAACAAAATTAGACAGAGTAGAGGGAGATACTCCACTCATAACTGCTGGAGAAAATAATAACGGCATAGCTGAGTACATCTCTTTAGAAGAGTTTAAAGACAAAAAAAATATATTTGAAAACAAAATAACCATAGATATGTTTTTTAATGTTTTTTATCATGATTATAAATATTTTAGTGACGATAACATACACACTCTCCTCCCGATAGATTTTGAACTTACTAAATACAACTCTTTATTTCTAGTAACTGTATTAAGCAAATTAAAATACAAATATGCCTATGGGAGGCAAGTAAGGCTCATGAGATTGCCTTTTGAAAAAATACGATTACCTTCAGATAAAAATGGAAACCCAGATTGGAAATTTATGGAAGATTACATAAAATCATTGTCTTTTACCTCAAACGTATAGCTTCAAAATAAATAAGGAGTTTTGAATTTTGGGCATTCACCCCTAACCCCTCTGCCCAAAATCCAAAACGGAAAAAGAAATTTGAAAATTTTTTAAAACAATTCCGACTGCTGTCGGAAAAAAGAAAAGGAATACATCAGCTAACTGGATGATATGCAAAATTACGCATATTAATTGTTATAAAATTTATGAAACTAAACAAACTACAACAATGGGAAAAGGCGACTAATGAACTCGCTGATGAGTTTATAAATAAGTATTTTGACAAAGATGCTGGATATTGGTGGATTTCAGATGATATCGGAGGTACTATTTTCGTTAACGATTATTATTTTGATCTTAGCGACATAGTAGATTTTTTGCGATATAAATATAGTGAGAAAGAGATGTTTTATTATTATCAGTATCGGCTAGATATAGATACGAAAGGAAAAGAGACTGCGATCAATATTAAAAATTGGAAAAAATTAAGACATTAAGCGAGAAATCCCGTTGCCTTTAGGCACGGGATGAAAGCGTCTTCTGTTGATATTTGACAATTTATTTACCATTTGCTAACATTAAGTTATAATATTAGTAAATGTAATATGTTTAATCAAAGAAAATATTTAAAAGAACGTAATAAAACATTAAAGAAACTTAATATTTGTATTCAATGTGCTAAATATCCAATTTCTATAAATCGTAGCAAATATAGATGCGATAATTGTCTTAACAAAGCGAAAAAAATTAATACTGATTATTTAAAAAAATTAAGACAACAAAGAAGAAGAGAAAAAGTTTGTTTGAATTGTGGTTCTCTATATGTATGCAATAAATTTAATATTCATACTGGAAGAAAAAATAAAGAATTAATGTGTGAAATTTGTTATTTAAAAAAAATTTCAAAGCAACATCTTGGGACATCAAAAAAATGGCAATTATTAGAAAATTTATTTAAAAAACAAAAAGGTAAATGTTATTATACGGGAATAAAATTAACTATTGGACAAAATGCTTCGATAGACCATAAAATATGTAAAGCAAAAAATGGACAAAATAATATAGAAAATTTATGTTGGGCTGATTGGAAAATAAACCTAATGAAAAGAGATTTAGATATACAAGAATTTTTTAAATTATGTAAAATTGTAGTTTTTTATAATAAATTATAATATTTTATGAGCTTTCGGCCAGGATTCTGCAATAGCAGGTCTTATGACCCGAGAAGCCCGTCGGC
>MHPU01000035.1:5702-7366 GCA_001820485.1 Candidatus Staskawiczbacteria bacterium RIFOXYD1_FULL_32_13
TGAGCCGTGGGTAATTCACAGAAAAGTAATATTAAAAAATAAATATGTTTACTACTACATTTAAAAGGTGCAAAAAATGTGAAGAATCTAAAAATATTGATTATTTTAACGTTGATAAAAAATCAGATAATTTTTTTAGTGATATTTGCAAGCAATGTATGTTGGACGAGATATTTGAAAATATAGATAGTAGAAAGATATTAAATATAGGTTTTATTGGTACCGGTTTCTTAGGCGGAGCTTATGCTCAAAATTTTAAGAAGAGAGGATTTAATATTGTTCAATATTCTTTAGAAGAACAATATATAAAAAATAAAGATAAAATAAAAAATTGTGATATTGTTTTTATCGCCGTTCCCACGCCAACAACTCCTGACGGTTTTAGTTATTCCATTGTTGATGATTCGTTAAAGTTAGTGAGAAAAGATAAAATAGCCATTATAAAATCAACTATTTTACCGGGGACAACTATTAAATTGCAAGCAAAATATCCAGATATAGTTATTTTTTATTCTCCTGAATTTTTAAGCGAATCCACTTCTATCTATGACGCTGATAACCCATTTTCTAATATTGTAGGTATGGCGGTTAGAGATGGTGGCCATATAGAAGGAGCGGAGTTAATACATAAAATTTTACCGGAAGCAAAGTTTAAACTTACTTGCGGTTCTACAGAAGCGGAAATAATAAAGTATTACCATAACGTAAGCGGATACGTTGAGATAGTATTGGCTAATATTGTTTATAATTTAACTAAAAAATTAGGAGCGGATTGGGAGGTTATTTATAAAGCTATTGAAGCTGATCCGTCTATATCTAACAGATACTCCCAGCCGGTACATAAGGACGGTAGAGGGGCTGGCGGGCATTGTTTAACATCCGAAACTAAAATTATTACTAATAATGGTATAAAAGATATATCAAAAATTAAAGTAGGAGATTTAGTTTTTACTCATCTTGGAAATTTTAAAAAAATTATTAATATATTTAAAAGAAGATATGTTGGTGAATTATATTCTATAAATTGTCAAGGGTTAAATAAATTTAATATAACAGATGAACATCCAATTTTATCAGTTAAAAATAATAGAAAATATTATGGTATTAAAAGAAAAAAATTATCTAATACAAAAAATATAAAATTAGTTAATGAATGGAATAAACCTTTTAATTTAAGTATTGGTGATTATATATCTTTTCCATATTTAAATGTTAAGAATAACGATTCTATTATTATTAAAAATGATAATTTTTTAAGTAAATTAAAGGATGTTAAAAAATTCATGAGATTACTAGGTTATTATGTAGCAGAAGGATTTTGCGACAACAAAAGAATTGGTTTTGCTTTTAATAAAAATGAAATTGAATATCATGAAGATGTATCTAAATTAATGAAAGAATTGTTTGGGTTAGATGTTCATTATACAAAAAGAGAAAATAATAATTGTTATATTTTAAGATTTTATTCAGTTGAATTATGTAAAATTTTTTCTAGGTTTAATAAAAAAGAAAAAATGGCGATAAAAAACACTTGGTTAAATTTAAGCAATGATTATTTAAAACAATTTTTTATTGGATATTTTAGAGGAGACGGAAGTGATAGTATGAATATATATACTTGTGCCACAATATCTGAAAATTTATTTAATCAATTAAGATATGTA
>MHPU01000036.1:0-1613 GCA_001820485.1 Candidatus Staskawiczbacteria bacterium RIFOXYD1_FULL_32_13
ATTATTTCTTTCTTCATTATCTAATTCCCCATTTCTTGTTAGAATCTTATCTATACCCAAACTAAAATTTATTACTGAATCGAGAAAATCCCTCCCTGAACGATAAAGATACTTAGGAGCAACCGACTTCAAAAAGGTTAAACAAGAATAAAACTCTGGAGAAGTTTTTCCATTTTTCAATTCGTCAAGATGTTTTGGAAAATCGTTCATACTCCGAACAAATATGGGGGTAAATGCATTTTCATCACAAAAAAGAGCCATAGAACTATAGTGGATTATTTGTTTTTAAAATTATCTACGTTTCTTCGCTTTTTTATTTTTCTTATCTACAGAAAATTTCTTCTTTCTTTTAAGTTTGAAAAGAAGGATAGCAATTATTATGAGCAAAACACCCGCAAGAACACTCAAACCAGCGTTAGGTAAAAGAGACGAATTGTTAACTGCCCCACCCGTAATTTTCATCCCAGATGTAATCAATAATCCTAAACCAAAAACCCCAAACACTGAAGCTGCAAGTTTTTGTGCTGAAGCTGAAAGATAATCCCCAATATTTTTTTCAACATAATTCGAACCTGCTTTCATCGTCCCCCTTGCCATTTTTCTAAGACTACGATATTTCTTATCATCCATAACTCCTTTCTCAAAGAGAACACCAGCAGCCGCTTCCATAAGTCCCGCAGAATAAACTGTCTCGACGGCATTTTCGATAGGTTTCAAACTTTCCGGTTTATCAACTGAACTAAAAAAATGGTATAACTCACCAAAAGCTTCCATTGATTTATCAAGATACTTTGTGACTTCTGAATCCTTTCTATATTTCCATGCTTTTGTAAAAGGAACAAGTCGTTTCCAACTTTTAGCGTTTCCTCCACCAAGTTTTTCCTCAAGTCCTTTCCTAAAAACAAATTTTTGCCCGAACTCATCAAAGACATCCATAGAAGCAACGCTTTTCGCAAGACCATGTCGAATGTAGTCAGATATATCTTCTTCACCCAATTTCCCAGCATCATACAACTTTTGCGCTTTTCCACTAAACTCTTGATATAGCTCATCCAATTTTTCAATATCAATATGAGACATTAAATATTTTTCAAGCCCATGAAATCTTGAATGTTGATTCACCATTGAACGAATTCCGTAAGCTCCACCCTCGTCGAGAAGTTGCCTTTTTGTAACTACATTCTCTGGCTTCTCAACTTTCTTTCCATCGACATAAACATTTCCATCCTTGCCAATATGCATATGCACTTGAGGTTGTTCTTCTTCTCTCGCCTTACCCTTTTTTCCACCACTACCTTTTTTATCAAGATAACTGTCAATATATTTATTCAAAAATTCTTGTGCCTCAGCAGGTATTTGAAAGTCTTCAATCCTTTCTGGCGGACCTTGACGAAGATTTCTTTTGACTTCATCAGAAAGATCAAAAGGATTTTCTGCAAGCTCTCCACCACCCCTTTTTTTCTTCCTTTCTTCATAAGCCCTCATGGCTCTTTCAGCATCCTCTTTCGCACCCATCTCTATTAAAAGAAAAATCAGTTAATAAAGATTTTGATAAAATAGTCAAAGTTTAAATATAAAAAAATACTAAAGATTATATGGAAAAAATAAAAGCA
>MHPU01000036.1:1630-23625 GCA_001820485.1 Candidatus Staskawiczbacteria bacterium RIFOXYD1_FULL_32_13
AATTTTTTCAAACGACGCGGAAGCATTTTCCCTGCTTGAGAAAAGTTCATTCGGAGAAGAAGTAAACGGAAAAGTTCAGTATTCATTTTCAGAAGCACTTTATCTCGTCGAGAAAAACAAAATGGAAGTTTCAGTTTCAAACAAGCCAATTGAAAAAAAAGAACTAACAAGAAAGTTATACAACTTGGATAAAAGACTTTATATAAAATATCCTGTTTTCAGAGATTTAAAAGAAAAAGGATACATTGTAAAATCTGCCCTGAAATTCGGAGCTGACTTCAGAGTTTATGACAAAGGACAAAAAATTGGAAAACATCACTCACGATGGATTGTATTTGTCGACCACGAAACAAGCAAAATAACCTGGAATGAATTCTCAGCAAAAAACAGAGTTGCACATTCTACAAAAAAGAAACTTCTTCTCGCAATTGTCGATGAAGAAAGCGATGTAACCTATTATGAAGTTGATTGGATGAAAGTATAAAGAAATTTCTAAGCATAAGTATTCATCCCAAAAATCCCACAAATCTTTATAATTAACTTATTCCTTGAAATTTTATGCCACTAAAAAGAGATGCCGAAGAAATAAAGAGCAGAATAATGAGTTTCATCCAACAGAATGGTCCGAGCATCCCTATTCAAGTTTCAAAAAGAATTCAAATGGACGGGATTTTTACGGCAGCTTTTCTTTCAGAATTGTTAGGTGAAAAGAAGTTAAAAATGACTTACATGCGAGTTGGAAGTTCTCCTGTTTATTATCTGGACGGACAAGAAGCCAGGATTGAAAAATTTGGTGAACAATATTTGAAAAGCAAAGAAAGAGAAGCATTTTTTTTATTAAAAGAAAAAAAGTTTCTCAAAGATGCTGAACAAGAACCAGCAATAAGGGTCGCAATAAGAGCAATAAAAGATTTCGCAATACCTTTCACAAAAAATTCAGACAGTTTTTGGAGATATTACATCGCAGATGAAAAAGAATTCTACATTCCAATAGAAGAACTGAAAAAACAAAAAGAAGAAAATGAAAAAGCAATAGAAAAAATTCAGGAAGTAGTTGCAATAAATGAACCAGAAAAAGAAATAGTTGAAGAAAGAAAATTCTTGAAATTCGGCGGAAAAAAAGAAGAGCCAGTTATTGAAGAAAACAAAATTGAAGTTAAAGAAGAAGCTGCCCCGGAAAAAATAGCAAAGCCAAAAGTTCCAAAGAAAAAATCTTCTTCAAAAACGAAGTCAAAACAAGACGAAAAATTCTTGGAAACAGTTAAAGAATTCCTCTCAAAAAAATCAGTAGCCATACTCAATATTGAAGGTTTTTCAAAAGATTATTTATTATTAAGAATAAAGGTCAAAGGTGAAGAACAACTTCTTGTAGCATACAATAAAAAGAAGATTACCGAAGCAGACATTATCAGTGCAGCAAAAAAAGCATCCGAGCTAGATTTAAGATACTCTCTTCTTTCTCTCGGCGAGCTTCCAAAAAAAGTTACCGAGCTTATTGATTCTTTAAAGAATCTCAAAGAAATTGAAAGGGTTGAATAATTTATATAAAAACAATTATGGTCAGAGGAAAAACTTTGGCCATCAAAATAGGAATTTTAAGAGCTTTAGTAAACCTAAGGCACGTTTTGGTGGGGGAAGTTCAATTCATTTTTCTAAATTTATATGCAAAGCAGAACCAATTTGCGAATCTTTGCCATATATGCCAGAAAACAAATTTGAAGATTTTAATATCACGCAAGCTTTAAGGGCAAATATTATAAAGAAAGGATATATTGACCCAACTCCAATTCAAGATTTAGCTATTCCATTTATTTTGCAAGGTAGAGATGTAATTGGAATTGCCAATACCGGAACCGGCAAAACAGCTGCATTTTTGATTCCTTTGCTTAATAAAATCATAAGTAACCCAAAAGAAAAGGTTTTAATTATGGTCCCAACAAGAGAATTGGCAATTCAAATTAATCAAGAATTTTTTGAGTTTAGTAGAAATATGAGAATCTTTTCTGTTTGCTGTGTCGGGGGAGTAAGTACTTATAACCAAGTTTCAAGCTTGAGAAGGAATCACAATATTGTAATTGGAACACCTGGAAGATTAAAAGACTTGGTAAACAGGAAAGTTATTAATTTATCTTCATTTAACACAATTGTATTAGATGAGGCTGATAGAATGCTGGATATGGGTTTTGTTAATGATATGAGATTAATAATGCAAAGTATGCCAAAAAGCAGACAAACATTATTTTTTATGGCAACTGTAACAAGAGAACTAGATAAATTAATTAAAGAATTTCTAACTAACCCACAAGAAGTAAAAGTAAAAACCAGAGAAACTTCAAAAAATGTTGATCAAAATATTGTAAGAGTGGGCTCTAGTCAAGATAAGCTTGATTCTTTGCATAATCTTTTAATTAAAAAAGAATTTTCTAAAGTTTTAATTTTTGGCAGAACAAAACATGGAGTTGAAAGATTGTGTCAGACACTTGTTAAAAAAGGATTTAAAGCAGAATCAATACACGGAGATAAACCTCAAGGAAAAAGACAAACAGCTTTAAGAATGTTTCGCGAAAATTATAGCCAAATATTAGTTGCTACTGATGTGGCTGCTCGTGGACTGGATATTCCAAATGTAAGTCATGTTATAAATTATGATGTGCCAGAAAATTACGAAGATTATGTACATAGAATTGGAAGAACTGGTAGGGGAAATCAAGTTGGCACAGCACTAACATTTATTCAATAAATAATTAGGTTTTTGGGGCGATGTATGCTATGATAACAATATGAACATTATAATAAGTAAAGAGCAATTTTTAATTGATCATAATAAATTATCTCCAGCAAACTTGAAGGCTACTTTTGCTTTGTTGACAAAGTTTCAGCAAGAAAAAAAGCCATTACTTAAAGATGCAGAATGGTCAAATAAACTAAGAATTCCATTTATGGTTTGGCTTTCTAATGGCGTTTTAAAGTCAGAAGCAGAAAAAGATTTAAAAAATAATTCATCAAAAGATCATATATACAGAAATTATCCCGAAACTCATTATTAAAAAACAGAGTTTTAATAAAGCGTATTAATTGTATGAACAGAATAATTTTAGTTATATTTATAATAATCGCAGTTTTGGTTGTAGGTTCTTTAGCTCAAGTTTTTGGTGTATTTAATATATCAGAAAGTTTTGATTCAAATAATAACAATAATAACAATAATAATAACATCGTAGTCCCTCAAAACAAAATTTTAAATTTAAGTAATAGGGGATTAGCCAGTATTCCTTCAAATGTTTTTTCGCAAACAAATTTAGAAGAGTTAAATGTTTCCAATAATAATTTAACAGGAGCGATTCCGTCGCAAATTGGACAATTGAAAAATTTAAAGATTTTAAATGCTAACAATAATCAAATGACAGGTGTGCCAGCTGAAATTGGACAATTAAAATATTTAGAAATTTTAGACTTATCAAATAATGAGCTTACGGGACTGCCAAATGAATTAGGAAATCTTCAAAACTTAAAAACTTTGAATTTATCAGGTAACAATTATTCAGAGCAGGATTTAAGTGGTATAAGAAGTAAATTACCCTCAACTGTAAATATTATTACAAAATAATAGTTTTTAATGGTAATTTAAAAATAAAAAACTTCCGCTTATGCGGATTTTTTTATTGATTTAAATTTTTAAAAAGAGTAAAATAAATTAATTGAAAAAAGTAAAATGAGTATAATTCAATCAAAAAAAATATTACAAAATAGTTTAGGATTATTTTCCGATGATAGCCCATTAGATTTTGTATATGAGAAAACTTCAAAAGAAGAATTATCATTTATCGGAGAAAAACTTACAAGGGGCAGACATAAAATTCATCCTTATCCTGCAATGTTGCACCCTCTATTAGTCGATTATTTAATAAAAAATTATGCAAATAAAAATGATGTTATTTTTGATCCGTTTTGTGGTAGTGGTGTGACTTTACTTGAATCAAGTGTAAATGGTTATAAATCAATTGGTTTCGATATAAATCCATTGGCACTATTAATTGCCAAGGTAAAAACAGAAAATTATAAAATCGAGGAATTGAAAAAAGAATTTTTAGGTTTAAAGGCATCTTTATTGGAAAATTTCAATACAGACATTCCTATGATTAATAACATTGAATATTGGTATAAAAAAGAAATTGTACGAGACCTTGGAAGAATAAGATTTGTCTTAAAAAATAATAGTTACAAATATAAAGATTTCTTCTTGGTTATTTTTGCTTTTATATGTAGAAATCAGTCTTTTACTAGAAATGGTGAATTTAAAAGATATAGAGTTAAGGAAGATAAAATTGATAATTTTGAGAATAAAGTATTTGAAAAATTTTTCCAGCATATAGAAAATATGATATATATAATTAAAGATTCAGCAGTTCCAAAAGAAAAAAGTTATCCCATGTTAGCTAATTCAGAGAAGAATACTCCTAAAATTAATTATGATTTGGTTATTACATCTCCTCCTTATGGAGATAGTAGAACAACTGTAGCTTATGGAGAATATTCCAGTTTTGGTTCTGATTGGGTTGATGATTTAAATTGTTATGGAGGTAATGCATATAAAGTTGATAAAGAGAGTATGGGAAAAATTGGACAAATAGATGAAAATATAAGAAAACATTCAATTCTGGTTAATACTATAAAGAGAATTGAAAATTTTGATAAAAAAAGAGCAGGTGAAGTTTTTTATTTTTTTAATGGATATTATAATGCTATTAAAAATGTTGTTAGTAAACTTAATGAAAATGGAAAAGTTTGTTTTGTTGTTGGCAATAGAACAGTAAAAGGACAACAAATACCAATGGACCAAATAACAGCATCTTTTCTAGATAGCATGGGTTTAAAATTTGAAAATATTTTTGTACGTGATATTTTAAATAAAGTAATGCCATCGCAAAATTCTCCAACGAATATTATTGGAGAAAAATCTAATACAATGTCAAATGAATATATTGTTGTATTTAATAAAAATTAAAAATAAAAAAATGAAAAAGATAGCACTAAATCAAATAATACAAAAACTCTCTAAAATAAAGAAAATGGGTTATGTAAAAAGTAAAAGAAACGGACCAACTGGTATTGGTTATACTTTAGAGACATTATTAAAAATAAAAGAAAATAATATTTCTTCGCCAGATTTAGGAGAAATTGAATTAAAATCTCAAAGAGAAAAACATTCAGGTATGACAACGCTTTTTACTTTTAACAACAAGGCATGGAAAACTGATCCACTTGTGGCAGTCAAAAAATACGGGAGCAAAGATAAAGATAATAGAATAGGATTGTATTATACGATGGGTATGAAACCAAATAGCACAGGTTTATTTTTATTTGTAGATGAAAAAGCAATTTCTGTAAGACATATTGATGGAAAAATTATTGCTATTTGGCAATTATCAGAAATTGAAAAAAGATTTGAAGCAAAAGTGAAAAATGTTTTATTAGTTAAAGCAAAAGTGGAGGAAAGAGATGGTGTAGAATATTTTTTATTTGATAGGGCTAGATTGTTGTCCCATGGAACAACACAAGCTATTTTGAAAAATCAATTTGAAAATGGTAATCTCTTAGTTGATTTAAGACTACATGATGCTGGTACTATGGCAAGAAATCATGGCACTGGTTTTAGAGTTTATGAAAATAAATTAGAAGATTTGTATGAAAAAGTTGAAGAGATTGCATTTTAGGGGTAAGGAATAGTAATTTATAATTATATGAGAAGTTTAAAGAATTTTAATGTTTTTAATAAAAAAGTCTTGGTAAGATGTGATTTTGATATACCTATAGATGAAAAAGGAAATATTTTAGATGATTTTAAAATTAGACAATCCTTGCCTACAATTCAATATTTAATAACTAGAAAAGCCAATATAACTTTAATTAGTCATTTGGGAAATCCAGATGGTAAGGTAGGTGTAAAATTGAAGCTAGATAAAATTGCTAAAAAGTTAAGAGAATATCTTGATTTTCCAGTTGCAAAAGCTGATGATTGTGTTGGTCCTGAGGTGGAAAAATATATAAATACAATGGATGAAAATAGTATTTTATTATTAGAAAATACAAAATTTCATAGTGAGGAAATTGATGGAGATGTAAGTTTTGCAGAAAAATTTTCTTTTTTATTTGAAATTTTTATTAATAATGATTTTGCTGATTGTCATACATTCTATGCTACTATTGCTGGTATTCCTCAATATTTAACTTCTGGAGCAGGATTATTTTTGCAAGAAGAAATAGATAATCTAAATAAAATTATAAATGATCCTCTAAAACCATTAGTTGTTATTATCGGTGGAGAACCTAATGAGGAAAAGTTAAATTTTATTGATGAAATTTGTAAAATTGCTTCTTGGGTAATAGTTGGTGCTTTAATAAAGGAAGAATTAGCAAGAAAAGAAATGTTGTTTAAAAATCAAGATAAAATAATTTACCCAGTTGGTTTTACTGATAGTTTTGATATTGATGGTAGCGTTTTGGAAATATTTAAAGAAAAAATATCATTAGCTAAAACTATTTTTTGGTATGGTTCTATGGGTAAAATTGAACAAGAAAAATATTCTAAAGGAACATTATTTATTGCTAAAATGATTGCAGAAAGTGGCGCTTTTTCAATTATTGGTGGAGAAAAATTAATTAAATTATTAACTGGGCAAGGTTTAATCTCAAACTTTTCTTTTATTACTTCTGGTGGTGAGGCAACTTTGCTTTATTTGAGTGGTGAAAAATTACCTGGATTAGTAGCATTAGAATAATTAATGTATAATAAATTAATGGAAGAAATAAAAAAACATTATTTATCTTTATTAACAGAGATTATTGTAAAAGAATCAGTTATTCTTGGGTCAGATATCACAATTGCTAAAGCACAAAGCGTTGGCGGTTTGGTTTTGGATTCTTCGGGCAATGTAATAAATATTAAAGGAGATGCAAATCAGATTCTTCACAAATTAATTGATGAATATGTTGATTTAATAGGCAATCTTGCGAAAGATGCAATAAAAGAAATTTTTGAAAAATATCCTTTAATTAAAATATGAGTTTAGAATTTTTTGTTTTATTTATATTTTTTATAATCGTAATTATAATTATGTGGGTTTTTGTTTCTCGAAAAAACAGGAAAATCGCTCTAGATTTAATTGAAAAAGAAAAAGAAGCAAAACGTAAAATGTATGAAATTGCAATATTGAAAGAACTGGGAGATAAAATGGGATATTCTTTAAATATTCAAAAGATTTTGGAAATTATTGTTTCTTCATTAAAGCAGTTTGTTGATTATAGCTCTGTATCATATATGCTATTGTCTCCTGAAAAAATAGTTTTTAAATCTCATTTTGAAAAATCAACTTCGCGTACTTTTGTGAATCAGATAAAAGTAAAAATGTTGGACTCTCTTGCTACTATCTTAAATAAAGATTTAAAAACAATAAAAATTGATGAATTATTTTCAGGGATTGATTTAAATAATGCCTTAAAAGGTCAGGTTGCATCTTACTTTAATATTCCTTTAGTGGTAGCTGGAAAGATTGAAGGACTTTTGACTGTATCTGACACGGTGGCTAATTCATTTAAAGAAGAAGAAATGACAATTTTATATAAAATAATTCATCAAGCAACAAAGGCCGTAGATAGGTTACAGGAGGTTGTAAAACAAGAAAATAGTAAAATGAATGCAATGGTATATAGTATGACAGAAGGAGTTGTGATGACAGATATAGATTATAGAATTACTGTTGCAAATCCAGCTGTTAAAAAAGCTATAGGTTTTTCTGAAAATGACGATTTAACAATACTTAATTTTATAGAAAGATTACAAAATAAATTTGATTTTAGAGGAAAGGTTCAAGAGAGTATCCAGCAAGATAAAATATTTTTTTCAGAAGAGATTTCATTGCCTAATGGATTTTTCAAAATTATTGTTTCTCCTGTAAAAAACAGCGGTAAGATTTTGGGATCAGTGGCTATTTTTAGAGATATTAGTTCGGAAAAAGAACTTGAAAAAATAAAGGAAGAATTTACCTCCATGATTGTTCATGAATTGCGCTCTCCATTAGATGGGATTAAAAAAATGATAGAATTTATGCGTGCTTCTAAAATTAAAAAACAGCAGGAGTTGGAATGTTTTCAAATGATATATCATTCTTCTTCTGATATGTTGCAATTGGTAAATAATCTTTTAGATATGGCTAAGATTGAAGCTGGTAAATTTGATCTTGTAAAACAAAATTCAGATATTAAGGAAACTGTAAAAAGCAGGATTATGTTTTATCAAGTGGCAAGCAAAGATGCAGAAGTTTCAATCTCAAGTTTCTTTAGTAAGGATATTCCTGATAAAGTTGAATTTGATCCACGTACAATTTCTCAAGTATTAAATAATCTTGTTTCAAATGCCTTGAAATTTAATAAGAAGCAGGGTACTATAGAGATACAAGTTTTGCTTCATAAAAAAGGACAAAGTATTTTAAAGGAAGCAGAAGAGAATCAGATAAAGTGGTTTATGAAAGAAGATATTTTGGATATTAAAGATTCACTTTTTGTAGCAGTTTCAAATACTGGACAGGGGATTGCAAAAGATCAAATGAATAAATTGTTTAATAAATTTTCTCAAGTAAAAACTGTTTTTACCAAAGAAGCTGGAACTGGTCTTGGCTTGGCAATTACCAAAAGTATTATTGAATCACACGGAGGTGTTGTTGGTGCTCAATCTATTGAAGGAGAAGGAGCAACATTTTATTTCACATTACCAATATAATTTTTGCGAGTAATTTTCGCTCGGCAACAAACTTTTTTCCGTTGCTGGTAACCCCCTTTGCCTCTTTAAGCAAGTGGACCAGGGACTTCAAAAAGTTTATTGCCTCGCTTAATTAATTAATATGACAGAAAAAAATAAAAAAGTTTTGATAGCAGAAGATACTAAAAGCTATCTTTTGGTACTTTCAGCAGATTTTGCTGCATCAGGTTTTGATGTAGTTACAGCTGAAAATGGTGAAGATGGTTTGGCTCAAGCGCAAAAAGAAGATTTTGATATGATAGTTTCAGATATTGCAATGCCAAAAATGGATGGTATAACTATGGCAAAGAAAATAAGAGAAGCTAATGTCGCTTCGCCAATTATTTTTTTAACAAATTTAAGTGATATGGAACATATAAGTTCTGCAATAGAGGCTGCAGGAAACGCAGAATATGTTATTAAGTCTGATATAACTTCTCAAGGAATAGTAGAAAGAGTCAAAACAAGATTAGGTGTGAAATAAAATATTTTTTAAAAAGCCATTTAATTTTTTAGAGTGGCTTTTTGCTTAAAAATATGGTATAATTAATTATGAAAAATTGGTCAACAAACACTAAAAATTTAAAGAAAAATAAGGAAAAATATGCTATTTGGAAGCTAGAACAGTTAGTGAATTTTGGTTTGGGCAAGAAAAAAATTAAGAAATCAGAACTTAAAAAATATTGGAAAGTTATTGATATAGACCCATTTAAAAGAAAATTTTTAGCTTTATTTATAAAATAATTTATGAGTGAAGAACATATTTTATCAAAAAATCAACAAAATATTTTAAACATAATTAGCAAAGATAAAATCATTTGCGATAATTTTTATTTAACTGGAGGAAGTGCTTTAGCTGAATTTTACTTGCAACATAGATTGTCCGAAGATTTAGATTTTTTCTCTGAAAATGAATTTGAAGTGCAAGGAATTTTAACTTTTTTAGAGAAAATAAAAAAACAAGCTAAAATAAAAAAAGTGGAATATCAGCAAAGTTTTAATCGCAACTTATTTTTCCTTGATTTAGTTGATGGCGATAGAATTAAAATGGAGTTTACATATTTCCCATTTGAAAGAATTGAGAAAAAGAAAAGAGTAGGGGATTTATATATAGATAGTTTGTTGGATATTGTGGTAAATAAAGTTTTTATAATTTATCAAAAGCCAAGGTCTAGAGATTTTATTGATTTGTATTTTATTTTACAAAAGGACAAAAATCTAAAACTAGACGATTTAATCAAAAAAGCTCAAATAAAATTTGGAAATTATATTGACTCAATACAGCTGGGGAGTCAGTATATGAAATCAAAAGAATTAAAAGATTATCCTAAAATGTTAATAAAAGTTAAAGAAAATTTCTGGCAGGATTTTTTTATAAATGAAGCTAAAAAACTTTCCTCAAAAATTATTGAAAAAAATTTTAAACATACCTAAAATTTACTTGTAACTTTAGTAAAAAATATATACGACAATAGAAAGCGACCGCTATTTATTGTCGTATATTTGCTTTGATAGGAATGTTTGTTTTAGCCACACCCACGCGTAGTCGCGTAGTAGTATTTTATTATGCGACATAATAAACTATTGACATAAAGTCATATATATGCTATTATTAAACTATAGAGTCAAGGACACATTTCTCCTAACAAGGGTATTTCTGTGAAGAAAAATCGCGAAAAAATGATGGGGCGTGGTCGTCTGAATCGTCCAGCTCAGCAAGAAATTGCTGAAGCTTTGGAAGAAATTTCTGATGGCTGGTGGCACAATGACGAGCTGGATGTCGTGGATGATTGGGATGGTTTTGACGAGGAGGTTTACAGCCTTCTTTACACTAATGCAATTTTCGATGAGGGGGGCATGGATCTCTCATTCGAATTTTCGTTAGCGTGATCGCCGATAGCGATGCAAGATGACTGAGGTTGAGCTTTGCTGGGATTTGAGAAATGACGCGAATGTCAAATCTCCGCGAGAAATCGTGTTTTGTCAGAAATACGGGGACTTTATCCGCTTGGCAAATAAATCTTTGCAACTGCTCCTTTGGTCGTCAAGTCGTGGCATGCGCGCATATGCCACGACTTTTTTTATTATTTGTAGGCTGGATATTTATTAAAAAATATGTTATTATGCTGACATGGTAAATGATGAGGTGATTGTAAAATTTAATAATGTTTCTTTTGAATGGCAAACTAACAAACCTATTTTAAATGAGGCAAGTTTTGCAGTGCGTAGGGGATCTAAAATAACTTTAATGGGACAAAATGGTGCAGGAAAAAGCACTATTTTTCAATTAATTACAGGACAGTCGCATCCAGAATCTGGATCAATTAGTATAAATAATAATTTAACAATTGCTATTGCAAGGCAAGTGGTAGATAGAAAAGATTTAGAATTAACAATTACAGATTTTTTTACCAATACTTTGAAAAGTCAAGGTGGACAAGGAAAAATATATGATATTGATAAAAAAATTAAAGATGTTTTTAAAATTGTAAATTTAAATGTTCCTTTTGATAGAAAAGTTTTAGAGCTTTCTGGTGGCCAGCAGGCAAGACTACTTTTAGCTTCTGCTCTGGTGCAAGATCCGGATTTACTTTTGCTTGACGAACCAACAAATAATTTAGATAAAGCAGGAATAGAACATTTAACCAAATTTATAATTGATTATCCCAAAACTTGTATTGTTATTTCACATGATGCTGATTTTCTAAATTCTTTTACGCAAGGTGTTTTGTATTTGGATATTTTTACAAAAAAAGTTGAACAATACAATGGAGATTATTTTACTGTTGTAGAAGAAATTAAATTGCGTCTTGAAAGAGAAAGAATGATAAATGCTAGATTAGAAAAAGAAATTTCTCAAAGAAAAGAGCAAGCTAATTTTTTTGCTCAAAAAGGAGGGCATTTAAGAGATGTTTCAGCAAAAATGAAAAAGAAAATTGAGGAACTGGAGGAAGATGTTGTTGATGTAAGAAGAGAAGATAAAACGATAAGAGAATTTAAAATTCCTTGCCAAGAAGGTACTGGAGGAGTTATTTTGCAACTAGATTCTGTTTCTGTTGTAAAAAATCATAAAGCAATAAATAAAAAAGTAAATATAACCTTAAACAAAAGAGATAGGCTTTTGCTTACAGGGCCAAATGGAATTGGTAAAACAACACTATTAGAAAAATTAGCTTCGGGACATGCTAAAGGCGAGCATATAAAACAAGGAGTAAAGATTGGGTATTACAGACAAGATTTTTCAACTTTGGATTTTAATGCAACTGTTTATCAAACTCTTTCAAAAGCAATGGGAAGCAACGGCACTGAAGAAAATTTAAGATCAAGGGCATCAGGATTTCTTTTGGATGCAGAAATTTTAAAAGCAAAAATTGGTTCTTTGTCTGAAGGTCAAAAGGGGCTGGTGGCTTTTGCTGTGCTTTCACTGGAAAGACCTGGTCTTATAATTTTAGATGAGCCAACAAACCATATAAATTTTAGGCACATTCCTGTAATTGCTAAAGCAATAAACGAATTTGATGGGGCTATGATCTTAGTAAGTCACTCACAAGATTTTGTAAGCAAAATAAAATTTGATTTTATTTTGGATTTAGGATTATTATAAAAAAAATTTTAATATTTAGCGTAATATTATTGGAACTGCCTAAAAATTGAAAGGTTCTTTTTGTTTATGTATAGATCAATTAAGTATAAAATATTTTTGCTATAAAATCCGTAATATAATTGAAAGGTCGGATAAGCAAAAATATAACGATTTGTTCTATAACTTAAAATTATAGATAAATTTAAAAACTTATGGCAAAAAGAACTTGTCCAGCTTGTAATCACGAACATGAAGAAGGTGAAACTTGTCATTGTGGATGTGACAAATAATATTTTAAGTAGTAATTAAAAAACGCGAAATTGTTATTAAGTTCGCGTTTTTTGTTTGCAAAATAAAATATTTAAATAAGCGTATAATGTTCTAATAAATAAATTTAATATGTAATATTATGAGCAGAGCGATGCAAGTTGAAGTTATAAATATAAAAAATAATTTGCAGTCAGATATGTTGCCTCAAAATCTGATTGATTTTGTTCATTTTGCAGCTCATGAATTAAAATCCCCAATATCAACTATATTGTTAGCAACTAATTTGATCTCAAAGGAGCTAGAAGGTCAGATACAGGAAAATACTAAAGAATATTTAAAAATAATTTTAGAGGATGTAAACAAAATAGACTATCTTATAAAATTATTTTTGGATATTTCATCGGTAAAATCTAGAACTATTAAAATGTCTCCTCAGTCTTTGCAAATAAGTGATGTTATAAATAAAAATATAGATAATAGTATGCTTCAAATTAAAAATAAAAATCTTAATCTTTTTAAAGATATCCCTAATAATTTACCTATATTAGAATCAGATCCTAAAGTAATTGAAATAGCATTAGATAATATTATTTCTAATTCAGTAAAATATACAAATATAGGTGGCAGTATAAGCATTAAAGTAAAAGATAACAAAAAAAATGTTGTAATAAGAGTTTCTGATACGGGATTGGGAATACCTGAAAATCAAAAACATTTTATTTTTCAGAAGAATTTTCGAGCAGATAATGCTCAAAATAGTGGTCATGAAGGAATGGGTATGGGGCTATATCTTACAAAATTTGTTTTAAATAAGATTGGAGGAGAAGTTTGGCTAGACACAAGAAATAAACATAGAACAACTTTTTGTGTAGCAATACCCAAGAAGTTCAATTCGTTTTAATTATATAAGTTGTAAACTAATTTAGTTGATTATTTTATAGCCTGATCCTCGCACTGTTTTGAATATTTTTTTTCCACTATTTTTATAAATCTTTTTTCTTAGTTTGCTTATATACACGTCAATAATATTGCTAAATGAATCAAAATTAAAATCCCACACATTGCTAGCTATAGCTTCTCTTTCTAGAATTTTGTCAGGATTTCTCATAAAATATTCTAAGAGTCTAAACTCTGTTAGAGTAACTGATATTTCTTTTTCATTTATAAATACAGTTTTTTCAGCAGGATTTATGGTTAAATTTCCTAATGAAAGTGTTGAAGATAGCATTACGATTGGTCTTCTTGTTATAGCTCTAATTCTAGCCAAAAGTTCATTGAAGTTAAATGGCTTTACTAAATAATCATCAGCACCTGCATCTAAAAGTGATATTTTATCCTCTGGATTGTCTTTTGCAGTTAAAATTAATATTGGGGTTTTAATGTTCGATTCTCTAATGGCTTTACAAATGTCAAAGCCATTTTTTTTTGGTAGCATCAAATCCATAACTATTGCATCATAGTCTTGATGATGGATCTCAATTCTTTTTTGAGCTGATTCGCCATCTGTTAAACAGTCAACAGCAAAGCCTTCTCTCTCAAATCCATTTTTTAGAAGTTTAACTAAATTTTCTTGGTCTTCTATAATTAATATTCTCATAATTTTTTAATTTATTTAGGTAACACATTAAATAATATATTTTCCGATGAATTATATAAATTATATGTGAATGTTATTACTCCACTTGAATTAGCTATAAAATCTCCTACCGAATTTAAGCCAGCTGTTACATTGTATGTAAACCCTGGGTTTAGATCTCCTACCAAGTGTGCAACTGCCATATCGGGAGAAGAAATAGTTTGTTCTGTCCATGATTTTCCGAAATCTCCATCTTTATTCCATTTAGTTATGATTGCAGATAATTTACCTGTAGTGGGTTTAAGCATAAGATTCATTTTTTCATAATTTATTATCGAAGCACCGGCTTTGATTTTGTTCACTGTTAATGATGATTTGTCTGGGTAAAAATCAGTTGCAATTTTTTTGATATTTTGAATTATGTAATTTTGACTATTTATTATAGTAGTTTCGCTTAAGTCATCAAAAATTTTAAGAAAGAAATTGTCTGTATCTTTGATAATATTTTTTGAATTGTATCTTTCATAATGATAATTCGTAATGTTATTTCCATTTGTAATATTAGCCAAAAATATGTTATTACTGGTATCATAATTATATATGTTTCTTTGATTTTCAAAAATGTTATTTCCTTCTATAAAATTATTTTTAGCTTGATTAAACCTTATACCCATCGCATTATAAGTTATTGTATTATTTCTGAAAGTATTTAAATTGACAAATTTTTCTGTTTGATTGGCGGGTAAATCATTTCCTTCATATGTGTATATGCCATATTTGGAATTGTTAGAAAAATCATTATTTTCAATTATATTGTTGGAACTTCCAACAGAAAGTCTTATACCTTTTTCGTTATATTTAGAAATATTATTTCTTATAATGTTATCATAGCTATCAAAAATAGCTATTCCTGAATCAGAATTGTATTCAGTGGTATTATTCTCAATTATAGAATCAGTCACTTCCCTGTGTAAAAATATGCCGTTACCATTGTTATAATTAGAACGGTTATTTGAAATAGTTATATTGTCGCATCTTTTTGAACATATTATTCCATGTTTCCCATTGCGATGAACATAGTTATCACTAATTACTAAGTAATCTGAATCATCATGAGGATCAAGACCATACCATATATTTTCACTTACCTCATTTCCAGTAAATTTCATATTCTGTCCTCCGTAAGTATATGCTCCAAAAAAGTTGTTATGAATTCTACTGTTTATAATTCCTCCATATACATTTGTTAAATCGAAAATAGCAAGCGAATTTGTTAATACTTTCCAGCTTAGTCCATAAGACTCGGAAGCATTAAAACCAAGATAACTAATATCGCTTCTTGCAATATCCATACGCGATTCGAGTGCAATTCCATTATCATCTAAACGAGATCTAACTCTTATAAATGCTCTACCATTACTATAGTCTACATCTGGACTTTGAGATAATTCGTCCCAAGAAGTTATTTTAACTCCAAAAATATCAATATTTCCCCAATCAGCTGAAATGGAAATATAATCATTTAAATTAGCATTATTACTTTTTAGCCTTAGTCCATTTGTGTCGCCTTCAAACTTTTCACTATGAATTTTCAACGTAGCCCCGTTTTGCAGAATAATATTAGCCTTCAAAAGCCATATTTTGTTTGCTGAGTCTACTAGCTCTAAGGGGATATATTTTGATCCTAACGATTTTATATCGGTTAGAGTGCAAGTTACATCGCCAAATATATATACTCTGTTGCTTGATGCTGACCACCTGATGTTTGATGAAGTACATGGATTGTAAACTGCTAAAGTAGAAAATGGTGTTAAGACAATTATACTTAAAAGAGTCATTGATAATGCTGATGATATAATTTTAATAATATGTTTGTTCATAAATTTCCTTAACCCTTATATCAATAATTTGAAAAAATTAAATGAATTTCGAGCTAAATATTTTTAAATTTTTTAAAATAGTTTATTTTTATAAATATTATTTTCATAAATATTATTGTAAAAAGATTTGTCGCCCATAAAAATTCCTTGATCTCCATTACTATAGATATGATTGCTATCAATAATCACATTGTTTGAATATCCACTTACAACAATTCCATATACTGTATTATCATAAAACTCATTTTCTTGAATAGTATTTGCAGTAGCCCCATAAATATATACGCCATAATAGTTATTATGAATTTTATTATTTGCAATAGTTCCTGTTACAATATCTTTATTAAACCTTATATCATAAATTTTCCAACTTAATCCATAGTCTCCACCAACATCTTCTGTGCTTGTATTGTGTCCAAGAAAAGCGATTTCTGAATTTATTACATCCATCCTTCCACTATTTATTGATAAAATAAAACTTCGACCATCTGTATAATTTATGTCCGGATTTTGAGTGAGTTCGTCCCAAGAAGTAATTTTGGTATTGAAAATCCCTATATTGCCATTTTCAGATTTTATCGAAACGAATCCATATTTATCGCTTTTCATTTTTAGCCAGGAAATATTTTCATCAATAATTAAAGTAGCAAGATCGGTAACCAAAATATTTGATTTCAATAGCCATTCTTTTTGCCCCAAGTAAGTAATTTTGTCTTCAGACCTTAATAGATTATAAAGTGTAGGTATAGTTATTGCACTACCTTCGCCTCGGAGAATAATTGTATCAGAGAAGTTGTCATAACTAACAGTTGGCAGTTTATAAGAAATAAGTTTTATTGGTGTTTTGGTTAACTCATTAATTGGAATAATAATCTCTTCTTCTATTTTGATTATATTGGGATTCAAAATATTGCTTTCATTTGCTTGTAGGATTTTTTTTAAATTAACATTGTATTTTCTAGAAATACTTATTAGTGTATCTCCACTTCTTATCCTATATCGAGCGTTATTATTTATTTCTGGTAAAATATTTTTTTGATTTTCAGTTTTTTTATTTTCTTGGATAATTTCACTTTTTGGTTTAGCTGTTTTTTTGTCTATCAAATTGTTGATTGTTAATTGTTTAGTCGGTTGATTAAAAATAAATATTTTTTTATTGTATTCTGCAGTTAAGGTTCCAATTGCCATAACCACTAAAAGTGTTGAGGCAATACTTATTGTAGATATAAATTTTTTTGGTTTACTAAAACGGTTTTTATCCCAACGTGTAATCCATCCCTGCGTCTTTATTGTAAATAGAGCATATATTCTTATAAATGCAATTATATACGTGTTTAGTATATATATTGGCAAAATTACATAATCTTGAGGATGCCTTTTTAGATGAGGAAAAATCTTGATAGTTCTACTTATAAGCCACCACATAATTATTATGAAAACTATTATCCAATGTTTAAGATAAATTGCTAAAAATAGAGATATAGGCCCAAAAAAAAGTATGAATGGCTGTATGAAGCGATCGATGATGTATATAGCTAGAATTTTTTCTCTGCTCCAGATCCAATAACTAAATAATGATTTTAAATCCTCTCTCCAACTGTTTCTTGCCCATCTAATTTGTTGTTTGAAAAATGTTTTAATATCTGGAGCTCCCGGAGTTTTAATCGAAATATCCATTAAATACTTAGTTTTCCATCCTTGTTTTTGAATTAATCTTGTGAGGCTTTTATCTTCTCCACTTATACATTGCTGTCCTAAAAATTTTTCATTTAACATATCTTCTACAATATTTTCAAGTGCTAATTTTCGATATATAGCTGTTCTACCGGAAAGACAGGTTAATGCATTTCCGGTTACTGCAAGAAAAGGGAATTCATTAAAATATCTGTTGCTTAAATGAATATTGAATAATCTTTGAGCAATTGTTTTCGGATTATATACTTCTTGTCTTGTTGCAACTCCACCTATAGAATTATTGGTAAAAGGGGAAAGTATTTTTGATTTTATATTTTTATCCCATATTGCATCGCTATCTACTAAAGCAATAACTTCTGAATGAGCACTTTTTATACCAAGAGCTAAAGATGGTCTTTTGCCAGGTATATGCGTAATAATCAAAGAGCAATTTTTGTAGTTTTTAGAAAATTCATTGAATACTTGTATGTTTGCTTTATCGGTATAATCAATAACAGCAATAATTTCATCGGGAAGATTTTGTTGCCATGAAAGTAGTGCTTTGGAAAATATTTCTGGATTTTCGTTATATACAGTAGCAACCACAGATAAAGTTAAATTATTAGATATTTCGTTTGTTTGTTTGTAATATATAGCTACTATTTTTTTTGTAAGCCAAATTATCCAGCGCATAGCTCCGATTATACCCAACGGAAAATATAAATATATAAGAGAAAAATAATTTTGTAATAAAATTGAAGTAGCCATTTTTTAAAAAATTAAGAGAAAGATTGCAGATTGCTCTGCAATCTTTCTTTGTTAAATGCAACGTTTCGTAGTCGTTTTTAACGGTTTGCAACCAATGTGCCAAAACAGGGCACTCGCGGATGTGCCACGGGTTTTCCGTTGATCTTGCGAGATTTCTTCGTTAGTTTTCGGTTCTCCTCGACAGTAGTTCTCAAAATTGGCAAGTCAATGCCAAATTCGCTTTTCGCCCAGCCAAGAAAGGCCTCCGTGTCTTTTGGTAGACAGGAGCCGTCGAATGGCCCCAAGTTTTTGAGCCCGTACATTGGGTTCCAACACCCTTCGGCACTCTTGGCAACCAATTGGAAAATTCCGTCAATATCCATATGGTCGTATTTCCCAAGTGCACCACGCATCTCGTTGAAGAATGCGATCTTGACGGCGTTGAACAAATTGTGGACGTATTTCTCGGCTTCTGCCTCGGCCAAAGTTGTGTGCACAATTGGGCACTCAGCCCAGCTGTAGATCTCGTCAACTTTTTTGCCGGATTTCCTATCCAGCTCACCGATCACGACGAGTCGGGGGTTGACGAAATCTTTTTCCGCCGAAACCTCACGTAGAAACTCGGGGTTAAAGCAAACTCCGAAGTCGCGTCCGGCCTTTTTGCCGGAGTTTTTTTCCAGCGTGGGAATGATCACTCGCTCGGTCGTGCCAGGGGGCAGAGTGGACCTTGGAACTACTACGCAGTAGCCACGATTTTTTTTCAGGGCTCCTTGCCCCAATTGCTTTGTGGCGGAAATGATGTGTTCCAAAAAGATCTTGCCATCATTAGTCGGAGTGGATACCGACATAAAGAAGGCATCAAAGTTTTGACTCTCTCCTGCCATGGATTCTGGAAGGCATGCTTTGTAGCCATTCTTCTGCAATTCATCAATGGTTTGTTGATTGATGTCACAGAAAGTGACATCGTGACCATTGGTGGAAAATCCACGTCCAGTAGCTTGCCCAACAACTCCGCTACCGACGATAGCCAGTTTGCACATACCATTTCCTTTCTGATGAGACTTAGTCTAGACAAATGTCAAACGACATTCTTTCAAAGAACTAATTTAAATATATAATAATAATCATTAAAATTGTATTAATTTTTTATAATAAAAAACTGCTTTTTGAGCAGTTTTAAGGTTTTACACGATTTGAAAGAACATTTACAACGATAAATAACCGTGAACCAATGCAGTGAGCACGGCTAATTTTGTAGGAGCAGATGTAATTTCTCCGCTCTTTATTAGGTCAAAGAGCGTTGCTACAGATACTTCAAATACCTCAATATCTCCTTCCGAAGCATCAAGATTTTGCTGACTTGTAAGTCGGCAATTTGTGGCAATAACCACATATTCTGAACTTGGAGATTTGCGAGGAGCAATGTGATTTGCAGTTTCTATTGCTATCACATTGTTTGGTACGTATCCTGTTTCTTCAAGAAGCTCTCTTTTACCAGCTTCTGCCCTACTTTTGTCACTTTTTTCAAGAGATCCAGCAGGGAATTCAAGAACAAAATCATCAACACCTTGCTTGAATTGCCTAACAAGAACAACATTTCCATTTTCTGTGATGGGGCATATTATAATGCCCTCCTTTTTGCAGAAAATAGAAAAGGTTTCAGTTTTTCTAGTTTTTGGATTAGTAAAATTTTGAGTTGATAATTCAACTCCAAAACTTTTGGCAAGAACTTTTTTTTCTCCAAGCTTTTGCCATTTTTCCAGTTGCGTTTTTCTGATCATATTCATTGTCTCCTTCAGGTTATGTCAAAGTGTCTGAGAATTTCCACAACTCCAATTTCGAAACATTTTTCTGCAATATAACCTTTTCTCTTTGCAACAATATTTTTTACTTTTATTGTTGCATTATTTGGGCAAGCTGGAATTCCGGCTATTTTGAGAATGGGAATATCACCGTCCGAATCTCCAATACACAAAACCTGACTGGCAGGTATTTGAGTTACTTTGCAGAGAAATTTTAGGCAAGAACCTTTGTCTACACCTTTTGGCGTGATGTCTACTGCAGTTGTAGAATAGGTGACAAAGATCTTTTCAAGAACTTCAGGAGTAATTGACCTTTTTACAATTTTTGCCAATTCTTCTGTGTTCATAGTAGAATTATATGGCAATAACGAGATAACTACTTCTTTGCTTCGAATTCGTCTTGCAATACCAGCTTCAACCAAACGCAAAACTTCGCTCTTTATTGTGGTAACCAATTGCTCATTTTCTAAAGCAACAGGATGCGGTATCAAAACCCTGCTCTTGGGTTTAAATAAAAAAGCTCCGTTTTCCACAATGCTAGGAAAATCTTCAGGGGTAAAAGCGTTTAGCATTTTAGATAAACATTCAACAAAATCTGAGCCGCGTCCCGTTACAAATGCAAAGCGAGCAAGTTTTGGATCTTTTTGTGCCTTTTCACAATATCTTCTTATTTGTGAAATTACTTTTAGGTCATATGTTTCAGAACAAATGCATCCGTCAATGTCACTTAAAACCAACCGGATTCTGTCCATTGTTTTTCCCTTGAGTTTTTAGTTTTTAAGGAACATTTGTTATTTTACATAAAATACTAAATTACGCAAGTCCGGTTATAATTCGCGGTTTGTAGCAATTATAAATTTTTGACATTTTCAAAAAAATATTTTTAGAATCTGTTTCATCTGTTAAAATAACTATTGTCCCTCCACTTCCTGTAAGTTTTGCCCCCAAAGCTCCAGTTGAATTTGCAACATTAATAACTTCATTATCTTTTTTTGATGTTTGATAAATTTGATCTCTCAAACGTTTGTTTTCATTCATCAAACTTCCCAATTTTTGCCATTGTTTGCAGGTAAGTGCCAAAGCACCTTCTTCGGCAAAATTTGCAATGCTGTCCATATAATATCTTATTTGTTGTTTTTCCTCTTGGCTTCCGTTTAAAAATTTTTCTCTTATGCTGTTATGAACTGTCCCAGAACTTTTTTTTGACTCTCCTGAAAAGCATAAAAAATAGGGGATTGATTCTACGGGAATTTTTTTTACAATTCCATAAGGATTATCTGGATATTTTCGGATATATTCTTTTCCTTTAAAGTCCATAAGCAAAACTCCACCGAATGTTACAGTATACCCGTCCTGAAATCCTGTAGATATTTTGAGTTGGTCTGTTTCAATATACAAGGATCTTTCGGCAATTTCAAAATCATTGAGATTAAGTTTAAAATATTCATTTAGTGCTTTTATTGAAGCTACAGAAATTGCAGAACTGCCTGCTAGACCAGCACCAAACGGAATTTCAGAATTATAAGAGAGTTTAAAATTTTTATTTTGTAATTTTAAATTTTTTATAACAGCTTTTATCAAATCGTTGGATCCGTCATAAATTAAATTAAAGCTTTTGTGATTTTTTCCATCAATTTCTAATTTATCGTCGTCTTCAATCGTAACCTCG
>MHPU01000036.1:23771-27131 GCA_001820485.1 Candidatus Staskawiczbacteria bacterium RIFOXYD1_FULL_32_13
ATGAAGACTTCTTGTCTGGGTCAGTTACTTTGTGCTCTCTTGCCATATCATTGAATGACACGCATGCAAAATCACTCTTGCAGCTAGGGGCTATTATAGCCCCTAACTCTTTACCGACTCCGATAGCTTGATCCATAGAACTAGAAGCATCTATAGCCAATATGGTCCTACGCTTGATAGCAACAGTCCTAGACACTTGAGCATCCGTTACTTGAGTCAGGTTTTCTACAACATCGGAAGATAATTTCTCTCCCAGTACCTGTACCGCCTTTTGTGCCTTCAAAGCGTCTACTTTATCAGAAGTTTTAGCCTTCTTCAACTTTGTGTTGATTAAGGTTTTTACCTCTGCATTTTCCATTGCTCCTCGTTCTTCAAGAGCCCCTAAATTGTTCAAAAGCTCTTGAGCACTCATTTGATTGATGAGTGCCACAAGGTGAACCGGAGTAAGTTTGATAGGACTCAAACCTGCTGCAATGGAAAATGGTATATCCGCAGCTACTACTCTCGTTGCCCATTCCAGAGGATCTCTTAATTTTGCTATAGCCTTCATCTCATAGCGCATAGTCCCTTCTGGAGGGGTGTCTTTGAATAAAACCAAGTCTGCCAAGGTGGAAGGCGCTATGTGGAAAGAAGCATACAAATCTTTCAAAGCGTTGAACTGTCTTACACAAACATAATCAAAAGATTTGGACCCTTCCAATCTTTTAAGGAAAACACGTACTGCTTCCTTCATGTCTTTTGGTGCCTTTTTCCGAAGGCCTTTTTGGAAAGCTTCTATTTTGACCCTATTGAATTTAGTCCAAGCTCCTTCTTTGTTCTTTCCTTTTTGCCTATAAAAACGAGTTCTAACTTGAACGTCTTTATTTAGCTTGAAGAAAGTACGGACTTTATCTAAAATATTAGTAAGGTCTCCGTTAGCTTCATGGACTTCAATCAAAGCCTTCTTTAGAAGTTTTAACTCTACCGCTCGTTTCTTTTCAGGAGCAGATGAATCTTTCTTAACTCGTATTTCCAAAGCTTTCCAAGCCCCAGCCATATGTGATCGTATACGAGCAACTTGGTATGCTGGGAAATCTTGGATCATTGCAAAAGCTGTATCTCTTAGAAGAGCATGTTTAGACCCAAATAGCACAGTCAAAAATGCTTCCTTATGGTCTCTAACCTTTGTGTTCTTCATAGCCCATACTGCCATATGGGCGTAGAACTCTGGGTCTTCTTCACACATCAATTCGTGCAAAGCAAGGACATCTCCCATCTCTCTATGGGGACAGTTGATAAGAGAGTCAAATATACGTGCTCTAACAGTATATTCATCTTCTTTGCCCAGTACAGAATCCGGACGTAATACTACAAGTCCAGAAGCTTCATATCCCTCTACTTGAAAATTTCTAAGTAGACCCGACTCTAGGTTAAGATATATCTCACAAGCAGTCTTTAATTGTGCTTCCGTCGGATGTTCCTCTACGTCCAGAACATTGAATTCAAATTCACGGCCTTCACCGTTTACGAAAACGTGCATATGAGTGATATTCATGCCTTGTCTGTACATGCTTTGTCCCCTTTTCTGTATATATTGACTACTTCTAACATGGATGTTGTAAAGTCTGTTAGAAAGGAGTTTACATTTATCTTAAGTTCTTTTAGCGGTGGCTAGTTTAGCCATTATATCCCGAAACATATTTTCTACATCCGCTCCATCTGCTGCGGCATCTGCAGAGAATATAACTCCATATTTTGTTCGACATTGTCTACAGATATTTAATTCTTGAGGGGTATTTTTGAAGTACGAGCGAAGTTGTCTGCCGTTGCAGCTTTCAAGGGGTTTGAAGCTGCATTCCGTTGCGGATTGAGTTGTAGAATGCATTAACTAGTCCTACTATGTTATGGTATTGTTCAACGTCTTTTACCAGTTCCATAGCGTCATCTCCTATCCCGGCCTCAGCCCCACAAAGGTTGCCTACAATAGCGGCAGTGGTGTCACAATCACCTCCCGCGTTTACGGCAGCAAGCACACCTTCATGTGCATTCTTTCGGTATTTAAGATAACATGCTACAGAGAACGGGTAGCTCTCAATAACATAACATCCTGTCCGGTACAGATGTGCGAAATATTCGACATCTCGATGTAGATTATCAGGTATAAATTCAAGTCGGCTCGATAAAGTTTCCCCCATATCTGGAAGTTGTTTCTCAACCTTTATAGTATAATCCATAATCTGATCCCATTTACTCATGGGATCAACATCGTTCATTGCAAGAGCAATGAGTATAGACTGAAAGATACCTGCTGTTACAGCCCTACTATCTCTGTGGGTCATAATGGATATATTCTTAACAATATTCGCGAGACTGCTCAGTTTGAATGTCCCAGCCTTGATTTCATCTGAGTACACCATACCAAAATAAAGACCAGCACTTCCAATCTTCATTGGGATGCCATTACCCGATCCACCAGGTTTACCGCTCTTGTTCCAAGGCACTCCACTTCTAAGTCTCATCACGCTCTCACGTGTGGATCCTCCCCATCCTCGAGCACCGATACCCAAGGAACGAACATGATGTTTAGCTATAACATTCATATCCCATGATCCAGTCTCGACAAAAGCTTCCATTAGAGCAATGGTAAGCTGTGTATCGTCAGTCCAGCCACCAAGTTTCAAAAAAGATGCAAAACTGTTCTTAGGTGCGGTAAGGCCGGTCACCCATGCTTTACCATTTCGATTATAAATATCCAACGGGGCTATTGTTTCAAAAGGCATGCCTGCTGCATCTCCATAAGCACCCCAAAGGATACATCCAAGGAACTTATCCAATACAGGGTCTCTTGGGTATGAACTAGGCCCATAGGATTTTGTAAAATATCTATGACCTTCTCCCCGAAGGTCAGGTGGAGTTTCTTTTTTAGAAAGATCTGGCGTAGTAGCCGATCTTAAAATTACCATTGGTTTAATTTTAGACTTACTCAAAACATCACTCCCAAGAACAGGTACAGCCCTCTTATTACAAGAGGGCTGTACCCTTCGGTTTAATTGCCCTCGGTCCCTATAATCAGGTCAAGGTCAGGGTATTTTCCAAGGCATTCACGGTCACCACGAGGTCGTTACCGTTTCCAACCCCGTAGGTCATAAGATCACGGTCACGGAGCCGAAGCTGGCCGTTTGCGGGCTGGAGGCGCGCAACCGGGGTCTCGCCGTTACGAGCCGCCCGAAGGGTAACGGTATTGCTGAGGGCCGTACCCTCCAACACAACTCCGGCACCCGGATCGAAGCCGAGGAGGCGGGTAACCGGGCGTGGGATCTGCGCATAACCGTCTGCGTTATACGGCACCTTGAAGGTGTCGCCGTCACTGGCATCCTTCCC
>MHPU01000037.1 GCA_001820485.1 Candidatus Staskawiczbacteria bacterium RIFOXYD1_FULL_32_13
CCCCGGCAACGCCAAGTGCGATGCCGGGGCTCTTTTTTTATAAAAAATTATTTTGCCAAAAACAAATTCCGCCCATTCCATTTGTCTTCCATATTATAAACAGCATCATGCCTACCTTAATAAATACCTTGTGAATGCGACCGCACTTACAAGGTATTAAATTTTATAATTCTTATAACTTAAAATGTTTCTTCATAGAGTCATCGTTATAGATTTTTTCAGCTGTAATAATATTCACATAAGGATTTATATTGAACATCTCACATAAAAATTGAATTTCTTTCTCGCACGGATACGGATAAGCCCAGACACTTTTTTGTATTTGATAAAAACCTAAATTTTGCAACTTTCCTCTTAATGCATTTCTTTCTACCCTTCTTTGATTTTCTGGAATATCAAAAATTACAATTCGCCATTTTCCATCCCAAACTTTTTGCTTTTTTATTTCCATATTTTCAAATTGGATTTCCCCAACGACCCTTCTACCTTTTTCTGTAAGCTCAACAACAAATTTACCATTTACTTCTTTTAAAATAATAATTTTATTTTTATTTAAACCAGCCAAAGATCTTGATAGCTTTCTTGCGTCAGTGTTTTTGTATTTCCAATCCTTCTTTTTAATCTTGATAATTTCTTTCGCAATATTGTATAACAAATTAGGAGATAAGGTAACTGCCACAGTTATTAAACCAGCTACAGCCATGGTAGACAAAATATCTTTAGTAATTTCCCCATATCTTTTTCTCATACTTTAATTTTATTATAATGCAAAAACCTTGTCAATGCGGTCGCACTTACAAGGTACACAAATTTATTTATTTTATTTTAATTATTTTTTTATTTTGAGAGAAACAAATTTTGGCCATCAGAAATAAAAACTATATCACCTAATTGGTCGGTACGAAGAATTTGAGCTCCAATGTTTTGCAAACGAGAAATGGCTTCGGGGGTAGGGTGGCCATAAGAATTTTTGCCAACTTCAATAACAGCAATATTTGGTAATACTGCCTGCAAAAATTCTTCTGATGTAGAATACTTTGACCCATGATGTGCCACTTTTAATACATCTGAATTTAAGCTAACGCATTGAATTGCATCGTTAACTGCGAACTCCTCGCAATGACGACTATCCATAATAAGCTGTTTTTCTATATTAAAACCAATATCCCCCACAAACAAAAAAGAATTTTTACCATAAATTAATTTTGCAACAACTGATGTGTCATTGACTTCTTTTATTTCTTTACCAAATAAATTTTCTTTTGGATTTAAAATATCAATCATTAAACTTCCTGCTTTAATTTCCTGACCTACTTGGGCTGTAATTATTTTGGCTTTATTATTTTTTTGTTTTACTAAAATTTTTAGCCATTCTAAATATTCAGGAGTATATTTCTTAACTCCAGACCAGACAATATATTCTATTTTATATCTTTTTAAAATTTCCATTAAACCTTGCATATGATCCTTCTCAGGATGGCTTAGGATTACAAGATCTAAAGATCTATCCCAAAAAGGCATTTGTTTTGCAATTTTATTTACAACAGTAGAATCTGGTCCACCGTCAATTAAAATTTGATGATTTTGTGGAGTAATAATAAAAGCAGAATCCCCCTGCCCCACGCTAAAAAATTCCACTTTTAAATTTTCTAATTGATATAAATAAAAAACTTCCTGCCAAGCAAAAAAATTTAAGCAAATTAAAATTATTATAAAAACATAAACCCATTTTCTATATTTCTCTAAAAAATTTGACATTTCTAATATATTTTGGTAATTTTATTATAATTACATGTCCTCTCAGCTAAAAGGAGAATTCCATGAAAAAATGGCAAGAAAATTCTAACTGGATTTCGTCAACTATCGTGTTTCTTATTTTCGCCTTTTTTTTCTTTCGGGCAAAAGAATGGTGTATGGCGGTCATTTCATTACTCATGGTAATATTTTGGATCATAATAGCGATTCTTCTCCATTTTTCCGACAAACAAAAGACGAAAAATAGTTTAGAAATCAAGGAGCTAGTGGAACAACTGAGAAACAAATCACAATAGTTCATTTTTGTTTGTTAAGCAATTCCTTTGCGAAATGCAACCGAGCCCTGCGAAATTAAAAATCGCAGGTTTTTTTATTATAGCAGTTATTATTAAGCAAAACAAAAACACCGATTGCTCGGTGTCTTATCCTTCAAATTATTTTTTCATTCCCATAATTTTAAACATTCCAGTCCCACAAACTGGACAAGTTCCTTTTAATGCAGATCTTTTTTTGCCACCTTTACCATTCATCTCAACCTCTTTTTCATCTTTCATTTCTCTTTTTGCTTTACATTTTACGCAATATGCTTGTGTTGCCATATTATTAATTAATTTTTAATTTTAATATCTGCCTTTATTCTACTCTATTATAATTACCAAAGTCAACATACCTTGATTAATTGGCTGTCCAACCACCATCAACAACAACTACAGATCCTGTCATATATGAAGACTCATCAGAAGCTAAAAATAAAACTGCATTGGAAATTTCTTCTGGCTTGCCAATTCTCTTTAATGGTACGCGAGCTAAAGTAGATTCTAAAATTTTACTATCTTGAGAAATAGAAGATGCCATTGGAGTATCTATAGCTCCTGGAGCTATTGTATTTACTCTAATCCCAAGTGGAGCTAATTCTGCAGACATTGCTTCAGCCATTGCAGTAATAGCTCCTTTTGAAGCACAATAATGTGTTAGTCCAGCAAAGCCAGAGCCAACCTGGCCCATAGCTATAGAGCCAATATTAACAATTACACCTTTTTGACCTTTTTCATTTGCTTGATTTTTTATCATTTCTTTCGTGCATGCCTGAGACATTAAAAAATATCCTTTTAAATTTACATCGATAACTTTTTCAAATTCTTGTTCTTGCATTTCTAAAAATAGTTTAAACGGACAAATACCAGAATTGTTCACTAATATATCAATTTTACCAAAAGCTTTTAAAGTTTCTTTAACTAAATTATCTACTTCTGCTTTATTGGAAACATCACACTTTACAGCTATTGCTTGACCCTTTTCTTTTTTAATCTCTTCTACAACCTTTTGACAATCCTCTAAGGAAATATCAGAAACTACAACTTTAGCTCCTGCCTCTGCTAAAATTATTGCATGAGTTCTGCCCATTCCCCTACGAGCTCCTGTAACTATAGCTACTTTATCTCTTAAATCCAAAAACTTTTTTGTTGTTTTATTTAATCCAAACACAATTTTGAATTTGAAATTTAAAATTTAAAATTTAAAATCAATTGATTAAAAATTAAAAATTAAAAATTAAAAATTAGTTCATCTTTATTATACTACACTATTTACTTTTATAGCAAATCTGATAACCTAAAATAATTGCTTCACCACTCAACCTCCCAAAGGAGAACCCTCATGAACAGATGGATTTATTTTTTTGTCGGAGTAGTGGTTTGCTTGGTAGCAATCCTACTCATCGCATTTGGTGCATATTCCGGTAACCAGCTGACATTTTTGCGAAATTTTGTAATCGCGATAATGTTAGCATTGTCTGTCGGATTTTGTTTCGCACGATTTTTCGACCAACGACCATTTCATTATGATCCCTAAAATCATATGCACGACTTGTTCATACAAACAAAAGCGAGCGGAATTCCGCTCGCTGGTGCAGGCGACACTCTTCGCCTTTTTATTTACAAAATTATTTTACATTTCTTTACAACAATTGATAAGATATTTTACCATGTCACCCACTTTTGATAAAGTTCCTTTTTTACTTTCATCTTCTTTGTTAAGCTGAAATTCTTCAACTTTTTTAACCTCACCAATATCTACAGCATTTAAATTAATTCCCCAAAAAATAGAATAAACTTCATAAGCTTTTGTAAACATTTCTTTTGCATCTTCTTTTTTATCTTGACTCATATACTTTGTTCCTACTTCCATTAAACGCATTGAAGTTGCAAGTAAATGCTTAGAAATGCACCACTTTTCAAATCCAGGCTCTGCATCTTTTACAAGGCGCTTCATCAAATCAGCTCTCATTTTTCTTACTTCTTGCATTAAATCAAAATATTCTGGTTTATCTGTCTTAGCTCCAGAAAAGAAAAAATGCTCTTCCAAAGAAACTAAATTCATTATAGCAATAGACAAGTCCTGCCCCAAAGATAAATCCATTTCACTATTTTTTCCTTCTTGAACTTTTTTAACTAATTCCTCCACTTTTTTTTGATCAATTTCCATATAAATAAACGAAGCGAGGCAAATGAACTTTTATTTAAGCAAGAAAAAATAATTTTTAGCGTATTTCTGGACACGCAGTGCCAGACCAAGCGAGTTTCCCCGCCTTGGCGGGAACACGAGCGTTAGCTAAAAATTGTTTTTCGAGCTTAATGTTTAAAAAATTTATTTGCAAAGCGAAGTTGATAAAATTAAACTAAAAAATATAAAATTAAACTACTTAGAGCCAAGATTGAGAAAGGAACCACAACTTTTTGGTAAGGAAAATATCCTTTACCATTGTTTTTATTTTTCAAATATCCATTTAACCACACAGCTCCTAAAAATATAAATGTTCCCAAAAATGTTCCAAATAAAATTTTGTCCACACCCCAAAATTTATTATTAATACTACCTATAATATTATAATAACTAAGTGGAACTAAAGTCAGTACATAATAAGCAAGCCAAATAGTTAAATCATCAAATTTAAATCTCCATCCTTTTTTTCGCATCCAATCTATTGTCCACAAAACTAAAGCAACTAAAATCCCTCCAATCCACAAACTTGTTACCATATCATCAAGACCAAATTTTCTTGTAAAATATAGACCACCTCCCACAGCTACCACGCATACTGGGCAAACTGCCTTTGCTAAGTTAGCAAATAATAAAGCAATTAAAGAAACTACAAACAATGTTTTTTTATTCTGCATTTTGAAAAAATTTAATTATATCAACATCTCCAGAAATACAATTTTTACTATCCCATAAAAATGGTACTCCAATTTTATCTGTTGGCAGTCCACAAGAATTTGCTTTTTCTACTAAAATATTTGCATTTTCTTTATTATTAAAGACTTCCAATTTTGTAAAGTTTACCCTTTTTTCAATCTCATTATCTCTAATAAATTTATCTACATTCTCGCAATGGGAGCAACCATTACCATAAAATAAAATAATGCCACTGGCTTCTACTTTAGGCTTAAAAAATATTTTTTGTAAATTACCACTAGTATAACCAAAATAAAACAAACCAGCTAAAACAATTAAGCCTATTGCTACTATTGTTAAAATTAGATTCTTTTTCATATATTTATTAAAGCACAAATTAATTATTACTTCAAATTTTTATTCACAACTTTATTAAATAAAATATTTAAAATAAAGATTTATTATGCTTATTTGATTCTTTTATTATCGCTACTGAAAAATATATAGCTAAACTAGCAATTCCTATGCCAATAATTATATCTGGCCACATAGAATTAAAATATGCAACTAAGATTCCTGCCATAATAACACCAATATTACTAAACACA
>MHPU01000038.1 GCA_001820485.1 Candidatus Staskawiczbacteria bacterium RIFOXYD1_FULL_32_13
ATAAATAAAAATTTATAAAAATATAAATTAACTTCTCTTGCTTGGTAAATAGCATGGGAAAAATAAAAATGGCAACAGAAAAATTCGAGAGGTCTAAACCTCACGTAAACATTGGTACTATTGGTCACGTTGATCATGGTAAAACCACATTATCAGCTGCAATCATGAAAGTTTCTGGACTTCGTGGTTTTAAGCACTCTGACAGAGATGTAGATCAAATTGACTCTTCTCCAGAAGAAAAAGCCAGAGGCGTGACGATTTCTATTACACATTTGGAATGTGAAACACCTTTAAGACATTATGCAGTTATTGATTGTCCAGGACACGCTGATTATATCAAAAACATGATTACAGGAGCTGCTCAAATGGATGGAGGTATTTTATTAGTATCTGCTCCAGATGGACCAATGCCTCAAACAAAAGAACATATTCTTTTAGCAAGACAAGTTGGACTTCCATCATTATTGGTATTTATGAATAAATGCGATATGGTAGATGATCCAGAAATTTTGGATTTAGTTGAATCAGAAATAAGAGAATTATTGACAAAAAATGGTTATCCTGGAGATACAACACCAATTATCAGAGGTTCAGCTACAGAAGCTTTAAAAGCAACTTCAGTTGATGATGCAAAAGCTAAGCCAATTATTGAATTATTAGATGCTTGCGATAACTTTATCCCAGAGCCAAAAAGAGAATTAGACAAACCTTTTGCAATGGCAGTTGAAGATGTATTTTCAATTGAAGGTAGAGGAACAGTAGCAACTGGAAGAGTTGAAAGAGGAGTTATTAAGCAAAATGATGAAATTGAAATAGTTGGAATTAAGCCAACTCAAAAAACAGTTGTTGTATCTGTAGAAATGTTTCAAAAATCTTTAGACCAAGGACAAGCAGGAGATAACGTAGGAATTTTACTTAGAGGGTTAAAGAAAGAAGATATTGAAAGAGGTCAGGTTTTATGTAAACCAGGTTCAATTACTCCTCACACAGAATTTGAAGCTGAAGTATATGTACTTTCTAAAGATGAAGGTGGAAGACATACTCCATTTTTCTCAGGATACAAACCACAGCTTTATATTAGAACAGCTGATATCACAGGAGATGTAACATTACCAGCAGGAACTGAAATGGTAATGCCAGGAGACACAGCAAGCTTGACTGTTAAATTAATTGCTCCAGTAGCTTTGGAAGAAAAAGGAAAATTTGCTATTAGAGAAGGAGGAAAAACAGTTGGAGCTGGAGTTGTTACAAAGATTTTAAAATAGTTTGTTAGAAGTGGCTTATTCGCTCATACGTGTATGAGCGAATATCTATTTTTCGCAAGCAACATTTGTAAGTTGCGAAAATAAATTATAAAAAATAATTTTAAAATTTATGATGGCAGAAAAAAAACCAGTGGCAAGAAAAGCAAAAAAACCAGTTGAAGAAAAAGTTGAAAAAGCAACTGAAACTGTTACATTGCAGAAGTTAAGAATTAAGCTTAAAGCATATGATCACAAGATTATTGATAGCTCTGCTAAACAAATAATTGATATTGCAAATAGATTTGGAGCCTCAGTTTTAGGACCGATTCCATTACCAACAGAAATTTTAAAATATACTGTAAATAGATCAACATTTATTCACAAAAATGCCAGAGAACAGTTTGAAATGCGAGTTCACAAAAGAGTTATTGATATTTTAAACCCAGCAGCAGATATAATTGAAGCATTAAGAGATTTGAATTTGCCATCAGGAGTTGACATAGCAATAAAAATTTGATAACATTATAAATTATAAACGAGCGATAGTTAAATTACTTATGCCGAGAGGTATAAGCTTAACAACATTGCCAGACACTGGGCATGATGCCCAGTTTTCATTTTAGAAAAAATATGAAATTTATTTTAGGAAAAAAAGTTGGAATGTCTCAGTTATTTGATAAAAATGGAAAGCTAACTCCAGTTACTTTGATTGCTTCAGAGCCCTGCATTGTATTACAAAAGAAAGTTCCAGAAAAAGATGGATACTCTGCTATTCAGTTTGGACAGGAAAAAATTGAAAAGAAAAATAAAATCAAAAAATCAATGAAAGGTAAAGAGTTTAAATCTGTAAGAGAAAACAGAATTAAATCAGGTGAAGCAAATGGAGATGAAATAAATGTTGGAGATAAGATTGACGTTTCAGTATTTACTGAAGGGGATAGCGTTAAAGTTTCAGGAATCTCTAAAGGAAAAGGTTTTCAAGGTGGTGTAAAAAGACACGGATTTCATGGTAGAAATGCATCTCATGGAGTAAAACACGAACAAAGAACAATTGGTTCTACTGGATGTCGTTTTCCACAGCATGTTATTAAAGGAAGAAAGATGCCAGGGAGAATGGGAAGCGATAGAGTAACTGTCCAAAATTTAAAAATAATGAAAGTAGATTTAGATAATAATTTATTGGTTGTAAAAGGAGCGGTTCCTGGAAGAGATGGAACATTACTGGAGGTTAGGGGGTAAGTTTTCGTCATTGCAAGCGTGAAATTTGAAAATAAAAAAAGAGCGTCCGACCGAGTTTGGTAGGACGCATACAGGACAGATTGCGAAGGTGCGGATTACCGATTATCGCTATCGGCATGATCAGTCCACTGCTTAGTAAAGTCAGTGGGCTCGGCGGGATGATCGTCGGGTACTTCGAAGATGAACGCGACAACATAACCCTTGTTGCACAACTCGAAGAATTTGCTTTTCTCCGGTTCGTTCATGGCGTCGCCCAATCCTGAGAATTCGTAGTCGAAATCTCTTTTGTCTTCTCCATCGTCGATATTCACTGGAAATACTTGGCGGGACATTGTAATTTCTCCGTGTGGTGACAGTGAGAACAAAACTTTAATATAAAAATCATACAAAATTATAAAACAAAAGTCAATACATAATAAAAATAAAATGAAAATAGAAGTTTATAACATTAAAGGCAAAAAAACAGAAGATACAGTGGCTTTACCAAAAGAAATTTTTGAAGTTCCAATGAACTCTGATTTAGTGCATCAAGTTTTAACTTCCCAGATGGCAAATAAAAGACAAGTCTCAGCTCATACTAAAAATAGATCAGAAGTTGCAGGTTCTGGAATAAAGCCTTGGAGACAAAAAGGAACAGGTAGAGCAAGACATGGTTCAAAACGTTCTCCAATTTGGGTAGGAGGAGGAATAACACATGGTCCAAGAAAGGAAAGAGTTTTAGAAAGAGAAATTCCTAAAAAAATGAGAAGGAAAGCTTTATTTATGGTTTTATCAGAAAAAGCAAAAAATAGTGATTTAATTGTTTTAGAATCCTTCGACTTCGCTCAGGACAAGCCAAAAACAAAAGTGGTGGCAACAACTCTAAAAAATTTACCTTTAGATGGAAAATCAGTATTTATAGCTTTGCCAGATTATGATAAAAATGTAGTAATGTCAGCAAGAAATATTAAAAAAACAAAAATAGATTCAGCAAGAAATATTAACGTGCTTGATTTAATGAATGCAAAGTATTTAATTTTGACTAAAGAAAGTATCAAAACAATTGAAAGCACTTTCGCAAAATAGGTTAAATCTATTATAAAAAAAGAAGCGTCCTAGCCAGCACTCTTGCGAGTATTGACTAGGGCGCTTATGCGATTTCCGAATTGTTGAAGGAACTATTCATTTGGAAATATGAGAGGTGCAAGTTCCTCGCCATCCTCGAGTGCGAGAGGATTTTCGTCAGGTGGAAAATCGAGTTCGGCGGTATCGGGTTTGCCGTCGTCAATTATAAACTCAATCGATACGATATGTTTCCCTGCTAACCTCTCCCGATCAGTCTCGGACAAACAGGATCGAAGTTTGCCCATGTTAATGGTGTCGGGGTTAATCTGAATTGTATACATGCTTGGCTCCTTGGTGGGATTGAAGTGAAAATCCGAATATAAAAATCATACAAAATTTAAAGAAAAAAGTCAAGAGTTTGAAAAATTTAGACATTGAAAATTATTTAAAAATTAAAAATTGATAATTAAAAATTTGAGAGAGCCCAATGGGGCGAACGATTATGGCATTATTAGATTTTTTAAAACAAAAAAAAGAAATAGAGAAATCAAAAGAAAAGAAAGCAACAAAAAAAGTTGATTCTGTTAAGGTAGAAAAAGAAGTGAAGAAAGAAGAAAAAGTTGTTTCTGAAAAATCTATTTCTAAATCAAATAAAAAAGCTGGATCATTTTCATATTCAGTTATTAAAGAGCCTCATATTTCAGAAAAAGCATCTGATTTAGCAGAAAGAAATAATCAATATGTTTTTGAGGTTGCAGGCGGCTCTAATAAAATAGAGATAAAGAAAGCAGTAGAAGGTGTTTATGGAGTCAAGGTTTTATCTGTAAATATAGTAAAAATACCACACAAAAAAAGAAGAATTGGAAAAACAACAGGATTTAAAAAAGCATATACCAAAGCTATTGTTTTATTAAAAAAAGGAGATAAAATTGAAATATTATAACTATGAAAATATATAAACCAACAACACCAGCAAGAAGAGGAATGACTGGAATAGATTTTTCTCAATTAACCAAGAAAAAGGCAGAGAAAAAGCTTTTGATATACGTAAAAAGAAATGTTGGTAGATCAGCTTCAACTGGAAGAATTACAGTACGACATAAAGGTGGTGGAGTGAAAAAACTTTATAGAATTATTGAATTTGCACAAACAAGAATAGATAGCCCCGCCCAAGTTATTGCATTAGAATATGATCCAAATAGAACAGGTTTTATTGCTTTAATTGAATATGTTGATAAACAAAGGCAATATATTATTGCTCCACATAATTTAAAAGTAAATGATTTAGTAGTATTTGCTGATAAAGCGGACTTAAATGTGGGTAATAGAATGAGATTAAAAAATATTCCAGTTGGAACGCTAATATATAATGTTGAATTAGAGCCTGGTAAGGGCGGTATTATGGTAAGATCAGCTGGGTCTTCGGCACAAGTTCTAGCTCATGAAGAGAAATATGCTAACTTAAAAATGCCTTCTGGTGAAATAAGGAAAGTACCATCAGAATGTTTCGCTTCAATTGGAGCTGTATCTAATCCTGAAAATAGATTTTATAGAGTTGGAAAAGCTGGAAAATCAAGATTAAAAGGAAGAAGACCTCACGTAAGAGGGACTGCGATGAATCCTGTAGATCATCCACATGGGGGAGGAGAGGGAAGACAGCCAATTGGACTTAAATATCCAAAAACACCATGGGGAAAACATGCCTTAGGGGTAAAAACAAGAAAGGCAAAAAAATGGTCAAGTAAATTAATTATTCAAAGAAGAAAGAAAAAAATTAAAAAATAATTTTTAAAAATTCATGAGCAGAAGTTTAAGAAAAGGGCCATACGTTGACCAAAAATTGTTAAGTAAAGTGCTTGCCTTAAAGAAGGGAGAAAAGGTTATTATAAAAACCTGGGCAAGACACAGTAGTATTTCGCCAGAAATGGTTGGTTTTACGTTTGGAGTTCATAATGGAAAAGAATTTGTTGCAGTTTATGTTGCAGAAGATATGGTAGGACACAAATTAGGAGAATTTTCACCAACAACAAAATTTGGAAAACATGGAGGTAAAATGCAAAAAAGTATTGAGGCTGGTGCTGAGCAAAAAGAAGCAGTTAAGACAGCTGAAGTTGCAAAACCAGTAGCAAAGAAATAAAAATTTAAAATTATCTATAAAATCATGCAAGTTAAAGCAATATTAAGAAATTTAAGAATAGCCCCAAGAAAGACAAGAGATGTCATTGATTTGATTAGAGGCAAAGGAGCAATGGAAGCTCAGACTGCTCTTTCGTTTACAACAAGAAAGTCAGCACCGATTATTTTAAAATTGCTAAATTCTGCTATAGCTTCAGCAGAAAATGATTTTAAATTAAAAAAAGAAAATCTTTTTGTTGCAAAAGTTTTTACAGATGAAGGCACAAAATTAAAAAGATGGCACCCAATGAGTCGCGGAAGAGCTTATCCTATAGAAAAGAGAACATCACACATTACCATAGTTCTAGATACCTTAGAAAATAAGATTGAGAGCAAGAGAGAGATAAGAAAAGCAAAGAAAAAAGAGTTTAGAATTAAAAGACAAAATAAAAAATTAAATAAAAAAATAAAATAAATCTAAAATATGTCACACAAGGTACATCCAAAATCATTTAGAATAAAGGGAACAGAAGACTGGAATATCAGAGGTTTTTATGGTAGCAAAATGTCACAATTCCTTGAGGAAGATTTTATGATAAAAGATTATTTAACAAAAAAATTAGTTGAGGCTTCAGTAGCTTCTATACAGATTGAACATTCAGCTGGTAAATTAAATATTATTATTGAAACAGCAAGACCAGGATTAATTATTGGACGTGGAGGAAATGGAATTGAGCTTTTAAAAGAATCTTTGGAAAAAAGTATTATAAGGAAAAAAAGAAATTCATTGAAAGCTTCGGAAAAAGTAAAGAGAAACTTTAAAATTGAAATAAGAGAAATTAAAAATCCATTTACTAAAGCTACTTTAGTAGCACAAATGGCTGGACAACAAATAGAAAAAAGAATTCCTTTTAGGCAGGTTTTGAAGAAATCAATAGAAAGAGTTATGCAAGATAAGGAAATTAAAGGAATAAGAATGGAAGTCTCAGGAAGATTAAATGGTATTGAGATCGCAAGAAGAGAGTGGTTGGGACAAGGTCAAATGCCAAGAAACACAATAAGAGCAAATATTGATTATGGATTTGCAGAAGCTAAATGCACATATGGAAAAATAGGAGTAAAGGTGTGGTTATATAAAGGAGAAAAATTCGAATAAAGATCGCTCGAAAAATAAACTTCGCTCGGCAAATAAACTTTTTTTCCGGTTGAGCCACTTCGGTGTGCTCAACTTGCGAATGTGGTCGCAACTTCCAAAAAAGTTCATTTGCCTCGCTAATAAATCATAATATGAGTATTCTTATGCCAAAAAAAGTTAAACACAGAAAGTGGTGCAAAGGAAAATCCAAAGGGATTGAAACAAGAGCAACAGAGCTTAACTTTGGTAGTTTTGGCTTAAAAGCAATGGGAACAAAATGGGTGTCAAGTCGCCAGATAGAATCTGCAAGAAGACATATTATAAGATATATGAAAAAAGGCGGTAAATTATGGCTTAGAATTTTTCCAGATAAACCAGTAACTAGCAAAGGGCCAGAAGTTCCATTGGGAGGAGGAAAAGGAGGAGTGGATCACTATGTATTTGCAGTAAGACCAGGAAGAATTATTTTTGAAATTGATGGTTTAAAAGAAGAAATTGCTAAAGAAGCATTATTAGGAGCAGCAAGAAAATTGCCAATAGCAACAAAATTTATAAAAAGAGAAGAATAATATAATTTAGGGTTATTCTGCTATTGAAAATTATTATAAAATAGGTTACAATAACAAATTATATCGCTACGCTAAATAAATTTATGAAAATAACTGAATTAAGAAAAAAAGATAAAAAAGAATTAGAAAAATCTGCTAAGGATTTGCAAAAAAAGCTTTCTGATTTGAGATTTAAATTTTCATCAAATAAATTAAAAAATGTAAAGGAGATAAGTAATACAAAAAAAGAAATAGCAAGAACATTAACCATATTAAAGGAAATAAAATAATTTTTTTTGTCATTGCGAGGAGTCCGCAGGCGACGAAGCAATCCAGAGTAGGTAAACGAACTCTAGATTGCCACGCTCGCTTCGCTCGCTCGCAATGACAGTACACATATATTATGGCCAAAAAGCAACTACAAGGTATAATTGTTTCAGATAAAATGCAGAAAACTGTGGTTGTTGAGGTTGAGAGCGTAAAAGAACATCCAAAATACAAAAGAAGATTTAAAGTGCATAAAAGATTTAAAGCTCATAATGAAAATCCTGAAATGAAGTTGGGAAACAAAGTAATTATTGAAGAATGCCCCCCAATAAGCAAAGACAAGACATGGAAGGTAATTAGTAAAGTATAAAATTATGATACAACCAAGAACAATGTTAAAAGTTGCAGATAATTCAGGAGCTAAAATAATCCAGGTTTTTAATGTACTTGGTGGAACAAGAAGAAGATACGCCCAATTAGGAGATATTGTGGTTGCTACTGTAAAAAAAGCAGAACCAAGAAAATTAGTTAAAAAACATGAAAAAGTAAAAGCAGTTATTGTAAGACAAAGAAAAGAATTTAAAAGAGATGATGGATCATATATTAGATTTGATGATAATGCAGCTGTAATTTTAGGAGATGGAAAATTACCAAAAGGAACAAGAATTTTAGGTCCTACAGCAAAAGAATTAAAAGAAAAAGGATTTGATAAAATAGCAATGATGGCTTCAGAGTTATTATAGTTTTTGCTCGACAAATAAACTTTTTTTCCGGTTGAGCCACTGCGGTGTGCTCAACTTGCGACTGTGGTCGCAACTTCCAAAAAAGTTCATTTGTCTCGCTTCAGAATACATTGATTAAATATATATATTTATATGAAAATAAAGAAAGGAGACAATGTTTTAATAATTGCAGGAAAGGATAAAGGGAAAACAGGAAAAATTCTTAGAGCTTTGCCAAAAGATGGTGGAGTTTTGATTGAAGGAGTTAATCTAAAGAAAAAAGCTGTAAAACCAAAAAGACAAGGAGAAAAAGGCCAAATAGTTTCAATTCCAGCAGTTTTAGATATTTCAAATATAAAATTAATTTGTCCAAAATGCGGAAAAGCTGTAAGGGTTGGATATAAAATTGAAGGTGATAAAAAAGATAGGATTTGTAAAAAGTGTAAACAAAAAATTTAAATAGATTAATATGAGTTTAAAAGAAAAATATAACAAAGAAGTAATTCCAGCTATGATGAAAAAATTTGGTTACAAAAACCAAATGGCAGTTCCTTGTATTAAGAAAGTTGTTATCTCAAACTCCTTTGGAAAAGAGGTTTCTACAAAAACATCTGGAGAAAGAGAAAAAATTCAAAACTTGATAGCTAATGATTTAGCCTTAATAACAGGACAAAAAGTTAAAATTACAAAAGCTAAAAAATCAATTGCAGGATTTAAATTAAGAGAAGGTCTTGAAATTGGAGCTGTAGCCACTTTAAGAAAGCAAAGAATGTGGGATTTTTTAGAAAGATTTATATATTTGTCACTTCCAAGATCTCGTGATTTCAAAGGAATAAGCACAAAATCAATTGATCAAAAAGGAAATTTAAATATTGGTTTTAAAGAACATATTTCATTTCCTGAGGTTTTTACTGAAAAAGAAAAGACAATCATTGGTCTGCAAATAACTATTTCTGTAAATGCAAGAAATAAAGAAGAGGGACTGGAATTATATAAATTAATGGGTTTTCCAATGAAGGAAGATAGCAAATAATAAATTCCGCTCGGCAACAAACTTTTTTCCGTTGCTGGTAACCCCCTTTGCCTCTTCGGGCAAGTGGACCAGGGACTACAAAAAGTTTATTGCCTCGCTTAAATAATTTCACAAATATGGCCAAAGTATCACAAGAAGCAAAAGTAAAACAAAAACCAAAATTTTCTTCAAGATTAGTAAGGCGTTGTTTTAAATGTGGAAGAAGACATGGATTTATGAGAGCATTTGGTATTTGCAGAATTTGTTTTAGAGAATTGGCTAATAAAGGAGAAATTCCAGGAATTAAGAAAAGTAGCTGGTAAGGGAGCGAAGCGAACACTTATCTGGCACTAAAATTTTAACAAAAATTTTAGGCACCAGGCAAGATTCGCTCGGCAAATAAACATTAAAAAAAATTTATGGATAAAATTGTAGATTTATTAAATCAAATAAGAAATTCTCAGGCTGTAGCAAAGCAAGATTTTTCAATCTCAGCTTCTAATTTGAAGTACGAAATTTTAAAGCTTTTGGAAAGTAATGGATTTATTGCTGAAGTCAAGAAAACAAATAAAGGAAAAATGAAAACCTTAAAAATAACTTTAAAGTATGAAAATGGCTTACCAAAGATTTCTGGTTTAAAAAGAGTTTCAAAACAAGGACAAAGAATTTATCACTCTAATGATGAAATAAGAAAAGTTATGGGAGGTTATGGAATATCTATAGTTTCAACATCAAAAGGATTAATGACTGGAAAAGATGCCAAGAAGCAAAATTTAGGAGGAGAAGTTATTTGTGAAATTTGGTAGTATGTAAGGCTAAGCCTTACACAATTGTCATTGCGAGGGTATCGCAATACCCGAAGCAATCCAGAGTTTAAAGCACTAACCCTAGATTGCCACGTCGCCTGCGGGCTCCTCGCAATGACAGTAATTGAAATTTTACAATAAAAAAAGAGCCCTGTTCCGCATAAAGCTTCACAGGGCGAGCGCATCGGTGGAAACTCGATTGATTCGAATTTCGACCAAGGCGCTTACCGCGGGTTATCGAGCACCGCCCGGCCAGAAATCATTGTCGTTTGGCTCACTATCGCCATCTTCGGGCTCGGGCGTCCACGCCGAATTCTCGAAAACCTGCAAAGGTTTCGACGGCTCCTCGATGACTTCCTGTTCAAACACTAAGGTGGTTTGCCAACCATTGTTGAACACGATCGCAATGCCTGCTAACCGCCAATCCTTTCGGCTATCGCATTCGCATTGAATTACATTTGCTCCTTTAGAAGGAAACTCTACCACGATTCTTTTGAACGCCACTGTTGTGTCCTCCATTAGAGAAATTTATTGACTTGGAACTATAAATAGTGTATCATTATAAATTATAAATGTCAATAGTAAAAACATAAATATTAAAATTATGTCAAGAATTGGAAAAAAGTTAATTGAATTGCCAACAGGCGTGAAAGTTGAAATTGGTTCTGATACCATAAAGGTTTCAGGTCCAAAAGGAGAGCTTTCAAGAGAAATTCATCCAGATATAAATGTTGAATTAAAAGACAATAAAATTTTTGTTACACCAAAAAGAGAATCAAAAAAAGCAAGAGCATTGTGGGGTTTATATAGAGCTTTAATATTTAATATGGTAGAAGGTGTAAGCAAAGGATATGAAATTAAATTAGAAATAGAAGGAGTTGGTTTTAAAGCTATAGTTGAGCCAGATGCATTGAGTTTGAATGTTGGTTTCATTCATCCTGTGAAGATAAAAAAGCCAGAAGGAGTTACTTTTGCAGTTGAAAAAAATGTTATTATTATTTCAGGTATAGATAAACAAAAAGTAGGACAAATCTCAGCAGAAATAAGACAAGCTAAGAAAGCTGAACCATATAAAGGAAAAGGAATTAAATACCAAGGTGAAAAAATTAGAAGAAAAGAAGGTAAGAAAGTTGTAGCTGCTAAAAAATAATAAGTAGTATTCACGAATATATAAATCAAAAATAATATACAAATATACGAATAACTAAAATTTATTATTTGTATATTTGCGAAAATTTGTATATTAGCGATTACTCCAAACAGATGTCAGTAAAAACAGAAAAACGTCAAAGACGTCACAAAAAAATAAGATTTAAGATAAATGGAACAGAGACTTGTCCAAGGTTGTTTGTTTTCAGATCCCTAAATCATATTTATGCTCAATTAATTAATGATGGCAAGGGTATAATGATTGATTCAGTTTCCGATAAAAGTATAAAAGGCAAAAGTACTAAAATGCAAAAAGCTTCAGAGATTGGAAAATTAATTGCCAAAAAAGCAGTTGATAAAAAAATTGAAAAAGTGGTTTTTGATAGAGGAGGTTTATTATTTCATGGAAGAATTAAGGCTGTAGCAGAAGGAGCCAGAGAAGGAGGACTTAAGTTTTAAATTCGCTCGGCAAATAAACTTTTTTTCCGGTTGAGTCGCTTTGGCGCACTCAACTTGCGACTGTGGTCGCAACTTCCAAAAAAGTTCATTTGCCTCGCTTATTAATTAAATAAAATAAAATGGCAGAAACAAAAAACAAAGAAGAAGTTAAAATTGAAAGAGGAGACAGAAAAGCTGGAGATGAATTTAAACCTATAAAAGCAGGTGGTTTTAGACCTGGTGGAGGTAGAGATTTTAAAAAAGATGATTTTGAATCAAAACTTTTGGATTTAGCCCGTGTTACTAGAGTAACAGGTGGCGGAAAGCGTATGAAATTTAGAGCTGTAATTGTTGCAGGAGATAAAAAAGGAAAAATTGGCATTGGTATTGATAAAGGTAGAGATGTTTCTCAAGCAGTTGAAAAAGCTACAAGAGCTGCTAAGAAAAATTTATTTGTAATTGCCATTAAAGATGGAACAATTCCTCATATGGTATCTGCAAAATCTGGTTCTGCTGTTATAATGCTTAAGCCTCAAATGAAAGGAAGGGGATTGGTAGCTGGAGGTTCTGTTAGAATTATTTGTGATTTAGCAGGAATTAAAAACGTTTCTTCTAAAATATTGTCTGGCTCAAAGAATAAATTAAATAATGCTAGAGCAACAATGGAAGCTTTAAAAAAATTAAAACTTAAGAACTAATCGCTCGGCAATCAAATTTTTTCTCGTCTCGACCTCTCCATTAGGGGTTTCCCTCGCCTCAAAAAAATTTATTGCCTCGCTTATTAATTTAATATTTATATGCAAATTCACGAATTACAGCCAAAACATAAGAATCACTCTAAGAAAAGAGTTGGCCGTGGAGGAAAGAAGGGAACATATTCCTCAAGAGGAATGAAAGGGCAAAACTCAAGAGCTGGTAGAAAATTCATGCCAATGATTAGAGAATTAATTAAAAGATATCCAAAATTAAAAGGATATCGCAGATTTGTATTTGAAGATAATACAGCAGTTGTGAATATTGCCTCATTAGAAGGTAAATTTAAAAACAATAGCTTAGTTAATCCAACAACTTTAGTTTTAGCTGGAATTGTAGAAAAGATTGAAGGGAAAAATCCAAAAGTTAAAATTTTGGGAACTGGTAAGTTAAGTAAAAAACTTTCAATCCAGCATTGCTTGGTTTCCAAAATCGCCAAAGAAGCCATCGAAAAAGCCGGAGGATCTGTTAAGTAAAAATAAAGACAAAAAAACACTTTGTCATTCTCGCGAAAGTGGGAATCCAGAGTTAGTCGTCATTGCGAGGAGCCCGCAGGCGACGTGGCAATCTAGTAGTTTGAGATTGCTTCGTCAATTGCGATTTCCTCGCAATGACGAATTAGAAACAAGAAAAAAGCCCTTGCGACACAACAAACAATGTTGTGCGTCGCAAGGACCGATCGCAGTCAAGTCGTGCTTATTCGTTGTACGACTTAACCGCGATATGTGCGAAGGCAACGTAGCCGACGGTGCAGAGAATTGCGCCGACGACCTTGCCTTGCCACGTTGGCGAGGCGGCGAAGAATATCGCCCCTGTGCCGAGTGCACCGAGCGTGGCAGTCGACCAAAAAACCATATAAATCACAAATCTCGCCACTTCACCCAGTATCCGACCGCAGGAAATCAGAATTTCCGCCATGGCATTCTCCCTTTTTCTCTAGGGTTTCAGAATTCGGCTTGCCAAGCCGCCAGCTTACAGCTGGAGTAATTTCATATATTAATTATAGCATAATAAAGAAACCTTGTCAATAGCAAGGTAGTAAAAATATATGTGGTACGATAAAATATTATTTTTATTAAAAAGCAAAGACCTAAGAAATAAATTTATTTTTGTTATTGGGCTTTTTGTTGTGTTTAGAATTGCAGCTAACATTCCAATACCTGGAATTGGCACAGAAAATTTAAGAACATTTTTTACTGATAACCAAGTTTTTGGACTTTTAAACCTTTTTTCAGGAGGAGCTTTGAGCAATTTTTCAATTGTATTAATGGGTGTAGGACCTTATATTACAGCTACAATTATTTTACAACTTTTAACAATGATTTTTCCTGCTTTAGAAAAACTATATAAAGAAGAGGGAGAAGCAGGCAGACAAAAATTTAATCAATATGGCAGACTTTTAACCATTCCTTTGGCTGCTTTTGAAGGATATGGAATGCTTACATTATTTCAAAGACAAGGAATAATTTCAGGCCTTTCATTGGGAACAACAATTTCAGCTATAATTACCATTACAGCTGGAGCGATGTTTTTAATGTGGATTGGAGAATTGATTACTGAGAAGGGTTTAGGAAATGGAATTTCACTTTTAATTTTTGCTGGTATAGTGGCTACATTACCAATTAATATTTTTCAAACATTTGCAACTTGGGATCCAACAATGATTCCTTCATATATTATATTTTTTGTGCTTTCCATAGTTATAATTGCTGGTGTAGTTTTAATTACAGAAGCTCGTAGAAATATTCCAGTATCTTATGCAAAAAGAGTTAGGGGGAATAAAATGTTTGGAGGAGGCTCAACTTATTTACCTTTAAATGTTAACCCAGCTGGAGTCATGCCAATTATTTTTGCAATGTCAATTTTACTTTTTCCAGGAATGATTGCAGGATTTTTTGGAGGTTCAACTGGAATTGTCGGAACTATAGCAACAAATGTTGGTTTATTCTTTAATAATGTTTGGATTCATGGAGTTTTATACTTTTTGTTAGTTATTTTATTTACTTATTTTTATACAGCAGTTACATTTGATCCAAAAGCTATTTCTGAAAATTTACAAAAAATGGGAGGATTTATCCCAGGCGTAAGACCAGGAACTTCAACAACAATGTTTTTAAAACACATATTAAATAGAGTATTATTTACTGGAGCAATATTTTTGGGATTAATCGCCATTTTGCCATCAATTGTAGCAGGAGTTACTGGAGTTACGGGATTTACATTTTTAATTGGAGGAACTTCACTTTTAATCGTTGTATCAGTTGTGCTAGACACGATGCGTCAAGTTAATTCGCAATTACAGATGAGAGAATACGATACTTTTTAATTTTACTTCGCTCGGCAATCAAATTTTTTCTCGTCTCGACCTCTCCATCGGGGGTTTCCCTCGCCTCAAAAAAATTTATCGCCTCGCTCATAAAATTCTGCATTCATTGCAGTTTTTTTGTGCAAACCTTGACAGATTTGCTCAACTAATATATTATTAATATGTCTTAGCAAGATGAGTGATTGCTCCCCGCCTTGGCGGGGGGAGGAAAGTCCGAACACTCATCCGCCAGTTGGCGAGATAAATTGGTAGCGGGTAATTCCCGTCCGTGGTAACACGAGAGGTGCGAGCAGTGACGCCGAGATTTGAAAAAATTGAGGCGCCGAGCATATAAATTTATTTATGTGCTTGGCGAGTTTTACAGAAATGTAAAAGTGAAACGGCAAAATCCTTATCTGTGTGCAAGAACAAAGCTTTTTGAAAAGATCGAGGTAAACAAATAAACGTAACCAATTGGTTGCTTGCCTTGTTTGATTTTAAGAGTTAAAAGTAGTTCGCTATTGTCCTGAGAGAAATCGAAGGGCTTGATTCCGATAGTAATATCGTGAACAGACAGATAATCACATAATACAGAATTCGGCTTATAGTCTTGCTAAGACATCAAAGATTCCGCTTTTAAAGCGGATTTTTGATTGTAAAAACATGCGTGTATAACTATAGTTGACATAAAAATTGGGGGGGGGTATTATTAAGCAATATAATTAAAATAAAAAATATGAATAAAAAATATTTTACATTTATAGTCATATTAGCTGTGGCCTTTTTGTTTTTAGCAAATTTTACTAAGGCAGCAGAGCAATGCTCAATTTTAGATATTTATACAGAAAAAATCGGTAATCCGATTAATGGGTATTATTATAATTTGTTTGTTAAGGTTAAAAATCTATCTGGTACTGTTACTTATCGCAAACTAGGGACTGAAAAAGCTAGTAATGTTTATTTAACTGTAAATAAGAAAAATTCAGATGGAACTACACTTTTGAAATCTGCTTATGTGTTAAATGATGCTCAAATATTTAACATATTAGCTGAAAAACAAACAGTTACAGTTAATGAGTTAAAATATATTGTTTGCAAATCATTAGCTGATTCTGTTAATAATGTTCAACCATCAATCACAGTTACTTCACCAAATGGTGGAGAGACATATAAGTTTGGAGACACACTAAATGTTAACTGGAATTTTAAAAATGTAAATAAAGTAAATATTAATTTAATTAATGCGTCAAATAATTATTCGCTGAATATAGCTGAAAATTATTCTGCTTCTTTAGGCTCATTTGATTGGACAATTTTGTCTAATCTTCCTCTGTTAACTGTAGGAAGCAAATATAAAATTACAGTATGGGATGCAGATGCTGGATTTACTAATATAAATGATATAAGTGACAATTATTTTTCCGTTTTAGATTCCTCTGTTCTTCGAACTAAAACATTGGTTATATTTTTGACGAAATATCCAAATTCAAATTATTCTGATTTAACTGGAGTTAAGAAAGCTCTTGAAAATGAACTATATTCACATATAAGAAATATGTCTTTTAATCGTGCCAGTCTTGACGTTACATATGCTGGACCATATGTTGGTGATATAGAAAATTGTAGTGGGTTGTTGCAAGGTCCACACATTGAAAGGTACGCTATAAATAGAGCATTTAGATCAGGAGTTGATGTCCAAAAATTTGCTAATTTTGTAATAGTTAGAAATTATGATTTTGTTGGTGACGATTGCAACGATATGCCTCGTGGTTCATATATAGAAAATATGACATATGATGGAGGAGTATTGACTGGCGGTGAGACAATAAGTTCTCGTCCAACACCTTTTAGTCAAGATAATTTTGGAATTGATACAGGAACGGCGATTCACGAATTTTTACACTCATATGCAAAAGGAGGTGGCCATTCATTTGTTTTAGATTGTTATAAAGATTTAAGCAACAAAGAAAATACACAGGTTCCATTTTATTATGATGGGGACGAAACAATATCAGCAAATAAATATTGCGTACGAATTGGACCAGCTGTAATTGATGCTAATGGCGGAATAGCTCCTGATCCAATAAATATTAATAGTATTGCAAAATTGCAATATGGCTGGCTTAAGCCATCTAATATGCTTACAATCAATAATTCCTCTGTATCAAATATTAATTTAAAACCAATTGATTTATTAAGCCCAACAAATGACATACAAATGGTAACAGTACCAATACCAAATACTACAAAAGCATATGTAATAAATTATCGAAGCTCTAATGTTCATAGTGGGCCGGGAATTTATGTTTATTTGATGCCAGATGTGAATAATCTAGTTTACCAAGATCAATATTTGCTTAATATTGCAGGATATTTTGCTGATGAACTTGGGAATCTTTTTTCTGCACCGTTAAAATCAGGGATTGCAGTTATTGATTCAAAAATGAATTTTTCTGTTGAGGTTGTTGGAATTACGCCGACACAAGCAACAATAAGAATAATAAATAGTGTTAATGCGTGCACTCCAAATTGGCAGGCAGGAACTTGGTCAAGTTGTGTGAATGGGCTTCAAACAAGAACTGTTGTTGATACTAATAATTGTGGAATTTTAACAGATAAACCCCCAACATCTCAGACATGTATATCCTCATGTACTGTAACTGATATCTATTCTCAAAAAATTCCTGGTTATGTTTTTTATAATGTTTATATTAAAACGCAAAATCTACCAGCAGAAAATAATTATAAAATAGTAGGAGCTGATTCATGGAATGGAACAGCATTTACTGTTCAAACAAGAAACGCAGATGGTTCTGTTATTTTAAAAGGTAATCAAACCTTTAATAGTGTTGCATCTTCTTATATTGTGGCAAGAAAAAAAACAATTTCATTAACTAATTTGTTTGGAAATGCTGTTTGTAGTTCAATCAATAGTACAAATAATGCAGGCATAAAATATGAAAATAATTTGGCTGATAATTCAGAGCAATCAATCTTAGATGCAATGCAAAGCCAAGTAGCTTCGCTTGCAGATGCCATTGCAAAATTAATTGCACAATTTAAAAAATAATTTCATTTAAATGACACTAAAAATCTCCATAAGTATGGAGTTTTTAGTTGTTTAAAATTTAGTTATTCACAATTGTAAAATGATAAAAAAAGTATTAAGATAAATCATATGGAATTGCAACCAAATCCAAGAAAAAATTTAATAATTGAATTAGATGGAAACCCTTCGACGGGTTCAGGGTCTAGACGATTTGCAAGATACGCTGTAAAAACTAAATTAATTACCCCAGAAGATAAAGATATATCTCTCATTGTGCGACAATATGTTTTAGAATACCTTTTGCCTGAAGATATTGTTTTTGTATCTGAAAAAGCTGTAGCAGTTACTCAATGCAGAAGTTATCATTTAGACAGTATTAAGCCAAGTAAAATGGCAAGGCTTTTATCAAAGTATGTGACCAAAACTCCGATTGGGATTGGTCTTGGAAGTCCACAAACAATGCAACTTGCTATTGAAGAAGTTGGAATTTTGCGTATTTTATTTTCTGCGTTTTTTGGAGTAATTTTTAAACTTTTTGGTATTAAAGGTATTTTTTATATTTTAGCGGGAGATAAAGCTCGTTCAATTGATGGGGCAGTACCTTATGCAATTCCACCCTATAATAAATATGTATCAAAAGGCCCAATTAATGCCAATGAGGTTGCGAAAAAAATATCAGATAGATTGGGCGGAGTAAAAGTAGCTATTGTAGATGCAAATGATATTGGGGTAAATATTCTTGGGTCCACACCCGGCTTGGACCGGAAATTTGTGGCTCGCGCAATCAAAGATAATCCTCTTGGTCAAACTGATGAATGCACTCCAGTTGGTATAATCCGCGAAATCAAAACTTAAATTTTTATGTTTCAAAAATTATTAAATTTAAAAACAGAAAAGGTAAGTATGGCAGCTCTGATTATTTCAGTTGCTTCTTTTTTTAGTTTTTTACTTGGTCTTTTAAGAGATAGATTATTGGCTAGTACTTTTAATGCAAGCAATGAACTTGATGTATATTTTACAGCATTTAGAATTCCAGATTTTGTAGCTATGGTTTTAATGATGGGAGCTATTTCTGTAGCTGTAATTCCAATTTTTACAGATAACTTAAACAAGAATCGCGAGTCTGCCTTTAAATATTTATCAAATTTATTTAATTTATGTTTAATAATTTTAGTTGTAGTTTGTAGTATTTTATTTATTTTTACACCACAACTAATTTCTTTAATTGCTCCAGGATTTTCTTTGGACAAAAAGCAAATCACAGTAGAACTTACAAGGATAATGTTTTTAAGCCCAATATTAATGGGGCTTTCAAATATGATTTCAGCTGTACTCATGGTTTTTAAAAGATTTTTAATTACTGCAATTTCTCCTATTTTATATAATTTGGGAAGCATAATTGGAATATTATTTTTTGTACCTACTATGGGAATTAAGGGTCTAGCTTGGGGGATTATTTTAGGAGCAGTAATGCATTTAGCTATTCAAGTGCCATCATTTCTAAAAACTGGTTTTAAATTTACAAATACATTTAATTTTTTTGATAAAGATTTTTTACTTACAATTAAATTAACTATTCCAAGAGCTATTGGTCTTACTGCTAGTCAAATAAATTTAATTATAATTACTGTTATTGCCTCAACTTTGGTAGCTGGTTCTGTTAGTGTATTTAGTTTAGCCAACGACTTGACAATGCCAATTATTGGTTTAATTGCCATTCCTTTTGCTACTGCTGTTTTCCCAGCTTTGAGCTTAGCTGTGTCTAGAAACGACAAACAAGATTTTTTAGATAAATTTTATTCTGTATTTAGGCAAATTTTATTTTTAATAATTCCAGTTTCAGGACTTTGTTATATTTTAAGAGCTCATTTAGTAAGATTAGTTTTTGGGGCAGGTAGGTTTGATTGGACTTCTACAAAACTTACAGCTGCTTGCTTTGGTATTTTTATGATTTCTTTGTTTGCTCAAGGTTTAATTTTTTTAATTTCTCGAGCTTTTTATGCTAATAAAAGTACAGCAATTCCTGCATTGATAAGCGTTTTTAGTGTTTTGATTTTGACGCCTCTTGCATATTTATTTGTGTGGCTTTTACAATTTTCAAATGCTTTTTCATATGTTACTCAATACATATTAAGGATAGATAGTATGCAAAATTTAGCTGTAATTGGCTTGCCTTTAGCTATTGCAATTGATGTAATTATTCAGTTTATTTTATTATTGGTATTTTTGAAGTTTAAGATAAAAGAAATTAGATACAAAAATTTATTTATATTTTTTGTTAAAGTTTTAGGTGCTACAATTTTGGCTATGGTTGTAGCTTATATTGCGCGTCAGATTTTTGGTGGATTTTTGGGTAGTTCAAGATTTATAATTTTATTATTTCAAACAGCAATTGCTGGAGGTCTTGGATTTTTAAGCTATATGGCAGTAGGTCGCTTTATGAAATTTCCAGAGATTGAATCATTTAGAAACTTTATTTTAAGCCAAGTGGGTTTTTTAAATTTAAAAAAGAAAATTTAGGTAGGGGATTGGAAAATAAAATCACTAGCAGTAGTGTTTTTATTTTGCTTAGAATACTTGACAAGACTTCTTGATTATGCTATAATTAATTTATAGAGATTAAGTGACCAAATCTCTAACTGGTATGTAGCCAGATTGACAAATGGTCGCGCATGGCAAAGAAACTCTCTTGAAAGGAGATATAGCCATGACACGTATTTCGAAGTTGGAAGCTCGTGGATTGATTGGAAACACGGAAGTGTATCAGGTTGCCATGGAGGGTGGTGAAATCGTAGCTCTGAATAGCTACGAAGGATGGCAAGGAAATGCCAGCACCGCGACCAGGGTAATTTGGCTTCATGACCGAGTTGCGGTTAGGACGGTGGCCGTTCATTACGGCGCCAAATTGGTGGTCAAGGAAGACTACCAGAAAGTCCGCGACGAAGCTCGCCGACAAGTCGCCAAGGCTGTAGTGGCTGAGGCATGGTATGCCTCAAATTGTGGCATTATCGAAGGGCTTCGCGAAAAGCTCCTGGACTTGACCGCGACAGGTCAGGCTGTGGAAGAGTTGGATTTTTCCACGGTCGCGGACGAGCGCAACACAGTGGCCAAAATGTTGGCCACCATTCAAAGGGCTCGTGGTTAGTTCTCTCAAAAAAATGGCTAAGTCGGTTTGCCATAAATAACCGACAAAACATGCAGGGCGTCGAGCTTTTGCTTACGACGTCCTGCCCTTCTTTCAAATCATTAGCTCTCTAGTTTAGTGGTTTGAAAGAAGGGAAAAACCTTCATGTTCTTTATAACCCTTGCTGGTTTAACCCCAGCACGCTCAACAGTGCGTCAACTGTAAAGGGAGGATCCTATGAGGATCAATCAACTTCTCGTCGTACGCACGCCTGACACTGCTCTGAACACTGAAGAAATCGATGGCAAGATTTATCGTTTTGCTGTCGTGATTCTTCAACTCGCCGATGGCTCATACACATGGCGAGGTGAGGATCAATTTTTGCCGAAGGCGAGGTTCGTTGCCGTGGCAGAACTGATTTTTGAGGGCGATGATGATGAGTCCGACGAGTGGCCACTAGAAATCGAGCCGATTGCCGTGGATATGAATGGCACTCGCCACTACTTCGGCACACAGGCCGAGTGGGAGGAGTTACCATTCGATGACCACGACGTAAACTGGGCGACGAACCGCCATGGACGGCTGGTGGCCGCTCAGTATCGCGGATAGTTTGCGTAGAAGATGGTGCGGAAACGAGTTGGGGCTCTTGTTTGTTGGATACAAACAAGAGCCATTTTTTTTGCAAAAGTTTTAATTTTTGGAATTTTATGGTATATTAAATAAAATGTTTACCCTGTTAAATAATTTTAAATTTTTATAAACATGTTCTATTTTGTTTATGTTCTAAAATTTGAAAAAGATAAAATGTTTTACACAGGGTATACTAAAAATTTAAAATTAAGACTTGAGGAACATCAAAAAGGTAGAGTTAACTCAACTTGCAAAAGAGGCAAATTTAGCCTTATATATTTTGAGGGTTGTTTAAATCAACAAGATGCAACTCATAGAGAAAAATATCTTAAAACTTATTTAGGTAAAATGTTTTTGAGGAATAGACTCAAGTCTTATTTAACAGGGTGAATCAAGAAAATATAAGAAACTTTAGTATTATTGCGCACATAGACCATGGAAAATCTACTTTGGCAGATAGGCTTTTAGAATTGACTGGAACTATTGATGCCAAAAAAATGATGCCACAGTTTTTAGATTCTATGGATTTGGAAAGAGAGAAGGGAATTACTATAAAACTTAAAGCAATTAGAATGGTATACAAAGTTAAAAACGAAGATCCTTCGACTTCGCTCAGGACACCAAATTTAGAATATATTCTAAATTTGGTGGATACTCCGGGACACGTAGATTTTTCTTATGAAGTTTCGCGTTCAATGGCTGCAGTTGAGGGGGCTGTTTTACTTGTAGATGCCACTCAAGGAATTCAAGCACAAACTTTAGCTAATTTAAATTTAGCAAAAAAACAAGGTTTAAAAATAATTCCTGTTATAAATAAAATTGATTCAGAGCAGGCAAAAGTTAAAGAGACAGAACAGGAAATGGCAACGCTTTTATGGCCAGAAGAACCCTTCGACCAAGCTCAGGGCAAGATTCTAAAAATTTCAGCTAAAACTGGGCAGAATGTTGAGCAAATTTTAAAGGCTGTAATTGAGCAGGTGCCAAGTCCAGAAAATAGCAAGAAGTCCTTCGACTTCGCTCAGGACGAAAAGGCTTTACCTTTTCGGGCGCTCATCTTTGATTCGGATTATGATTCTTTTAAGGGTGTGATTGCTTATGTTCGAGTAATTGATGGTGAAATAAATGATAGAGAAAAAATTGAGCTTATGGCAACTAAAACTCAAGCAGAAGTAAAAGAATTAGGTTACTTAAACCCAACATATTCTGCAAAACAAAAAATTACTGCGGGAGATATTGGATATATTGCAACAGGTATTAAAGAGCCAGGAAAAGTTCGTGCTGGTGACACCATAATTAAGTTTCAAGCTCCAAGCTTCAAGCTCCAAGTAGAACCATTGCCAGGATATTTAGAACCAAAGCCAATGGTTTTTGCTAGTTTATATCCAGAAAATCCCGATGATTTTGATGTGCTTAAAGTTGCCTTAGCTAAATTAAAATTATCAGACCCTTCGTTGGTCTTTGAACCAGAAATGAAAGAAGCTTTGGGTAGGGGATTTAATTGTGGATTTTTAGGAACTTTGCATATTGAAATAATTTCTGAAAGATTAGAGCGAGAATTTGGTTTAACTTTAGTTATTTCAACTCCATCTGTTGTTTATAAAATTTTTGATAAAAAAGATAAAGAAACATTTATTTATTCTGCATCAGATTGGCCAGATCAGTCTTCAATTAACAAAACTGAGGAACCATGGGTTTCTTTAGAAGTTGTGACTCCAATAAATTATATTGGAAAAGTAATGGATATTTTAAAAGATTTAAAAGGCAATTATCTTGAAACAAATTATTTGACTAGTGATCGAGCTGTAATTGTTTTTGAAACTCCTTTAAGGGGAATTATTGCTAATTTATATGATAAAATAAAAACAGTAAGCCAAGGATATGCTTCAATGAGTTATAATATTTTAGGATTTAGACCTGGAAAATTAGTTAAAATGGAAATTTTAGTTGCAAACAAAAAAGAAGAAGCATTCTCTAGAATTGTGTCAGAAGATGAAGCTTTTAGAGATGGTAAAAATTTAGTTGAAAAATTAAAAGAGGTTTTGGTTCCCGAACAATTTTCAATAGCACTTCAGGCTGTAATTGGTGGCAAAATTATTGCTAGAGAAACAGTTTCTGCTCGCAGAAAAGATGTAACAGGATATTTATATGGAGGAGATGTAACTAGAAAAAATAAACTTTTAGATAAACAAAAAAGAGGTAAAAAGTTACTTAAAGAAAAAGGCAGAGTTAATATTCCATCAAAAGCATTTTTAGAAGTTTTCAGAGCATAACAGGCATAAAAAGCCTGTTATTTTTTTTAGTTATACACATAAATATTTGCTTGCATTTTTAAAAGTGGTATAATAATTTAATATAATTAATAATTAAAATTTTATGATGTCTAAAAAGTTTATATTATTTTCTATTTTATTATTAGTTGGTATTTGTTCATCTATATTTTCTAATGTCTCCGCTATGACAGAAGCAGAAAAACAAGCCTTAATCGCTCAAATAACAGCTGAAATTGCTCGACTACAGGCAGAGATAAATGAAAAAATTGCTTCTGGTCAAGGTGGAGTGCAAAACAGTTCTTCTTGGTGTCATACATTTGACATAAGTATGAAATATGGGGATTCTGGTGTAGAAGTATCTGCCCTGCAAAAAGCCTTGCAATTACAAGGATTTTTTTCTTTAACTGATTCAGAAAAAATAGGCTCATTTTTTGGTAAAAATACAACCTCAGCTGTAATTAGTTTTCAGGAAAAATATAAATCAGAAATCTTAACACCCATTGGATTATCTAAGGGCACTGGGACCGTAGCTTCTTTTACAAGGGCTAAATTAAATAAACTTTATGGCTGTAGTAATGTAACTCCTCCTGTCCTAACTAATCTAACTTGCAATCCTAATTGGCAGTGTTCGTCTTGGAAGTCTTGTCTTAATGGCCAACAAACAAGATCTTGTTTTGACTATAATAGTTGTAATGCAAATATTAGCAGACCATCTGAAGTTCAAGCATGTAGTTCAAATACAAATCTAAATGCGAACACAAATCCAAATACGAATGTTGATTTAAACCCAGATTATATTATTGATTTAATCCTACCGCCATCTATCATGCCTATTTCAAATACGAATATAGTTTGTAATTCAAATTGGCAATGTGAAAGTTGGGGTGGTTGTATTAATGGACAAAAAA
>MHPU01000039.1:0-29114 GCA_001820485.1 Candidatus Staskawiczbacteria bacterium RIFOXYD1_FULL_32_13
GAACAATTTAGGAGACTAGCTAAAGAAGCTCAAGATTTAAGAAAAGCTGTGCGCTATGTGAAAAATCCTGCCGAAAGAACGCAGGCAATGTTGGCTTTTACAGAAAAGAAAAAAGAGTTAGATGAATATTTGTCTTATGGGCCAAGTTTTGAAAAGGCCTACCGAGAATATTTAAGAGCTCAAAACCAATATGTAAAATTTTCTTCTGGAATGGCCGAAGGCACAAAATTGCATTCGTTACTTCATGAACCAACTTTTGGGGACTCTGAGCTAGACGAAAAATTGAGCCGAAAAGAACTGGCAAGATTAGAAGGTGTTATGGGAAAATCTAAAGTAGAAGAGCCAGACATTGAAGAATCTTTAAAGGCATTGGAAACTGTTTTTGATAAAGATAGCAAAGAGTATGAAGAAGCAAAACAGGAGCTTTTGGCTAGAGTTGGTACAGAAAAACCAAAAACTAAAGGGGAAATAAAAGAAAGAGTAAAAGAACTGCAAGAACAATCAAAAGAGCTTTGGGAAAACCCAATGGTAAGATATTTTTGGCAAAAAAAGGAAATTGATAAAATGCTGGAAGATTTTTCAGAAGGGAAAGATGTGGTGGAAACTCAGTCGGTAATTAAAAGTTTAAACAAACTTAACGAGTGGGAAGGTGAGCACCAAAGAACAACTATTGGTGGAGTTTTGGTAGGGCCTCCAGGAGTTGGAAAAACAACATTGGTAAGGCATTATTTACAGGAAAAAGAAAGGGATTATGTGTATTTAGATTTGTCTGAAGAAGTTACAAGGTATATGCTTTATGGTTCAAAAGCTATTGAGTTTAGAAGTCCAACAGAATATTATCATCAATTGGCAGCAGATTTGGAAGGTTTAGATGAAGCTGGACTTAAGGACTTTGTGGCAGAACATCAAGAAGTTGTAAAAAACACTTTTAAAGTAACTGAAGGTCAATCGGCTGTGGTTTTGGTGGGGCAAATTGTTGAGGAACTAGAAAAAGGAGAAAAAGCTGTTAAAGACGATCCAGCTCTGTCTAAAAAACTCACACAATTAAAAGGTAAAATGAATGAACTTACGCAAACAGCTTTTAGGCGAGAACTTGCCGGACAGTTTGGGCATCTGGCAAGCCGAAATGGCTGGAGAGATGGCGTAATAATTTCTGCGCTTCGCAGAGGCGACAATATAATTTTTGATGAGTTTAACAAAAATAAAAATTGGAGCCTAATTTATGGCTTAATGACTGCCAAACCCGGAGAAAATTGGTATTTTGCTGACAATGACGAGGAAATAAAAGTTCCGGAAGATTGGAGAATGTATTTTACAGCCAACATTGGGGCCAAACACGGAGTTTATCCTGTGCCAGAGGCATTTGCTTCCCGTGCAACAGGAAAAACTTTGGAAGTGGGTTATCCGCCAAGATCTGAAGAAATGAAAGTTGCTTTATGTTCTATGTCTAACCCAGAAGGTGACATTTTAAGATCAAAAGATGACTTGGCAAAATTATATATTTTAGTAAATGAAGTTTTTCCAAAGGTTAGAAAATTTATTGAAGAAAGGAATCAAATAATTCCTATTTCATATAGATTGCTTAGAGATTTAGGCGAAAAGTTGGTTAGTTATTCGGACCCAAAAACCAAAAAACCAGTTTACCAGCCAACAGGTAAATCTTTTGATGAAGTGCTTTATGAGGTTATGATTGGCAGTTACAGCGTGTACGAAGATAAAACAGTTTCAACAGAGATTGCCAATATTTGCACAAGCGTGGGTTTGATGCTGGATGATTCCATAAAAGATAAAATGGAATCTTGGGTTGGTAAAGAAGAGTTGGAAAGCAGAAAAAAAACCTTTGAAGAGCACAAAGAGGATTTCAAAGAAATTGTCAAAAAGATCCAAGGCATTTCCCGCGATGTTTCAGAATTGCCATTACCAGACCAAAAGCAAATTTAATTTTTACATACATGCCTAAATTCAATCCAGATTCACAACCAAATATTAATGATCTCATAATTGAGGAACCTCAAAAAGAGCAAGAGCCCACAGATGTTTCTTTTGATCCAATCGATATTTTTACAAATACAGATTGGTATACGCTTGAAAATTTGGCAAAGCGTGGAGATGGCCACGGTGAAGATAGAGATATTATAATGCCAAATTCAGCTCTTGCTATAATTGATAAAGAAAGATTAAATATGGATGATTCGATGGAAAATAAGATTTTAGAAGGATTAAAGAAATACACAGAAAAAGGGGGTGGATTGCAGTCTATGGCGTGGGCTAGTTATATTTCCCCAGATTTTTTAAAGATTTCAGACGAAGATTTAAAAAAGGTCGTGGAAAATGGAAATAAAGAGATGGCTGAGGATAAAGAAAGAAATAGTTGGCGACATTTTATTGAGCCAGTGGCATGGTTAACGCTTATTGGTCAGCGTCCGGAATTGAGTCAAGAAGACTTTGAAAACATTGAGAAATGTTTAATATCTCAAGATTCCGGAGCATACTTAATTGAAGTCGGAGCAGCTATGAGTATTATTTATCCCGATTACCCACTTAGATTTTCACAAGAAAAAACAGACAAAATAAAAGCATTTTTGAAAGAATGTGTAGGTGGAAGATGGGGTGGCGGGGAATGGTATATGTTTTCTGCAATGGCTAAAATTGTGGCAGACAAATGCAGGGAAGTTAATGCCAGAAAACCAAAAGAAGGTCTTGCCCAAGAAACTCCATCAATGCCCGAGCAAAAAGAGTTTTAAAAAATTACTATGCCAAGATTCAACCTAGATAATTTAAATATACATGAATTAGCAGTCGAAGAGCCTGAGAAACAAGCCGAGCTACTTTTTGATCCTGAAAAAGATGTATTGCCAGAGGAATGGAAAATGTTTGAAAAAATGGCAAAAGATATGGCTAATTTAAACAGTGCAGAAACTACGGCGAGAGTAGTTGCTTATTTACGAGTTTTGGGACATCCAGTAGAAATTGATCCATATGCGAGCAATACTGTCTGGCCAAAAATTATAAAATCAATAAAATTCGACACTTCTTTTTATGGTGGGGCGATAGGTTTTGCTTTTTTGAAACTTGCAGGGCACAGAATATTTGATTTTGATAAGAAAAGAATACTCAAATCTTATAAGGAAGTTTGCACTTATGGAGAAGTTAATTCAGTTTTAGCGTTTTCAGCATGGTTGAAAATTTTAGACATAGAAGCTGAAATTCCAGAAAAATTTACAGGAGATATTGCACAAATTATTAATAATGAGGCAACAGATGAGGCGACTTTGGCAATTGCTAAAATACTTGGTTACGACGTTAAATTATCGGCAAAACAAATAAAAAGAGCAAATGGCACAATTGCTAATTATAGAGATGATTATGAAAAAAACGACATGAGGCTTTTGCATTTATACTATAATTTAGCTGTTCTCGCCGCAGAAGATGTAGAGATTACAAAAAATGGATTAGAAATTAAAATGCCGGAGCAAAAAGAACCATTACACCTGCGGGCTCCTGTAATACCAGAGAGCAAGCAATTTTAATTCAAAAAAATAAACAAATGAAATTTAATCCAGACAATTTAAACATACACGAACTCGCAGTCGAAGAGCCAGAGAAAGAGTCTGGTGCAATTTTTGATGTTGAGCGGGATATAACTTTTGATGATCGCGCAAAAATGCATAACAGATTGGAAGAATTGAGAACTGAGAAAAAGTCTTATCAAGATTTTGCAGATGGAAAACACTATCTTAACTGGGTTGAGTTTGCAAAAGTAGCAGCAGATATGACAGTCATCGGCGAAAAACCCAAGATGACACATCATGATTTACTGAAGATTGAAGACGAACTATACTTTAGACGTAGGAAAAAAGATTGGAAAATTTTTACAGGAGTAGCAGTTTTTTTAGCTAAATTAGGGCATAAGCCAAATTTACTATCTGAAGACGTTGAAGGTATGAAAAAACAAACAGAAGAATACAGACTTTATGCTAATTCGAGTTATTCGCAATTTGCAGATATGGTAGAAGCAATGAAATTTTTTGGACAGGACGTGAACATGTCTGATCGCGACTGGGAATTTCTTGAGCAAGGAGTTCGTATGAGTAAACTGGATTTTATTGGGAATAATGAAAATAATTTTAATGGCCGTTCTGCTGGCGGATATTTTGCACAAGATATTATTTTAGGCAGAGATCCCAAAGTAACAAAAGAGGAACTTATTTTGATGAAAAAAGATTTGGACCGTTGCCGAAATATTACCACAGATCATTATAGTGGTTACGAGTTGGCAGAATTGGCCGCGTCTTTGACAATAATTACCGCCGAAAAAGTAGAAATTACAGACGATGGTTTAAAAATAACCATGCCCAAAGAAAAAGATGATTTGCATGGCGAGACGCCCGCCATGCCCGAGCAAAAACAATTTTAATAAGAAAACAAAACTATTATGCCTAAATTCAACCCAGATTCACAATTAAATATTCATGAGTTAGCAGTCGAAGAACCAGAAAAGAAATCTGAATTGCATTTTGATCCGGAGCGGGATATTACCGAGGAAGATTATAAAAAGGCCGAAAAAAGACTAAAGCTTCAAATATTACAAGCAAGAAGGCCAAGCGATGGCAAATGGGTAAATATTTGCCAACTGGCATCAGAAATAAAATTTCTTGACTCTAAACGAAATTTAGGTATAGAAAAAGAAGATTGGGAAGGAATGAAAAAAGAATTGAAAGCTGAAATGGAGGGCTGGGGTGCCTACAGTTTTGAAGGTATGGCTGGCGATATGAAGGTTTTAGCCGCAGAAGAAGTAAAAGTTACTGGCAAAGGACTAGAAATAAATATGAGAAAGACTAAAACCTTAGAATCCGAGACACCACAAATCCCTGAGCAAAAAGAATTTTAAATATATTTTTAAATATGAAATTTAATCCAGAATCACAATTAAATATTCACGAACTAGCAGTGGAAGAACCAGAAAAAGAAAAGCTTAATATACTTTTTGATTTTAAAAGAGATGTTTTACCACACAAAGAACAAATTTTAAGTTTAATTGAAGATTGTAGAGGATCGAGTTGGATAGATTTTACATTCCTCGCCTCAAGGGCAAAAATTATTGGTATTGATGTAAATCTAAAAAACGAAGATGCTGAAAGACTACAAGCCGAGAGAAATTCTTATAAAAATTCGCTATACAGTGCTCAACTATATTTTACCCAAATTGCTGCACGTGAAGCAATTCTTGGAACTGATCCAAAATTAAGCAACGAAGAAAAAGGTGAAATTAAAGCCCAAGCAGAAAGATTTAGGAATAGTAGAACAGCAAAGGAAACATTTTTTGAAGTTGCAGCATATGAAAAAATTTTAGGAATTGATCCTGAACTCAAACAGTTAGACAAAGAAGAATTTTTAAAAATATTCACAAGACAAAAAGAAAGTATGCGACAAGGAAGTATATTTAATTGGAAAACTGTAATTGAATTAGCTTCTACTGGAATTGTCTTGGGAATTGACTCTGATATCACAGAGAAAGAAAAGCAAATTATCAGAATGAGAATGGATCATTGGCTTAAAGAAGAAGAAAAACTAAAGACTGCACAAGGGGCTATTCGTGAAAATTCAATGCCCACCTTGATAGATTTGCTTTCTCATTTGGCTATTATTTCTGCTGACGAAGTTCGTATACCAAAGGACGGAGGATTAGAATTAATTAAACATAATAATAAACAAGATTTACAAACAGAAGCTTCGCAAATACCTGAGCAAAAACAATTTTAATTATAAAAACAAATGAAATTCAATCCAGATTCACAATTAAATATTCATGAGTTAGCAGTCGAAGAACCAGAGAAAAAAGAATCAGGGCTGTCTGTTGATATGCAAAAATATATCGACCATGAAACCTGGAAAAATATGAACGATAAATTAGAATCATTTAGAAATAATAACAATTGGAATCGCTTTATCCAACTTGGCATGAATATGAAAATTATTGACCCAGACATAGATTTTGGCATTGATGATTTAGCTATTACTAGTATTAAAGATTATCTAGAGTTCCAACGAATCCAGAGCTTAAATCAGGACAATTGGAGTGGATTTAATTTATTATCGTTAGGAACTAAAATTATTGATCCGGCAATAGATATTCATATTGGTGTACCAGCACAACAATATTTGAGGAATGAATTAAAATCTTTCCGAGACGTTGGCAATTGGGGCGCTTTTGCAAGAACAGCCATAGAAATGCAAATTTTTGATGCTAAAGCTGACATTGGTATTGATGACAAGGCTACGAATGGAATGACGCACAAGCTTGAGGCTTATCGAAAACGTGGAGAGTGGTTTTCCTTTATCTCGTTGGCTTCAGATATAAAAATTCTTGGCATTAATACAGATATTAAACTAGATGAGTTAGAAGCTAAACAAGGTATAAAAAATCAATTAGAACAATCTAAAAATTACGGCATAAAACATGGTGATTGGAATGATTTTGGTAGATTCGTTAGAGATATAAAAATTCTTATTGCGGAAAAAGCAGAAATCACAGATAAAGGATTAGAAATTACAATGCCAAAAGAAAAAGAAAGTTTACAAAGTGATGTGCCCGCGATACCCGAGCAAAAACAATTTTAAAATGTTAAGATAAAATTAAACAAATGAAATTTAATCCCGATAATTTAAATATACATGAGTTGGCAACCCAAGAGCCAAAAAGGGCGTCTGTAGTTTTTGATCCTGAAAGAGAATTATTTGAAGGTGATTGGGACATCATAAAAGAAAGGCTGGAAGATTGCCAAGACAGAGGACAGACAGTTGATTATGCGGAATCCCTTTCGTATGCCTCTATCGCATTTCCTGAAATTTTTGAGAAAGAGGCTAATCACAAAATGTTCGGCATCTTATCTGATGGATGCCAAAGTGACTATGTAGCAGCTCGTTTTGCAATGCTCAGTTATGCAAAAATATGTTTTCCCCAGGATTATCAAGATAATAATTTGAACGAATTGGCAGAAAAAAAATGGATAGAGTACAAAACAGGAATTGCAGAACATAAACAAGACGGCGATTTTCACAATCTCTGCCCATCCTTGCTTAAGGCCAAGATTATTTTTCCGGACAAATTTAACGAATTAGGAATTGAAGAGCAAACATATGAAGGAATGAGGCAATACTTAATGTCAAATTTTTCAAAAGATAACGATACCAGCTATAAATATTACGCTCAATTTTTAGGGAGCATGAGAATTATATTTCCTGAAAAATTCAGCGAGTTTTCTCCCGGAGAAGAAGATTGGAATAAAATGAGAGAAACACTTGAAAATGCAAGAACTGCTGGTGAAAACTGGGGATTTCCTTTGCTCGCCGGAAATTTAAAAATTTTAGCAGCCGAAAAAGTAGAGATTACAGATAAAGGTTTAAAAATAACCATGCCCAAAGAAAAAGAAAGTTTGCAAGGCGAGACGCCAGTCATGCCGGAGCAAAAACAATTTTAAAATGTTAAGATAAAATTAAATCAAAAAATATTATGAAAAGAGAATTTGAAATAATTAAAGACGAGCAAGAAGTTGATTCTGCACAAGAATCTGGCGAGGCAAGCAAAGAACAACAAACTGGACAAGAAATTTCGCAACAAGAAAGGCCAGCCACACTTTCTTTTGAGGAAGTTGTTTCGCCAGATCATTTAAAAATGATTTCTGAATCTTCGGGTGGTTTTAGGTTTAAGCCAGATGCCAGCTTGCAACCCGGTAGAACAGGATACACAGATTTAAGATCAAGAACTATTTATTATAATCCCATGATGCTTGCAGGAAATCCCGAACTGGGAATTAAACCTTGGACTAAAACAGATATAAAAGGTTTTACTTATCACGAAGCGGGCCACCACACGCCAGAAGTTGTAAGCTTACAAGATAAATTAATTGCCGATTTAAAACAAATTGAAATACCCGAAGCTTATAAAGGTTCAGCCTCGGCAGAAGAAAGATTTGTAAAAGCCATTTGGTCAAACTTGGACAACACTTTGGCTGATGTGTGGCTGGAAAGTTTTATGGGCAGACGGCCATATTATCCTGTAAGTAAAGCTATAACTGAATTTCAAAAAGGCAAGGGCGAACCAGAAAGCTATAAAGGCATTTCAATGCCAGAGCAACTTTTGCAAGTGCTTTTGCGAAGTAGATATTTTGGTATGGAGGGTTTGGAAGAAAAAGTTAGCCCAGAAGTTTTTGAGTCTTACCAGCAAATTACAAAATCTGGGGCAATGAAAGCTATGATGGAAAAGGGAGCTTTTGAAAACTATTTTGCAGCCCCAGCTCAGAAAGAAAGATGTATCGATAAAAAAATGCAGGCTTATAAGGAAGTTTTTTTACCAGAATATTTAAAACTTTTAGAAAAAGAGCTAGAAGAAAGAAAAAAACAAAAACAGCAACAAAAATCCTCCTCCGCCAAGGCTTCGGAAGGACAAGCGGGTGAAGAAGGGGAGGAACAAGAAGGTCAACCGCAAAGCTCTCCATCGGAAGGGGCTCCGCTTACAAAAGAAGAGGAAGAAGAACTAAAACAGGAAATTTTAGAGGAATTGGAAAAACTTGGGAAAGAAAAAGAATCGCAAGCGCCTTCGGAAGAAGAAAAAAATCAGATTAACCAAACAATGCAGAAAATTAGAAAAGCTTTGGAAAAAGAACAAGCCAAAAGAGAAGGTAAAACTTCTGAAGGTGATGAGGAAGGCAAAGAAGGAGAAGAAAAAGGCGAAGTTGACCATTCTAAAGAAAAGAAAGGCGAAGAAGCAATAAAAGACTTAGGTAAAGAATTTGAACGAAGGCAAAAAGAAAAAGCTAGAAAAGGAACTGGTGAAGCTTTGGGAGTAAGCCCAGAAGTGGTTAAAAAATGGGAAGGCATAAAAGAAAGATATAAAAATGAGATAAGTTCTTTGGCAACATCTTTGGCTGAAGTATTTTTAGATGACAGAAGAAAGAAAATGGAATATTTAAGACGCGAGGGCTACACTGTGCCGGGTTTGGAGTATGAAGAAATTTCTGCTCAAATTTCTGGTGAAACCGATCCTCAAACAAGAATGACTGTGACAAGAAATCCTGAATTTTTGGAAACTGAACTAGAATTTATTATGGACACTTCAGGTTCTATGAGTGGAAACAAAATAGAAAAATCAGTTGATCTTTTGGTGGTGGTAACTGAAGCCTTAAAAAAAGTAAGAGAATTGTTGTGTGCTGAAAATTTACTAAACCCAGAAGAAGAACAGCCACTTAAATTGGGAGTTACAAAATTTTCAGATCATCCAGAGAGAGTAACAAAATTAGCAGAACCAATTGGCGACAAAAAAGAAGTCCAAATTATTGATAAGGTTTTGCAAATTGGTGGAGGTACTGAAGAAACTGGAGCAATAACGCAAGTTTATGAAGAATTAAGACTTGGCAAAAAAAATGTTATTAAAATAATTGTTATGCTAACAGACGGCCAAGGCAACCAAGCTGGCGTGGCTCCAATTATTCAGCAAATAGAAAAAGATAAAGAAGTTGTGTTTTTGGTGGTTGGTTCGGGAGATGGTAAAGATGACGCTAGTGCAATTGTACAAACTTATGTTGAGCCATTAGGAGAAAAAGAAGGTAATGTACATGGCTTTGCAGCCGAAAGCCCAGAGCAAGCCTTACCCGCTGTTTTGGAATTCTTAAAACGCGAAGTAAACAAGAGAAAACAATCAATTTAATTTATGCCAAAATTCAATCCCGACAATTTAAATATCCACGAATTAGCAATAGAAGAACCAGAGAAAGAGTCTGAACTACTTTTTGACCCGGATAGAGATATGATCCCAGCAGACTGGGAGATGATAAACAAACATATTGAATCATGCAAAGGCAATGGCCCGAATCTTATAAGTTTTTTGTTAACTTCGAAATTGTGCGGAAGAGAAATAAAGCTTGAAGAAAAAGAGTGGGAAGAAATAATTGATGATTGCGTGAACAGATACAATGAAGATGGAGATGGCGCTGGAAATATGCAAATAGACGGAGGCGCTAACTTTTTTTATCAGTTAAGAGCACTAAATCCAAATGTTAACGAAAAATATCAAAAACTTATACGCCCCGACAATATAAGCCCGATAGAAAAAGCACTGAAGAGCTGTCGCGACAAACATGAACTGTACTGGTTGCCAAAGATTGCTGCAGGAATGGCGGTGATGGGTTTAGATGCAAAACTCACTTTGGAAGAGAAAGAAGAAATGAAAGCCTATTTGGAAAACTATAGGCATGAAAACCAATGGTTAGCAGAATATTTGTCGGATTTGAGATTACTTGGAGTTGATGCTAAAGTTACTAAAAATGACTGGGAAAAGATTTTTGGCGTGCTTGAAAGATTTAGGGTTAATATTGGAGTAATGGGAGCTGAAACCGCTAAATTATTTACGGATATGGCTATTTTATCTGCTGATGAAGTACACATTCCTGAAGGTGGTGGTTTAGAATTAATTCACCACAAAAAAGATTTACAAACAGAATGTCCGCAGATACCAGAACAAAAACAATTTTAATTATAAAAGCAAATGAAATTTAACCCAGACAATTTAAATATTCATGAGCTCGCCATAGAAGAACCAGAAAAAGAGTCTGAAGTATTTTTCGATCCCGAAAAAGATATTACGCCCGAAGATTGGAAAATAATATGCAACGAAGTAAATGGAGAATCTATTAATATTGCTATGATAAGTGGCTACGCAAAAGGGCTTTTAAAACTTTTGGGGAAAAAGAGCGTGTTGTCAGATAAAGAAATTGATGAACTAAAAGAGCAGATTAATCATGGACTAGGGCTAGATGAAGTAGATGTAAAAGCAGCGGCGATGGCAGCAATTATGGGAGAAAAGAATTTGTTATCAAATGCACAATGGGAAAAAATAGAAAAAGATTATATGAGTTTATATAATACTACTTGTGCAAGCGCTATTATTGCTGGCAAAAAATTATCTATTGCGACAGAAGAGAAAACAACTAGATTTTCTCAACTAACCTCAGAAAGATTTAATGAAGATGCTATAAAAAGGGGCAGTGTTAATGCAAGCGATATAGAAAATTTAGTTGCGGCAAGAATTCTTGGCGTAAAAGTTGAAATAACTAATGATACTTGGTTAATGATTAAAGCTGCCTTAAAAGAAATGAAAGAAACAATCAAAGAAGAAAAATTTATGTGGGATAGTTTTATTATGATGGCTTCTGATGTGGCTATTCTTGCTGCTGATGAAATTAAAATACCTGAAGGTGGTGGGTTAGAATTAATTCGCCACAAGAAAACTGCTTTGCAACCAGAAACTCCGCAAATGCCTGAGCAGAAACAATTTTAATAAAATAAACAAATGAAATTTAATCCAGACAATTTAGATATTCACGAATTAGCAATAGAAGAACCAGAAAAAAAATCTGAGTCGTCTTTTAATCCCGAAAAAGATATTACCCCTGAAGATTGGGAAGGCATAAAAAATGAATTAAAAGATCTAAGAACACGAAATGAATGGTCACAATTGGCACAAATTGCAACCGCCATAAAAATCTTTGATTTAAATTTTGATATTGGATTGGATCCCGTTGCAAAAAGAGAAATAGCAAAACAACAAAATGATTCTAAAAGACAAGCAGACAGAGCAAGGTCAGAGAAAAACTGGATAGGGTATTCATTTGGTGCCGTAGAACGAAAAATTCTTTTTCCAAAAAAAGAAATCCATGCCACAGAAGCCGATTTGCAGAGCATGAAAGACCAATTAGATTCTATAAGGAGAAATCCACATAGCCGTAGTGAATCACGCGGAGGGGATTTTGCCGTAGTAGCGTCGGCTGGTAGAATTATTTGCCATGAATTTGACTGGGGAGTCAGAGATGAGGATATAAAATTAATGAAAGAATATTTAGAAACAAAAAAAGAAAATTTGGCTTACCCTCAACAGGTTATAGACATAATGATATCTAGTTCAAAAATGAAAATTGATTGTGATAAGGAAATTATTGATATGCTTAAAAGAGGTTTAGACGATTGTAGGAAACAAAAACTTTACAGAGGTTTTGTAATTTACGCTACAGCACTTAAAATGCTAGCTTCAGAAAAAGTGGAAGTAGATGATGATGGCGTTAAAATAATAATGTCACAAAAGAAAGAAAAGATTGGAGTTGAAGTTCCACAAATACCCGAACAAAAACAATTTTAAATTACAAAAAATATTATGCCAAAATTTAACCCCGATAATTTAAATATACACGAGCTCGCAATAGAAGAACCTGAAAAGCAGGTCGAATTACCTTTTGATCCAGAGCGAGATATTACAGATAGAGATCGTGAAAACTGGCGAAAGTTGGTAAGGACTAAAATAAATTCAAAAAATTTTATTGAAACGGCAAAATGTATATCAAAAATGAACGCTCTTGGCGTTGAGTTGGATTTGTCTGGGAAAGATGTTTTGGGACTACGAAAAGAAGATTTAGTCAAAGCATATGACGATCTAACAGATTCTTTTGAAAATGGTAATGTAATTAATGCTAGCACCGATGCCGGTGCGCAATTCATATCCTTGATTAATTCGGTTGGCAGATTAATTGGTAAAAAAGATATTAAACATCCATTTCCAGATTCAATGCAGAAAAAAATAGACGAGAATAGTAAGTATGGTTATTTAGATGGCATTATGCTTATTGCCGAAGAAATGAAGGAGGGTGGTTATGAACCACAAATATCAGACAAAGATAAGCAAGCTATTGTCGAATTAGTGCAATCCCTAGAAGAAAGCGTGCCAGATGGAGGAGATAAGAGATTGATTGTTGCCGGAGGATTTGCCATGGCGAAAGTGTTGGGATTGCCGGTAAAACCGTCAGAAGCAAATTGGGATGAATTCAAAAAAGGCGCTGAGTCATACAAACCAACAGAAGTTAATTTATCCAAAATTAGTTCAGATAGAAACTCCGATAAATTACTCGAAATGTATTATAATATGGCCATAATTTCCGCTGATGGAATAAAAATCCCCGATGGTGGTGGAATAGAATTAGTTCATCGTAAGAAAATTTTACAAACAGAAGCTCCGCAAATGCCTGAACAAAAACAATTTTAATTATAAAAGCAAATGAAATTTAATTCAGATAATTTAAATATTCACGAGTTAGCCATCGAAGAACCTGAAAAAAAATCTGAAGTATTTTTTGATTTTGAAAAGGAGATAACCGAAGAGGATTGGGGGGAGATGGAAAAAAATATGCAAAGATTATTAGACGATGCTAATTATAATAATGTGCCATGGGTGGCAATGAATATGAAAATAATAAGGCCAGATTATGAGCCCAAATTTGATTGGCGTGTAATGCAAAAAATAACTGCGGACATAAACATTCAAAGAGAACTGGGTGAGTGGCGTGATTTTTTTAGCTTGGCAATGGAAATGAAATTTGTTGATCCAAATTATAATTCGTCTATCGCTTTTCCCGAATTGCTTGGCATAAAAAGAGAATTAGAAAAATGTAAAAATAAACAGAATTGGGATAATTTTTCCGCGATAGCGATGCAAATAAAGATAATTGATCCGATTAATTGCTCGGATTTTCTTGGGCTTGATAGCAATGTTTGGGACTCGATGTTTCGAAGTTTGAAAAATTACAAAGATAATAATATGTGGAACGAATTTGTTAATCAAGCTACGCACATGAAGGTTATTGATCCTAAAATCGATCTCGATATTAGCGAAAGTGATTGGGATAACATCAGAAAGAAAATTAATTTTGAAAGAAACCTTGGCAGGGGAATTAGTTTTTCAAATTTAGTAGCACGTGTAAAAATTCTTGCCGCAGAGAAGCTGGAAGTAACTGATAAAGGTTTGGAAATAACAATGCCTAAGCAAAGTGTAGGCTTGCAAAGGGAAACACCTGCCATCCCTGAGCAAAAACAATTTTAATATAAAAAAAATATGAAAAGTATTTATGATGAATATGCCCCAAGGAATGAACATGAAATATGCGAGTTGTTTGAGGATTTATTATTTATGAGAACTGACGAAATTATGCCAGGTGAATTGGGCAAAGAAGATTTGAAAGAAAAAGAAAAGTTTACCTTGTCCGACAAAGAAAAGGAAAAATTAAGCAAGTCCGGAATCATAAACAGAATTTTTAGGAGGTGGTTTCAAATAAATTGGGGTTGGGAAAATGTATCAGAATATTTTGAGGGCGAAACTCCAAGACAAGAAATGGCTCACATTTATCCTGGAATTAACCGTGGTAAGGATTATTTTTCTGTAAATTTAGAAAAAATAGATAATCAATGGAAAATAAAACCACATTATTATCCTGAAAATTTTCTAAAACAAAATGGCGGGTTATTTCAGTATGCTTTAAAAAATTTAAGAGAACAAAAAGATAATAAAGTAATAATTGAACCTTTTTTTGATCTGGAATTTAAAGAATTTATTAGCTGGTTAGATTTTGGAGATGATGCCATAAAGAAAGAATTAAAAGAAAAAGACAATTTTGGAAATGATTATTATAAATATTGGGATTTGTTTTTGAGAATGACGTCGGGAAATATTGTTTTAAATTTAGGCATAAGAAGATTAAATGAAGACGAATTTTCTGATTTATGTTTTGATATTAAGAATTGCATAATTAATTTTTTCTCTTCTCAGCTAGAAGGGCACAAAGACTATCTATATCTTGATGATTTGCACAAATTTCTTTGGAACACCGTAAGTCGGTTTGATAACAAAATGATTAGTTATGAAGAAATAACAGAATTAACAGGAAGCGATAAAAATATTTCAAAATTTAAGAAAAATGAGAATTTAAAAAGATCAATTGAACTTTATCATAATTTAGGAGTTTTAATGGATAGATACATATTTTTTCCAATTGAAAGATATTTTAACGGAATAGAGCAGGTTTGGACCAGCAAAGAAGCATTTTTAGACGACCTATCTGCTACAATGATGATTTTAAAAGGCGAATTGAAGCAAAAGGATCTTTATTTAAATAAAAACGATCCGGAATACAATAATTATTTAGATGCACTCTCGCCTTACGATTTAAGATATTTATGGTTTGTGCCGTGTACTGCCTTCAGGCTAACAGGCGATACTTTTAAATATTTTCATTAAAGGCATTAAAAAGAACAAAAGATTATTTAATTATGGAAAATAATCAAAATGATTTTGAAGGTAGAATTATTAAATTGGAACCCAATGGGCATATTATACCCTCAAACCGAACGCTTTGCATTTAAATATTTTGAAATTACAAGTGTTTTTTTGTTTGAAATATGAAAATTAATATTGTAACATTGAGATATGATAAGTTTATTTAAACAAAATAAAATTTTTGTTATTATAATACTTTTTGCTACTATGGTTGTTGGAATAGTATATTTAAATATTCAAGATATAAGTGAAAGCTTGAATGTGAGTGAAGATATTTTATTAAAAGATAAGATTGATAATAAAAAATGTGATTTTGAGGGTGAAGTTTTGGTAACAAAAGTTATTGATGGAGATACTATTATAGTTGAGGGTGGAGAATATATTAGGTTAATAGGAATTGATTCTGACGAGTTTGGATATCCTTGTTATTATTCAGCTAAAAAAGAATTAGAAAATTTAGTTTTAAACAAAAAAGTTATTTTACAAAAAGATATCTCAGTTACTGACAAATATGGAAGATGTTTAAATTATGTTTTTTTAAAATTGCAAAATATAAATGTTGAAATGGTTAAAAGGGGATTAGCTGTTGCTAGTTTTTATGAGCCAGATGTAAAATATAAAGCAGAAATTAAGTACGCTGAAAGTCATGCTATAAAAGGTAGAATTGGTTGTAAATGGTCAAACTTAAAGTAAAGCCTTGACTATGGCTAAATATTTTGCTAAACTATATTTAATATAAAAGTTAAATATAAATTTATGCTAGCTGTTATAAAAACTGGAGGAAAACAATATATTGTAGAATCCGGAACAAAATTAAAAGTGGAGAAATTAGACAAGCCAGAAGGAGAAACAATTGTTTTTTCTGATGTTTTGTTAACTGAAGAAAATGGTAAAGTTGAAATTGGAGACCCTATTGTAAAAGGGGCAAAGGTAGAGGCTAAGATTTTAAAACAAGATAAATTTGAAAAGGTAATTGTATTTAAATATAAATCTAAGAAAAGATATAAAAGAAAAATTGGACACAGACAACCATTTACAGAAATTGAAATTTTATCAATTAAAAATTAAACCCCATTTTTGGGGTTTTTGTTTGCCCAAAATTTTGCGTCGGAAAATTTCTTCGGACGTAAATATTGGGTAATTGCTCTTTTTCTTTTGGTTTAAGGGGGATAGTGCTATGAAGGTACTTGTAATCTCCGAAAATCGCAAATTAATAGATGCGGTGACTAGGAAGTTTTACGACGGGAATGGAACCGTTGTGATTTCGGCTGGTGTTCGAAACTGTTTTTCATCGGTAACTGAGCAATCTCCCGACGTATTGATTGTAGATGCAAACGTCGGGATTGATCGTGCTGCAGGAGTTATCGGCAGAAATGACATTCCTAGGTGTATACTTGTGACCAAGCCAGGTCAGGAAGTAACACGAAGGTGTTTCAATGATGAACTCTGGATTGCCGAGAAATCGCGCGGACGCAAAGGACTACTTCGACTAAAGGTGGCCTGATTAGACAACAGTATGTGGTTATTGCGTGTATTGTGGGGCGCGTTGGTAATAAGTGCCACTGCCCCTTCTTTTTTTAAAGAAAATAGTGTAGAAATAATTTATGACAAAAGCAAAAAATAGCAATTTGCAAAGGGAGATTTCTTGGCTTTTAAAAGAAAAGTATAATGGTCAGTTGACAAATAAAGCTAAAAAAGACATTGCACGGCTCAAAAATGGCCAGCCTCTTGATTATGTAATTGGTTTTACTGATTTTTTGGGATGCAGAATTGATTTATCTTATAAACCTTTAATTCCTAGAGTAGAAACTGAATTTTGGGTTAAAGAGGCTTTAGATGATATTAAAGAATCCTTCGACTACGCTCAGGATAAAACACTTCGTGTTTTAGATATTTTTGCAGGTTCGGGATGTATAGGAATAGCTGTTTTAAAAAACACAAATACTTTATTGTGCGACATTGCAGAAAAAGATAGTAAGCTAATTAATCAAATAAAAAAAAATTTAAAACTAAATAAAATAGATAAAAAAAGATATAAGTTAATTGAAAGCGATATTTTTAAAAATATTAAAAAAAAATATGATTTAATTTTAGCTAATCCTCCATATATTCCAATAAAAAACAAGAATAAAATACAAAAGTCAACATTAAAATATGAGCCAAAAGATGCTTTATTTGGGGGACAAGATGGGCTATATTTTATTAAAAAGTTTTTAAAAAAAGCAAAGAATTATTTAACAGAAAATGGGACTATTTATATGGAGTTTGATTTTTTACAAAAAGGAAAAATTGAAAAGTTTTTAAAAAATTTTGAATATAAAAGTTGGCAATTTCATAAGGATCAGTTTAATAAATGGCGCTATGTGAAAATAATGTTATAAACTTTACATAAATAATAAATAAGAGTAAAATAAAGTAATAAAAAGATTAAGATAAAAAATATGAAAAATAATTTTAATAGTCAAAAGGGCTCTGTAGTTAAAATAATGTTAGCTTTAGTTATCGTATGTTTTGTTGCAGTTCTTGTCGCATTTATTGTTATAAAATCAGCAACAAAGTCGGTAAAACCTCCAGTAGTAGAGGCAGATGTTGTAGGGGTTCCGGAAGCAGTTTATGAAGCAACAATAAATGATATTAAGATAACTTTTCAAGAAGCTACAAATTTCGGTAGTGTTTTATTAGGATCAAACAGTAATAATCCAAAATCCCAAAAAGATTTACTTACAACGGAAAAATTTATAAAGGTTACAATTGGTGGTCAGAATAAAGGTAAAATAGATACTACAAGTAATGTTTGGAACTTAGGAAACATAATTGATTCTGAAGGAAGAAATTTTATTCCAAATAGTTATACTGCTAATATGTGGATTTCTAAAGAAAATGGATGTGGAGATATTTTAAAACCAGAATTTACTCCTACCTCTTGTTCGAAAATTTATGAGGTATCTAAGGCATCAAGTGGATTGAAGGTTGAAGTTTTGATTTCTAAAAAAGGTGAGAATGATATTAGATATGATTCTAGTAAAAAAGATACGATTTTGTTAGATTTAATAGTAAATAATAAATAAATTAAATTTTATGACAAACGAAGAAAATAAAGATGAGATTAAAAGAACAGCTAAAGAAATTATAAGTAATGCAAAGGAGGGTGAAAGAGTAGATTTTTTTCTAGAAAAAAATGAGTATAAAGAAAAGGAAATTTCTAAAGAAGAGCAAATTGTAAAAGATGAGATAAGAAGAGAATTGGATTTGATGGATTTGGATGAAAATTTGAAAAAAGAATCTGAAAATAAATCAAAACAGATTCAATTTTTAGGTGAGGAAGAAAAAATTAAGCATCTTTTAGATATCGCAAAGCAAAAAGGTGTTGTTTTTGCCTTAAAAGTTGCCAATAACATGAATGATCCTTATGTGCTGGATATTTTTCATGATGTTTTAGTAAGAGAGGGTTTATGGAAAAGGTTTGAAAAATAATAGTTTTTAATATTTTAGAAAGATTATTTTATGTATTTAATTATTTTTATATTAATTTTTGTTTTAATTTTGCTTATTGTTGGCTTTTTAATTGCATTAAAATCAGAAATGGCTCAAAAAGCTTCAATTTTTGGTGGTTTAGAAACAGTTTTGTTTTTAGTTATGATGCCAAAAAGTAATTTGAAAGATGAGGATTTAATGAAAAAAGAAGAGAAAGCTATAATTTCACAAATGGAACAAATTTTTGCTAATTTTTTGTATTTAAAAAAACCAAAAATATTTCAAGAAGCTCCATCTGTGGCTTTTGAAATTGCTTCACAAATTGGTGGAACAGACATTTCTTTTTATGTTGCAGTACCAAAATATCTTGAAAGTGCATTTGAGAAATATGTTCAGGGAGTTTATCCAAATGCAGTTGTAGACAAAATTCCACAAGATTACACAATATTTGAACCACAGGGCGAAACTGCGGGTGCCTTTTTACAATTAAGAGAAAATCCATTTTTTCCAATAAGTACTTATCAAACATTAGAAAAAGATCCTCTTGCTACAATTACTAATAATTTAAGTAAAATTGGAGTTAATGAAGGTGCTGCAGTTCAAGTTGTTATCAGACCACTTAATAGTGGTGAATTTAGAAAAACTGGAGAAAAAGTTTTAGCAAAAATAAGAGAAGGTAAAAATATCAAAACAGCAATAGCTCAGGTCTCAAGTGGGCTTGTGGGAGAAATAATCAATGATATATCCAAAAATCCTGTAAAAGATAAAGAGCAGGAAATGTATAAAGACAAAGAGCAAGGTTTTGATCAAAAAGCTTATGATGCCATTCAAAGTAAAATTCAAAAACAACCTTTTGAAACTAATATAAGAGTTTTAGCATCAGCTCAAACTCAAGGAAGGGCAATAGAAATTTTACAACATTTAACGAGCTCATTTTCTCAGTTTTCTCTTTCTGCAATAAATTCCTTAGAACCAAAAGAAGTTTACAAAAAGGAACTTAAGAAATTGATTTATGATTTTAGTTTTAGAAATTTTAACATTAAGCAAAAAACCATTTTAAATTTAGAGGAATTGGCTAGTATTTATCATTTTCCAACTCATTTTATTGAAACTCCATATATTAAAGCAGCTAAATCAGGAGAGGCAGCCCCACCTTCAGATTTACCAGATAGGGGCGATTTGTTGGTTGGTGAAGCTGATTTCCGTAATGAGAAGAAAAAAATTTATTTTAATCGTGAAGATAGACAGAGACATTTTTACTATATTGGGCAGACAGGCACTGGAAAATCTTGGTTTATGCAAAGTTTGATTAAGCAAGACATACAGAATGGAGAAGGAGTGGCTGTGCTTGATCCACATGGTGAGCTTATTGATGATATTTTAAAATTTATTCCAAAAGAAAGGATTGATGATGTTGTAATATTTGAGCCATTTGATTTAGAAAGGCCTTGTGGTTTAAATATGCTCGAATATGATTCACCAGAGCAGAAAGATTTTGCAGTTCAAGAAATGATTGCAATTTTTATGAAACTTTTTCCACCAGAAATTATAGGGCCAATGTTTGAGCACTATATGAGAAATGCAATGCTCGCATTAATGGCAGATAAGGACAATCCGGGTACTCTTGTAGAAATTCCCAAAATGTTTACAGACCCGGAATTCTTAAAAGACAGATTACAAAAAGTCACGGACCCTGTTGTAAAATCTTTCTGGCTTAAAGAGTGGGCACAAACAACAGGTAGTACTAGGTCTGATATGCTGGGCTATGTTGTTTCAAAACTTGGTAAATTTATTGAAAATGAAATGATGAGAAATATTATGGGTCAGAGCCACTCTGGATTTAATTTAGCTGATGTAATGAATGGTAAAAAAATATTTTTAGCTAATTTATCTAAAGGTTTGACAGGTGAAATAAATAGTCAGTTATTGGGAATGATTTTGGTCTCAAAGATGCAGATGGCAGCTATGAAACGTGCAAGTATTGAAAAATCACAGAGAAAGGATTTTTATTTATATATTGATGAATTTCAAAATTTTACAACAAATTCTATTGCATCAATTTTATCTGAGGCAAGAAAATATAAGCTTTGCTTGACTCTGGCCCACCAGTATATGCCACAGCTGACAGATGAGATTCGGGATGCGGTATTGGGAAATGTGGGGCAAATGGGTGCTTTGAGAATTGGCGCAGAAGATGCTGAAAGAATGGAAAAACAATTTGAGCCAGGTTTTTCACGCTTTGATATGGTAAATTTAGATAACTTTTATATGATTCTAAAGGTATTGATAAATGGAAAAATTTCTACACCCTTCAAAATGAGAATTCTTACGGATTCAGATAAAGGCAGACCCGAAATTGTAGAAGCTGTCAAAAAAATATCTAAATTAAAATATAGTAGGGCAAGAAAAATTGTAGAGGAGGAAATAATGCAAAGATCTTTTACTCTAGCTCAGCCAACTCAACCCCAAGTTATGCCTCCAATTGGTCCCACACGATAAAACAAAAAAGCCGATTTAACTCGGCTTTTTGCTTGAAATTTATTTATGCGCGCTTTACATATTGCTCGAGTTCTGTATTTATTTCAATTATATCTCCTTCTTCGATAAATAGCGGTACTTGAATGCTAGCTCCAGATTCCAAAATAGCTTCTTTAGTACCTCCTTGGGCTCGGTCTCCCTTAACTCCGGGGGCTGATTCTTTAACTTTTAGTTGTACTTTAATTGGAGAAACAATATTAATTATTTTTTCATTAAAAACAATTCCTGTAACTATTGAATTTGGTTTTAAGAATTTTGCAGATCTGCCAACTTGATTTTCTGTAAAAGAAAATCTATCTGCAGGGTTATTCTCTTTGCAGAAAAAATATTGACCTTTAGTAGAATATAGAAATTTTATGTTTATTTTTTCTAAATCTGCCTCGCGAAAAACATCTCCTTGTTGAAAATTTCTTTCTTGAACAGAACCATTTAACAAGTTTTTTATTTTGCATTGCATTACAGGTCTTCGTTGAGCCATTTTCATTAATTGAGATTCTAAAATCTCAAAAGGCGAGTCTTCAAAAATAAATTGTGTACCTTTTTTTAAATCTGTATGTGTTAACATCTGTTTTTTTTGCTCGGCAGTATTTCTTTTACTTGACGCTCGTTTTGCCAGCGCAAAACTCGCTCTAGTCACGGCTAAAATTTTGCTTCGCAAACCATGCAATTTTAACCCTGAAAAGCAAGTAAAAAAAATACTGCCTTGCAACTATTATTTTTATTCAATTATTTTCCATTCCATTTTTTCTTTTTTATCTGCATATTCAAGCCACTCTCCTGATTTTGAAATTACAAACCATTTTTTTTTCATTTCAGAATAAATCATTGGCAGGCCGTTGTAAAATGGTTTTTTTACAATTTCTTTTGGTTTTAATCTGTCTAATTCAAGCCATTTTTTAAATATGGTTTCAATGGCATAATCAAGTTTTCTGGAATTAGCCCAATTGGCAACTGTTGTAATAGCTTGTTTGGCTTTTTCCACACTGCCAGCAAGTTCTAGCAATTGTTTAGCAGGTTTTGTGAATCTTGAATATATTATCTTTCTCTTTTTAGCATTTTCTTTCAATTCTTGCAACCCTAAGCCTTTACTTTCAAAATAAAAGGTAATAATTTGTTTGATCGCAGTTTCTTCTTGTAATTTATCAAATTCTTTTATTTTTCCACTGCCTTTTTGTGAGGTTTTAATGAACTCCTCAATTTTTTTAGCATTTTTTTCTCCAATTCCAAGTTTTTTTATTCCTGCCAAACCCAACTCATTATAAATATCTTCTATTTTTTTATTTTCTCTTTCTAAGTTATTTAAAATAAATATAGCTTTCTTGTAAGCATTTATTTTAAAAATAAGAGCTTTGTCACCCTTAATCTCAAGTAATTGTATTATTTTTGTGAAAATTTCAATTATTTCTTTATTCATCAAATTTATCTTAGCATAACTGAAAGTTAGTCAAAAGTCTTGACATTATATACAAAATATATTATCATTTAATTACAATCTAATTGTTTCCAAAAATATATACTTTTAATTTATCGACGGTTGTCGATTTCCTTAGGTTTTGACAGGTCTTTTGGTCGCCACATGAAAAGATTTTGTCATGAACTCTGATGGGTGACCTATGGTTTGGTTTTATATTTTTGGGAAAAACGACAGTTGTTGCGGAGCGTATGGTGAGTGTTGACATTGTCGAGCGAACATCAAAAAGTGTTCGTGTGGCTAATCGGCATGCACCTGTGATTCGGGGACTGCACCTGTTGTATAGGGCTGTGGGTGAGAGTAAGTTTTGTGGCTAAATAACAAGAGAAAAAGCCAAGCAATAGCTTTCACCCCAGCCCTTTTTTTATTTACAAAAAATTTTGTTTTTTTGAGAAAATATGATAGTATAAAAAAAGAAAATGATAAATATTGAGGAAAAAATTATTGAGTTTCAAGATAAAATCCGCAAGTTAGCGGACTGTCTTTGACAAAGATGCAAAAAAAGATAAACTAATTTCTTTAGAAAATGAAACCCAAAAGCCAAATTTTTGGAATAATCATGAAACTGCTAAGAATATAAGCCAAGAGATTTCAGATATTAAAGAAGAATTAGAAAAAATTGAGGTTTTGGAAAAAGAAATAAAGGAAGTTGAAGATTTGTATAAACTATCAGATGAAAATTTAGTTGATGGGTTAGAATTAAAATTAAATAGTTTAGAAAAAGAAATATCAAAGCAAGAATACAAAGTTTTTTTATCTGGTAAATATGATAAAAATAATGCAATTTTAGAAATATTCTCTGGGGCAGGTGGGGTGGATGCACAAGATTGGGCTACTATGCTTTTAAGAATGTATCAAAGATATTGTGCGACAAAAGGATTTGTGGTAGAAATTTTACATCAAGCATTTGGAGAATCTGGCGGGCCAGATGGTAGAATTGGAACTAAGTCTGTAACTTTAGAAATTCAAGGAAAATATGCTTATGGCTTATTAAAAAGAGAATCTGGAGTGCATAGACTAGTAAGAATTTCTCCTTTTTCTTCGCAAAAATTAAGACACACATCTTTTGCATCAGTGCAGGTTTTGCCAGAGCTTGAAGCTTTAGATGAAGATATAGAAATAAAATCAGATGATTTGAAAATTGATACTTTCAAAGCTGGTGGGCCTGGTGGTCAATATACTAATAAAACAGAGTCAGCAATTAGAATTACGCATTTACCTACAGGAATCGTTGTGACATCTCAAGTAGAAAGATTGCAGGGCAAAAATAAAGAAACAGCAATGAAAATTTTAAAATCAAAAATTTTTCAATTAAAAGAGCAAGAAAAACAAAAAAAAATTAAAGAAATAAAAGGTAATCGTGTGTTAGCAGAATTTGGTAGCCAAACCAGAAATTATGTTTTGCATCCGTATAAGTTAGTAAAAGACTTAAGAACTCAATATGAAACTTCAAATGCAGAAGCTGTTTTAGAAGGTGACTTAGAGGAATTTATCCAAGCAGAATTAAAACTATAATTATTCGTCATTGCGAGGAGTCCCGACAACAGTCGTGGACGAAGAAGCAATCCAGTTAGTTAAGATTATTCTGTGTATTACTATTCCAAAAAAACTTGGAATAGCTTGAAGGAATTAAAACAAAAAAATAATTATGAATTCAGAAACAAAAAATTGTCAAAATTGTAAGAAAGACTTTGTGATCGAGCCTGATGATTTTGCATTTTACGAAAAAATTAAAGTCCCACCACCAACCTTTTGCCCGGAGTGTCGGCTTATGCGTCGATACGCTTGGCGTAATGAGAGAGTTCTATATCGCAGAAATTGTGATTTGTGTGAAAAAAGCACGGTAACTATTTATTCTCCGAATAAACCATATAAGGTTTATTGTCCATCATGCTGGTGGTCAGACAAATGGAGCGCTTTAGATTGTAAACAAGATTTTGATTTTAGCCGTCCATTTTTTGAACAATTTAAAGAACTTCAATTAAAAGTTCCTCGCATAGCACTTTTAACTAAAAATAGTGTTAATAGTGAATACACAAATCATTCTAATAACAATAAAAATTGTTATATGAGCGTTACCACTTTTGATTCAGAAAATGTAATGTATTCATATGAAATACACCATGCTTCTCAAGATGTATGTGATTGTCTAAAAATTGATCACGGGTCACAGTTAATTTATGAATGTATTGATTCAGAAAAATGTTACAAATGCCAATATTGCATGTTTTTGCGTGATTCTACAGATTGTTATTATTGTTATGATTGTCGCAATTGTCAAAATTGTTTTTTATCTTGCAACCTACGCAATAAACAATATTATTTTTTAAATTCTCCAAATTCGAAAGAAGAATATGAGAAAAAAATTAAGGAGTATAATTTAGGTTTATATAATGATAGAAAGAAGCTTTATGATGCGTATCTGAAACTCATTAAGGAACAAGCAATCCATCGTTTTGCTGTAATTGAAAAATCAAATAATGTTTCTGGAAACTTAATTTTTAATTCAAAAAAGGTAAATGACTCTTTTGAAGTTGTAGATATGGAAGATGCAAAATATATAGTCGTTGCTCTTGAAGCTAAAGATCTAATGGACTCTACCCATTTTGGATATCGTTGCGAATTAATTTATGAAACTCACGCAACTATTCATAGTTATAATATGGCATTTACGCATTTAAGTTACGATAATTCGCATTTGCAATATTGTGACACTTGTCATAACAGTCAAAATCTTTTTGGATGTGTGGGCGTTAAGTCAGGGAGCTATTGTATTTTCAATAAGCAATATACCAAAGAACAATATGATGAATTACGATCCAAGATTATAGAACATATGAAAAAAACAGAAGAATATGGAGAATTTTTTCCGCCACAATTATCTCCTTTTGGCTACAATGAAACGGTTGGTATAATCCATATACCTATTGGTAAAAAAGAAGCACTATCTCGAGGTTATAAATGGGAAGATTTAGTACAAGGAACTTTCGGAAAAGAAACTATTCAACCAGAAGATATTCCTAATGACATTAAAAATATAAAAGACACAATTATAAAAGAAGCCCTGCGTTGCATAAATTGCAGTAGAAACTATAATATTGTGACTCAGGAGTTACAGCTTTATAGACGCGAAAATATTCCGATTCCAAGATTGTGCTCTGATTGTAGATACAAAAATCGTGTTAATTTACGATCATTACGCAAATTATGGCATAGAAAATGTATGAAGTCAGGATGCTCCAACGAATTTGAGACAAGTTATGCTCCAGATAGGCCAGAGATCGTGTATTGCGAAGCTTGCTATAATCAAGAGGTGGCATAAAGTAAAATATGCTATAATGAAAAAAGTATTATAAAAATTATGATTAAGTTTAATAATGTTACAAAAATTTATCAACCTTCAGGAGCAATTGTTTTGCAAAATATTTCTTTTGAAATAAAAGATGGGGAGTTTGTTTCTTTTATTGGAAAATCTGGAGCAGGAAAAACAACCTTGATGCGATTAATTTTAGGGATAGAAAAACCAACATTTGGAGAAATCTATATTGATCAAGTTAATATTGCTAAAGCTAGTTTGTCCAAAATTCAGGAGTTGCGAAGGAAAATTGGTTGTATCCACCAAGACTATAAACTTTTATCTAATAAAACAGTTTATGAAAATATTGCCTATATTATGGCTGTCGAGGGTAAAGAAACTGAAGAGATTGAAGTTCAGGTTCCTAGCATTTTAGAAGTAATTGGTTTGCATGAAATGACAAGTAAATTTCCTGGAGAACTTTCTGGCGGAGAACAACAAAGATTAGCTGTGGCTCGGGCTTTAGTCAATCATCCACAAATCATAATTGCTGATGAACCAACTGGAAATTTAGATCCATATAATAGCTATGAAGTTATTTCACTTTTGGAAAAAATTAATAAAAATGGTTCAACTGTTATTTTAGCTACTCATAATAGAGAAATAATAAATAAGCTAGGTAAAAGAACAATTACCTTAGAGAATGGTAAAATGTTGAGAGATGAAGAATATGGTCGTTTTATAATTTAAAATTAATAATTTAATTTTATGTTTACAAATTTAAATCGTATGTTACATTTTGCATTTAATGATTTTTCAAGAAATAAAGGAATTTCTATTGCTTCAGTTTTTATTTTAACTGTAATCACAATGCTAGCCACAAGTCTTTTATTTTTTGGAGGCGTGTCAGATTATTTAATTTTGCAAATTCAAGATAAAATTGATGTAACTGCATATTTTACCGAAGAGACAGAAGAAAAAGATATTTTAATTGTTCGCGATGAGATTGTAAAATTAGAGGTTGTAAAAGATGTTTTTTATGTTTCAAAAGAAAGTGCTTTAGAAAATTTTAAAAATAAATATAAAGGTAATGAAGTTTTTGAAAAAGCATTATTGGAAGTTGGGGGTAATCCATTTTTGCCATCGCTTAACATTAAAACAAATGGAGACCCGCTTGAATATCAAGAAGTTGCAAATATTTTAGCACAGGAAAAGTTTGTAGATTTAATTGAAAAAGTTGATTTCTCTGAGAAAAAAGATATAATAAACACAGTTTTCTCAATTAGGTCAGCTGTGATTAGAACTGGTTTAATTTTGGGCTTAATTTTAGTTTTTATAGCTATATTAGTGGTTTTCAATACCATAAAGCTTACTGTAGATAGCTTCAAAGATGAAATATCAACAATGAGAATAGTTGGAGCAACAAACTGGTTTATTAGAGGCCCTTTTATAATTCAAGGGTTAATTTATGGGCTCATTTCTTTTATAATTTGTTTCGTAATTTCAATTTTATCGTTTCATTTATTATCAAACAAAATTTCTCTTATATTGCCAGGATTTAACTCTTTTGATTATTTTGTTTCTAATATTTGGATGTTTGTTGCGCTCCAAATTGTCTTCGGAGTGGGAGTTAGCATAATTTCAAGTTTTATTGCAGTAAGAAGACATCTAAAAGTTTAAAAATATAATTTTATGTCAATAATATATGAATTTAGGGATATGACAGATGTAGAATTCAAAAGAGAGAAGGAGGCTTTTAATGAGTATGATTTAGAATTTGGTAATTTTCCTGAAGAACAAGAACGTTTTGGGTTTGTTGCAACTGATAATAAAGAGTTTATAGGTGCTTCAAGTGGGTTGGCACAAAAAAGAAATAATCAATTTCAAAAGTATTTTTATTTAAGTGATTTATTAGTTGAAAAAAAATATAGAAAGTATGGCTATGGCAAAGAATTATTAATATTACTAGAAAATAAGGTTAAAGAACTTGGTGTAGAGTATATTTGGACATGGACTGCATATGAAGCAGAAAGTTTTTACATAAAACAGGGTTATGAAGTTTTTACTAGATTTGAAAATTTTTATTCATCAGGTCATGCAAGAATTGGGTTTATAAAAAAGTTATAGAAGAAAATAGTATTGCGGGATCGTCTAATGGTAGGACACGTCCCTCTGGAGGATGGTATCTTGGTTCGAGTCCAAGTCCCGCAGCAAATACTTGGTTCTCAGCCGGAGGCTGATATGTCTTTGGTGGAGAGTCCAAATTTCGGAACAATTCATTGTGCGACAATAAAAAACCTTGCATTTATGGATAAATGAATTAATTTATAGTTATAAATATAATTAAAGAAATAAAAAAATGAAACCACTTTATTTAGATGAAATAAGTAATCCAACGGTTATGAAAAATTTATTGTCTCAAGCACTACATGAAATGCTTGAAATTAAAGGAGAATATACAGTTGTTCCTTTTTCTTATCCTGGATGGCCAACAGCGGACTATATTTCTAAATTGTCAAATGAAATATCTAAAGTTATGCATGATAAGGGAATGGTATTGGCTGGAACTAGATTCAAAAATTTCAATCCGAGTAAGACAAAGTTGGGTTTAGAAATGCTTGACGAAATATGGTTAGAGGTAATGCAGAAAATAACTCAAGAAATATGGTTAGGATTTGAAAATGAGCCATCGAATAAAATTCCTGGCTTGCAAGAAAGTGTGGAAAGGGGTGCAATTATACCTCGGGATAGGATCGAAGGCAATGAGGAAAGCATGAAATTAGCCAGGAATATGATAATGCAAAAGGCAGAAGAAAATGATTATCGAGATGAGTTTTTGCGAAGATTTAGAGATAAGTATTTTGCGTATATGAAAGAAAACTTTGATTTATTTAGTGAACAGGATGAAGAAGCTCATCAGGAATTTAAACCAAAGCTTCGCTGAAGTAATTGACTCAAAATCTAGTCGATTAGCCCCGAAAAACAATTCGCTTACACAGGTTTGAGCGAATAGGGTTAGGTTAAAATTGCGTTAACTTATGAAAAAGGGTTTAAAGATTTTAAAAGTCACCACAGATAATGGCAACCTAAATTGGAGTTATTAATTTTATGAGTTATTTTGTTTATATTTTACAGTGCAAAGATAAGACATTATACACTGGGAGCACAAATAATTTAGAAAAAAG
>MHPU01000039.1:29133-113844 GCA_001820485.1 Candidatus Staskawiczbacteria bacterium RIFOXYD1_FULL_32_13
TTAAAATCAGGAGCGCACTATACAAAAATAAGAAGGCCTGTGAAATTAGTATATTCAGAAATATTGAAAAGTTTTGGAAGGGCAAGAGAACGTGAGGCAGAAATTAAACGATTATCAAAACAAGAAAAAATTAAATTAATAAAACAAAATAAAAATTTAAAATAAATTTATTGACATTAGTTGGTAATTATTATAAATTGGAAGTAGGGTATTGGCGTGTCAGCTTTCCACAAAATTGCTTGGTTATTAATGGCAAACAATTTTGTGGACAGCTGGCAGATCCCGCCGTCTCTCGGAGTCTAAGTACCTCTTGTTAATATTCGGGCATGTCTATTGACGAGAGTAGATGCTTAGTCTATCTGCTAGCTGTTCTTTTTTCTTATGGGCTGTACTTGTTACAGTCCTGTTTTCTTGCAATTTTTTGATTTTTCTGTTAAAATTATAAAAAAATGATGCCCTTCGTCGCCTAATGGCTCCTCAGGGTAAGTGTTCGCTTTGCTCCCTTAGGGCTCGTAGTTCAGTGGTAGAACGCTGTCCTGATAAGACAGAGGTCAAAGGTCCGATTCCTTTCGAGCCCACATAAAAAATATTAAAAAGTAATAATAATATGTTTGATCAATTAAAAAAAATGGCTGAATTAAAAAAGATTCAAGACTCATTTAAAAAAGAACTTATAACCATAGAAAAAAATGGCGTTAGAGTTGTTATGAATGGTAATTTTGAAGTACAGGAAATTAATTTAAATGAGAGCTTAAGCAAAGAAGTTCAAGAGAAAATTTTAATTCAATGTTTAAATGAAGCTAAAGATAATATTCAAAAAACATTAGCAAAAAATTTAATGTCTTCAGGCTTTAGTTTTTAATAAAATTAAAATAATAAAAAAATGAATAAAAAAGTTTTAGTAATATCGTTAGTTGTTTTAATAATTATTTTAGTAATGGGAGTTTTTGTGTTTTTTAATTTAAAAGATGTCAAAGCTCCGGTAAGCAATTTTGTTTCGGAAATTAATAATCCTGAAAATGGTATTTCAAATAATGTAGAACAAAAAGTGGAAGATCCAAAAATAGAGATTGGCATTCCAGAAATAGAAACTGAAAATGGTAAAAATCCGCCAGGACTACAAATTTGTGTTGATGTATGTGGAGATGGCGTTTGCCAACCCGTAGGAACAATTTGCAAAGATAATTTAAATTGTCCTTGCGAAGAAACCAAGGAATATTGCCCACAGGATTGTAGGTAAAAATTTAAAGAAATAAAAAAATCGCTTAAAAGCGATTTTTTTATTGCAATTGCTGAAAATTTTATTGGTTTGTGGTATAATAATATAAGCAAAAAAATAAATATAAATATATATGGAAATAGTTGATAAATATGGTTATTTAGAGGAAGTGATTGGCTATATTGAACAGAATATTATAAGCGAAAAAGGTTGGCCTCGAGTTTTGCGTAAAATAAGAATAAGCAAAGAATTATTAGCTGAATTGTCTTTAGGAATAAAAAAATTTTCTGAAAATGCCTTTTTTGCTTTGCTTGAAGAAAAACTTGAAAAAAGACATAGTTCAATAACTGGAGCAGAAGCTTATGTTTATGGTGTTGATTTAAAAATAGACATAGAAAAGAAAAAAGCTTTTATTCTTTTAACTTTAAATTTTAAAATAGTTCAGCGAGAAGAAACTGAAGATAAAATAACAATGATTATTAAAATGTTCTCAAAAGAAAATATTAAGGTTAATTTTGTGGCTAAAGAGAAGAATAATCTTAAAAAATAAAAATATGACAGCTGAAGTTAAAATTTTAATAGAGGGATATACGGGGATTGATAATTTAACTGGTCAAGAGAGAACTCAGTCAACTATTACTTTGGTTAAAGATAAAGACATAATAATGGTTGTAGATCCGGGCGTTCTGCCATCACAACAAGTTTTAATTGATAAATTAGCAGAAGAAAATTTACAGCTTGATGATGTAAATTATGTTTTTATTACTCACTCTCACCTAGATCACTATAGAAATGTTGGAATGTTTGTTAATGCTAAAGTTATAGAATATTTTGGTGTTTGGGATAAAAATAGAGTAGAAGATAGGGTAGAAAATTTAACAGAAAATTTAAGAATACTCGTGACGCCAGGGCATGATTATACGGCTTTAACTTTATTTGTTAACACAGAGCAAGGTGTTGTAGCTATTTGTGGAGATGTATTTTGGCAAGAAAACAAACCAGAGGTTGATCCTTATGCTAAAGATTTAACAAAATTAAATCAAAGCAGACAAATGATCTTACAAGTAGCAGATTTTGTAATTCCTGGGCATGGGGCGATGTATAAAGTTAAAGAAAGAGTTTTCGACACGCAAGAAGTTGTAAGAGATAATATCAAAAAAATTTCAAATTATAGTTTTAATAAAATAAAAATTGCGAGTAAGATTTTTTCAACAAATATTTTAGCAAGCATAAAAAATAAATTAATTATAAAAAGGTTGGGTAATTGTAAAAAATGCGGCAATTCTTTTAAAAAAATTGAAGATAAATGTGTTTGTCAAACACAATTTTGTTTTAGATGTTGCGAATGTGACATAGATTGCGATTTATGTAATTGCAAACACAAAATAAAGTAAAGCATGAAAAATAAAATATTCATATTTTTAGTTGTTCTATTGTTTTTAGGAATAGCTGGTTTTGGCTATGCTTATTTACCGAGAATTGTTTATACAGAATTAGGGGATATTATTGTGGAAAAGCCAGAAGATTTACAGTTTTTTTATGATGAATTAAATGAAAAACCTAGAAATTATTTTATTAATTCAGAAGTAGAATTTAATCTTTATATAAACATTTTAGTTCCAGCTTCAACAAATCAAAATGGAAGATATTCTGCTAATATTTTTTTGGTAAAAGATGGAGTTGAAGAAAAAATCGCATTTGTAGATGGACAAACAGATTTTGTTTGGCAAGAATATTATGATGAATTTGGTAGAGATTATTATTATAAAGGGCCAGAATTAGAGAAAAAATTATCTGCTGGTAATTACAAAATAGAGATTTTTTCTTATACAAATAAAGGTAAATATGTTTTGGATATAGGCAAAAATGAAACATTTCTTATTCCGCGAAGTTTTGGCGAAGTAGTTCCAATTTTAGCAGAGGGCACAAGAGCTTACTGGATATTTCCTCAGCTTAAGATGCAATTTTTTAAAACATCTGTTCTCGAACTTTTGTTTACTCTATTTGGTTTTATTTTAATTGGCATAATTTCTGTAACACTACTTTTAATTGCATTCTTAATTTTTATTAGTTATTTTATAGACAAAATCAAGGATATAAAACTCAAAATGATGCTTCTGACTTCTTCGGGAATGGTTGGCTCTCGCGACGATATAATGGCAATTTTACCAAAACCTGCAGATGCTATAAGAGTAGCTTATATTATTACAGCTTCAAAACCAGTGGAAAACAAATTTTATGTAGAGGAAGATGCAAGATTAATGAAAGAAGCAGGTTTTAATGTTCATGAAATTGATATTGAAGGAAAAAATCCAGAACAACTTTTACATTTATTAAGTAATTTTGATATTATTTATATGCAGGGTGGAAATCCTTATTATTTATTAGACAAAATAAGAAGAAGTGGTTTTAAAAAAGTGCTTAAAAAATTATTAAAAAAAGGTATAATTTATGTTGGTGCTTCTGCTGGATCAATGGTTGCTGGAGTTAATATTGAAGCTGGTAATTGGAAAGATAAAGAAAGAGATAAATTTGGATTAACTAATTTGAGTGCAATGAATTTTATACCATATAGTATTTTTGTTCATTATGCTCCAGAACATCAAGAAATAATAAAGAAACAATCAAATAGAGTAAAAAATCAATTAAAAATTTTAACTGATAGTCAAGCATTATTTGTTTTAGATGAAAAAATTACCTTAGTGGGTAGTGGAGATGCTATAATTGCTAAGGATTTTCAAGATGAAACTAAAAAAAGAAGATTTTGGTTTTTTTAATTTAATAGGGCTAATATATTATGAGAATAAATGTAAAAGCAAAACCAAATTCAAAACACGAATCAATAGAAAAAATTGATGAAAATAATTTTATTGTTTGTGTAAAAGAAGAACCAAGGCAAGGCAGGGCAAACTTAGCAATTAGAAATGCCTTGGCTGTTTATTTTAAAACTGGAACTAGTAATGTAAAAATTATTTCTGGACACACATCTCGAAATAAAATTATTGACATTATGTTTTAAACGCGTATAATAAAATAGAAAGGTCGCAATAGTAAAATGAATAAACCGAAAGAAGCATTCTAAAAAGAAATATTTAAATTTGAAGATGTGAAAATCGGTTATAACAAAATGGCAAAAGAAAAAGATCAAGAGTTTCTTGAATTTATTGTCAAGGAATTAGTTGACAATCCAAAAGATGTCAAAGTAGAAAGAAAAGTTGATGAAATGGGAGTTTTACTTTCATTAACTGTAAACCCAGCAGATATGGGTCAAATCATTGGAAGAGAAGGTTCAACAGCTAAGGCAATTAGAAACTTAGTAAGAATCGTAGGACTTAAAAACCACGCCAGAGTAAACCTTAAAATTGAGGAACCAGAGGGTGGAAGAGCTCCAAGAGCTGAAAGAAAAGAAGTTTCTTCAGATGATATTGATAATATCTCTTTATAGTTTATAAAGATTATAAAAAACAAAAGTCGCGATTTAGTTTAGATCGCGATTTTTGTTTATTTATAAATATAAATTTCAAGTATTTACATACGATTAAACTACGATCGTGGTGTAATCGTATGTAGAAATTATATAGATTATATAGATATTTTTATAAGTATATTTTTTATTAATTTTTTTGTAAAAAAACCCGGACCGTCGCAGTGCAACGATCACGGGTATGAAATGGAACCGTATTTCAAAGGTTCCCAAATGCCTTGAGTCTGGTCTTCAAATTTTTGAGCTCGGCTCGAAGCTCAGCGATTTCGTCTTGTCTTTGCTGGTTGGCTTCGAGCAAATCTTTGATGCTTTGCTCGAGCCGGCGATTTGTGGCTCGCAGTTCATCTGTTATAGCCATTAATTCGCCGATGTTGTGACGTTGCTCTTCGAGCTTCAGTGCCAGCTGAGCAGACATTGTCAGTCCGAAGGTTTGAAGATTTACGCCATCGCGACCGAAACAGTCGTCTGAAATCTCGCCGATAGGAGTAGTTGTCTCCGCTATCGTGTCCCGATCGATCAGATGATTGCTCAGCGAGATCAAATCTCCATTCTCTTTGACCAATGCCCAGTAATGAAAACGACTTTTGAATGTGCAGATAACGACCTTCATTGCAATAATCTCCATGAAGTGTGATGGTGAAAAACCATTTTAAGACTATGTCATATTTTATATATTGTCAAGTTTACAAAGTATATTATTTAGTGTATTATGATTTTATGATTAAATTTGATGTCATTACAATTTTTCCGAAAATATTCAATTCTTACATTGGGGAGAGTTTGATTGCAAGAGCCATTAAGAAAAAATTAATAAAAATAAATATTCATAATTTAAGAAAATGGACTACAGATAATCATCAAACAGTAGACGGCAGGCCATTTGGTGGAGGATTAGGAATGGTAATGATGGTAGAACCAATATACAAGGCGATCCGCGCTTTGGCGAAATCACAAATCACAAATCACAAATTACAAACAAATCACAAATCACAAGAAAAAATAAAACGAAAAGTGATTTTATTTACTCCACGGGGAGAGAAGTTTACGCAAAAAATGGCTTTTAAACTCTCCAAATTAGATCAAATTATTTTTATTTGTGGAAGATATGAAGGAGTTGATGAAAGAGTAGCAGAAAAGATAGCTGATATTAAATTATCTATTGGAGATTATGATTTAATGGGTGGAGAATTGCCCACAATGGTTTGTATAGAAGCAATTTCGCGTTTGGTACCTGGAGTTATTGGCAAGGAAAAATTGCTCAAAGAACGTATTACAAAATCTGGTGGATTTATTGAATATGCTCAATATACTCGTCCTGAAGTTTTTATAATTAAAGATAGAAAAAAGTGGAAAGTCCCACCAGTTCTTTTAACTGGAAATCATAAGAATATTGAAGAATGGAAAAAAGCTCATGCAAAAGAAATTTTAGATTAGCAATAGGCATTGAAAGAATAAGATTTTTGTGATATAAATATAAAATAGATTTGGGCAGGTGGCTGAGCAGCAAAGGCAACAGACTGTAAATCTGTCGGGGTTTCCCCTTCATAGGTGCAAGTCCTATCCTGCCCACACTTCGAAGAAGTGCCCTGAGCGAAGTCGAAGGGCGTTAAATTAAGCCGATGTAGCTCAGGTAGCAGAGCACATTCTTGGTAAGAATGAGGTCCGCAGTGCAAATCTGCGCATCGGCTCCATCGGAAGAAACTATAAAGCGTTTAGCTTTTAGCGTCTAGCGTCTAGTATAACTATACCCTATACCCTAAACTCTATACCCTAAATACAGTGGCAACAAAAAAACCATTTTTAAAGATACAATGCAGTGCTTGTAAAACAGTAAATTATTTTACAAAAAAATCAAAAAAAGTAGCAGAAACAAAACTTGAAATGCAAAAATTTTGTAATTCTTGCAAAAAACACACAAAACATAAAGAAACTCGTAAATAACTATACGGACTTTCTTAAGTTTGAGGATATGATTTATCCTAAAACTGCAACTGGCGGGCTATAAGCCCGTCTTTTGTTTTGGTGGAGTTGAATTTATGTTGAAAAAGGAGTAAATTAAATATAAAAGTAAGTAAAAAATTATGTTGCCAAAAGAAGCCATTGAAGAATTTAAGAAGCTGTATTTCAAAAATTACAAAATACAGCTTTCAGATGAAGAAGCAGTTCGCCGAGCAAATAACCTTGTGGATCTTTATAGTAAAGTTTATGGCGGTGATTGTGGTTCAATAAAGGATATTGATAAAAATAAAAATTAAAATGTTAGTAGAAAAAATACAAAAACAAAATGTTGGAAACGCCGGAGAATATTATATTGCTTCAAGATTATCTGCTTTGAATTTTGTAGCAACTATAACGCTCGGTCGGGCAGAAAAATACGACATATTGGCTATTAGCCCAAAAGGTAGGGTTGTTAAATTATCTGTAAAAACTACTCAAGTTGAAAAAGCAAAGGATTTTCCATTATCGCACAAAGACGAATGTGGACAATCAGAAGATTTTTATTATGCTTTTGTAAAATTAAATAATTTTACCAAAGATCCTGATTTCTGGGTTATTCCAAGTAAAGTTTTATGTCCTTTGCTTAAAAATTCTCACGAAAAATGGGGGAATACTCTAAATAGAAAAGGAGAAAAACACGGACATTCAGATGTTAGATTGTTGCCGATTGAATTAACTGCTGGACAACGACAATATTACCCTGAAAACTGGGAGAAAGATGTTGAAAAATACTATAAAAATTTAAACCAATTATTATGAATAATTTTATTACAAATGCGGAGCAAAAAAACTTAAAAACACGACTTGTTGAGTTAATTAAGAAAAGCGATGAACTCAAATTTTTGGTCGGGTTTTTTTATTTTTCCGGAATAAGAGAGCTGTATGAAGGATTGAAAGAAAATCCTAATGTCAAAATAAAAGTTTTAGTTGGCTTAAATGTTGATAAAAATTTAATTGAGTTTGCTGAAAATATTGAGGGGCAATCAGATGACGAAAGGGTTTATAATCTTTTTAGTTCTCTGAAAAAATCATTAAATACAAAGGATTTTGATAATCAAGAGTTTTATAATCAAGTGAAATATTTTGTTGAATTGATAAAGGAAGAGAGATTGATAATGAGGAAAACATTTAATCCAAATCATTCCAAAGTTTATATTTTTAGATTGGAAGAGGGGCAGGTTTCAAGGCAGAAATTATTTATTACGGGAAGTAGTAATTTAACAAAAGCTGGATTAACAACACAAGAGGAATTTAATGTAGAGATAAGTGATTATGGTTTTGACGATGCAGAAAAGTATTTTGATAATCTTTGGGCAGAGGCGATAAAGATAACAGAAAATGATGTTTTGAGAAAGAAATTAGTAGATTTGATAGAAAAGGACACGCTTGTAAAAAACATTACCCCGTTTGAAGCATTTGTTCTTGTATTAAAGAACTACCTTGATTTTTATGATAACAAAAAGGAATTAGGAAGCTCTTTAATTGAGATATTAGAAAATAATGGATATAAAGCCTATCAATATCAATTAGACGCTATAAAGCAAGGATTGGCGATAATAGAGAAGGATAATGGGGTTATTCTTGCTGATGTTGTTGGTTTGGGCAAAACGATAATTGCCTGTGCTATTGCTAACCAACTTAAAAGGAGGGGCTTGGTTATTTGTCCTCCCGGACTGGTGGGAGATAAAAATAGAGCTTCTGGGTGGAAAAAATATCTTGATCAATTCAAGCTGTATAATTTAGATTGGGAAGTAAGGTCTCTTGGAGAAATGGAAAACACTTTTGACTTTGTTAAAAAGAATAAAGATATTGAGGTTATTATTGTTGATGAAGCTCATCGTTTTAGAAACGAAGACACTGAAGACTATGAAATTTTAAAAAATATTTGTCGTGATAAGATTGTAATTTTACTTTCTGCTACTCCGTTTAACAATAAACCAAGTGATATACTTTCTTTGTTGAAGTTATTTGTTGCTACAAAAAAATCTTTTATAACTCTTGATAATAATCTTGCTAATAAATTTAAGATTTTCAGTGGAACATTTGATAGGCTTGCTTATATTAAAAAGAATTGGAATTCTCTTAATGAGCAAAAAAGAAAATTAGTTCAGAAATACTATAAGAGTTTTTTTGGTGAAACAGGTAGCGAGAATATTGATTTATCAAAAGTTAAACAAAAATCTCACTATTTAGCAAAACAAATAAGAGATGTTGTGGAGCCAGTTACCATAAGGCGTAATCGTCTTGATTTACAAAATAACCCATTTTATAAAGAAGAGGTAAAAGATTTGTCAAAGATCAAGGATCCGGAGGAATGGTTTTTTGAATTGTCAAAAGAGCAGTCAGATTTTTATGATAGAATTATTAGTGTTTATTTTGGCGATGAAGAGAACGGAGGAAAATTCAAGGGTGCAATATACAGACCATTTAAATATGAAGTAAAGATTGAAAAAGAGTTAGAAGAAGAAAAAGATGATAGGGAAACAAATTTTAAAAAATGGCAACAAAAAAACCTGTATGATTTTATGCGTAGATTGTTGGTTAAAAGATTTGAAAGTTCTTTTGGCTCATTTGAGAAAAGTATTAAAAATTTTAAGACAATAACAGAAATTGTTTTAAAGTTCATTGAGAAGACCGATAAGTATATTCTTGATAGATATTTACTTGAAAAAATATACGACCGAGATGATGATGAGATAGAGGCAGAATTGATTGAATTTGCAGAGAAATTAAAGAGAGGAAATTATCCGAAAAACAATCATATTTATGAATTGAATAAAGATTTTAATGATAAAGAGGGTTTTATTAGGGATATTAAATCAGATCTTTCTCTTTATGACGATATTTTGAAAGAACTTTCAGATTTAAAACTCATCAAGAATGACCCAAAATCATTATGCTTGATAGAAAATTTAAAAAAGGACATAAAAAACAAACAAGAAAAGGGAGAGCCCAAAAGGAAAGTAGTTATATTCTCAGAATATGTTGATACTATAAAGCATCTTGAACCAACGCTTAAAAAGGAATTTGGAGATAAACTTTTAGTTGTTGCCGGTGATTTATCGCCTCAAAAAATATCTCAAATCAATAAAAACTTTGATGCTTCGTTTGAAGAGCAAGATAATGATTATGATGTTTTATTGGCTTCTGACCGAATATCAGAAGGATTTAACCTTAATAGAGCAGGAATAATTGTAAATTATGATATACCCTGGAACCCAGTAAGAGTAATCCAAAGAGTGGGGCGTATAAACCGTATAAGTAAAAAAGTTTTTAATAATCTTTATATTGCAAACTTTTTTCCAACAGAAAGAGGTTCTCAGCTCGTAAGATCAAGAGAAATAGCACAAAACAAAATGTTTTTAATTCATAGTGTTTTGGGAGAAGATGCTAAAATTTTTGATATTGACGAAGAACCAACTCCATCAGGTCTATTTACAAAAATACAGCAAAACCCAGATAATTTGGAAGAAGAAAGTTTTAATACAAGGGCGTTAAAGAAGTTTGAAGAAATTAAAAAGGAAAATTCACAACTAATTCAAGAAATTGAGAATTATCCTCCAAGAGTTAAAGTTGCTAAAGAATTTAATGAAAGCGAACTTTTTGTTTTTATTAAGAAAAGTAAACTCTATGTTAGGGGAATAAAATATAATAAAGAGAATAATGAAAATGAAATTTACGATACTACCTTTGAGGATGTATTTAATAGAGTTTTATGTGAGAAAGATGAAAAGCAGTTGCAATTAAGCAATGTGTTTTGGGATAATTACGATAAAGCCAAGAATTTTAAAGAAAAATTTGTTCCACCAAGTGTTCAAAGTTTAGAGCAAAGAGCATTGGATAATCTTAAAATAATAATTGCAAATCCATCAGAAAAATTATTACCGCATTTAAACTTTTTAAGAACATTAAGAGAAGATATTTTGGATTATGGCACTCTTGCTGATTATACATTTAGAACAATTATTGATTTTAAAAATGCAAATGATGAGCAGACTATTTTAGATATTATAGAATTAAAAAATAAAATGGGAGAGAATTATTTGGATAGAGAAAAAGATAATAAAAAAGATTTATCAAAAGAAATTATTGTTGCTATTGAAAATCAAAAAATATGAGTAGAGAAATTTTAGAGGATATAATCAAAGATTTTAATCCGGAAAAATTTGTTAGATTTTTTAGAGCAAAAAACTCTTCTACTTTTTTGCCTATTAAAGAGAATTTAGATCATTATAAAGATGCCAATTTTAAGGACGGGATTAAATTAGGGGAAATAAAGTTTTCAGAAGATGATAAATTGATAATTTGTGCGTTTAAGGCAGGCAAGTCTCTTTCTGAAAGGAGTGGTAAGAAGGCTCAATATGAACTTGGCAGAAAGGTTTTAAAGGAAAATCAAATTGATGCAGGAATTTTTATATTTTATGATGAGGAAAAAAAGTTTCGTTTTTCTTTAATTTATACAAATTATTTAGAGAGTAAGAAGAAAGATTGGAGTGCTTTTCGCAGATATACATATTTTGTCGGGGAGGGAACAAATAAGACATTTTTAAAACAAATTGGGGAAAAAGATTTCTCAACCTTGAATAATGTTAAAAATGCCTTTTCAATTTCAGCTGTAACAGATATTTTTTATAATGATTTTTTTGCGGAATACGATAAAATTTTAAAATCTGTTGTCATCGTAAATAAAATTGATAACACAGAGAGGGCAGAAAGCTTTGTTCTTTTATTTGCTATAAGGACTATTTTTTTAGGATTTATTCAAAAGAAAAGATGGATTGGAGATAATGAAAATTTTATTCAAGATTTTTTTACAGAGTATAAGAATAAATATTTTAAAGAAGATAAATTCTATAAAAGGTGGCTTTGCCCATTGTTTTTTGAAGCATTAAATTCGCCTCCCGGAAGAAAGGTTGCATATAATAACAATGAATTCTCAAAGGAAACAGAGCAACAGTTACAAATGTCGCCATATTTGAATGGGGGTCTTTTTAAGAAGAAAAATGACTTTGATGATCAGGGCTGGATAATTCCCGACAAAGAAATAGATAGTTTTTTTAATTTCCTTTTTTCTTATAGTTTTACAATAGAAGAAAACTCTCCCGAAGACGAGGACTTACAATTAAATCCGGAGTTTTTAGGGATTATTTTTGAAAGATTAGTTAATAAAAAAGATGGAGCCGTTTATACTCCAAGAACAGAAGTTGATTTAATGTGTAGATTAAGTTTGGTTAAATGGTTGCAAAAAAATCTTAAAGTTCAAGTAAAAATAGATGACATTTACAAATTATTATTTAAGGAAAGTGATAAAGAACAACAAACAATAGGCGATTTATCAAAAGAAGATGCTGAGTATGTTTTGAAATTATTGGAAAATGTTATTGTATGCGACCCTGCTGTTGGTTCAGGTGCTTTTCTTGTAGGAATGATGCAGGTTTTAGATGAGGTTGGATATAATCTTAATGAGAAAATAGGGGCTAAAAATAATAATGTTTTTGATAGAAAAAAGCAAATTATTGGTAGATCTCTTTATGGCGTAGAAGTAAAGGAATGGGCTGTTTGGATATGTCAGTTGCGTTTATGGTTATCATTATTTGTTGAAGCTCCAGATGATTTTAAAAATTCAATGGAAGCAATTTTACCAAGTTTAGATTTTAAAGTAAGGAAAGGCGATAGCCTTGTTCAAAGGGTTGGTTCAAAGTTATTTCCAATTACCGGACACATACAAATACAAAATAATTCTATAAAAGCAAAGATAACTCAATTAAAAAGTTTAAAAACAGAATACTACAATAACAAAGCAACAGTTTCAGATTGGGAGTTGAGGCAAAAGGAAAAACAAATTTATGATGATATTATAAATATTGAAATTGATGAAAAACAAAATCAATTAAATAGTTTTAAAAACTACAAATCCAAAAAAACCGCTTCAATGTTTTCAGATATGACAGAGCCAGATCAAACAGAACTTGAATTAGATAAAGATAAAATAGAAAAAATAAAATTGGAATTAGAGGATTTAAAAGAACAAAAAGCAATTTTATCAAAAGGAGAAAAGCCTTTGGTTTGGAGTATAGAGTTTGCCGAAGTTTTTGCAGAAAAAGGCGGATTTGATATTATTATTGGAAATCCACCATATGTTAGACAAGAGAGTATTTCAGATCCAACAGAAAAGATAAAAGATAAAAAAATATACAAAAACCTTCTTTCTGAAATGGTAAAAATGGATTTTCCAGATGATTTTTTAGCAAAGACAAAGATTAACGCTCAATCCGATTTATACACTTATTTTTATATTCGTGGACTGCGACTTTTAAACCCGTTGGGAGTGCATACTTTTATTTGTTCTAATTCGTGGTTAGATGTTGGTTATGGTGCTTGGCTTCAAGAGTTTTTATTAAAAAGATGCCCGGTTGATTTAATAATTGATAATCACGCAAAAAGAAGTTTTGAAGTAGCTGATGTTAATACTATAATTTCTATTGTTCACGCACCGCAAAAAAAAGTTGATGAAAATCATTTGGTAAAATTTGTTGCTTACAAAAGACCATTTGAAGAGATAATGTTTACTGAAGATTTACTTATAGTTGAGAATACAAAAAAGGTTTTGGCGAATGATGGTTTTAGAGTTTATCCAATATCAGTAAAAGATTTAATAGATTTTGGCACAGAATATGAGAATGAAAATCAGGAAAAATTAAAATCTGGAAAATACATTGGTGATAAGTGGGGAGGTAAATATCTCCGTGCTCCGGATATTTTCTTTACAATTTTAGAGAAAGGAAAAGATAAGTTAGTAAAACTTGGCGATATCGCAAAAGTGAGCTTTGGAATTAAAACAGGAGTAAATGAATTTTTTTATCTTGATGATGAAGCAATCAAAAAATGGGGGATTGAAAAGGATTTTTTAAAACCTGTCATTAAAAGTCCTCGTGAATGTAGAAGCATCTTGGTTGATCCTAAAGATTTAAAATACAAAATTTTTATTTGTAATAAAAGTAAAGAAGAGTTAAATGGAACAAATGCGTTGAAGTATATTGAATGGGGAGAAAAGCAAAAAACCAAAGAGGGCGTTTATTGGAAAAATGTTCCAAGCGTTTCTTCGCGTAAATTTTGGTGGGAAGCATCAATCCAAGAGTTTGCTTTTTGTTCATATCCAATGATAAATAATATTAGGCTTATTTTTTTCAAAAATAACTTTATTCTAAATGACGCTAATTTGGTTGGAATTTATCCAAAAAAAGATTTTGGAAATTCTTTACTTGTTTCCTTAAATTCAACATATAATATGATAAATATGGAACTAATGGGTATAGCAAATTTAGGAGAAGGGGCGATAAAGCAAAATCCGATTTATATCAAAAAATCAATCATTATTGACCCTGAAATAATACCAAACTATAAAGTAGAACCGTTTTTTAATCGGGAAATTTATTCAATTTTCGAGGAGTGTGGAATTGATCCAAAATCGGAAACCCCCATTGAAGAGCAAGAACCAAAACCGTTACCGGATAGGGCAGAGTTAGACAATATAGTTTTTGATGCTTTGGGACTTAATAATGATGAACGTAAAGAAGTTTATCGTTCCGTTTGTCGTCTTGTTTGGAATAGAATAAGTAAAGCTAAGAGTGTTTAAATTACTAAAAATATGGATGAAAAAGGATTAAATCCAAATATAAATGAAACATTTGAAATCAAGCCACATCAGAAATGGATTTGTGATTATTTAGATCGTCTTAATGAAAAGGAAAAGATATGTTCAGATGCGGTTATTCCTTCAAATTTAATTATAGGTGCTTTAATTGCAATTCACAATAAAGAAAAAAATCCTGATTGGATGGCACAGTCCGCTCACTCGTACAGGGAGATATTTTATTGGTTGGGCGGTAAAAGAGATAAAGGTGTTTTTTTTAAAATTAAATCATTTTCCTATGGTTGGCTTCATAAGCTTGGAATTAGAAATAAAGCAATTGAAAGAATTGTTAATTATAAAATAAATAGCCAAAATAAAAAGAAGATAGAATATGTTCTACAAGTTTTGCACGAACAAAAGAGAGCAGAAATTATTGCAAACACCTTATATAAAATTTATTTGGCATTTACCAAAATTTCTCATCATTTTGCGAAAAAGGATAGCAGAAAAGATACAATCAAAATTTTTAGGCAGTTAGGGATAATTGTTGATGAGAAGAATTTCCCAACCAATGATAATTTTATTGACCTTGTTCGGATATTTGAAAATGTTTTGAGAGAGTCTTCGCTTGATCCTTTAAAAATTCACGAAAATATTGATTTATTCATTAAAGAAAGAAATAAAGATGCACCTTATTTGCGTTTACTTTTTTCGTTGAATTATGATGCTAAAAGATTTTTCTTTTATCAGGCCGATGAAAATTGGTTGAGTTGGCTTTGGAAAAATGGCTTTTTAGACAATATAAAAAAGAAGGCAGAAAACTCAAATCAATATTCGTTCCGTATGCCTGAATTAAATTATTTGGTAAAAGTTACCGAGAAGAAACCTGTAGAGGTTATTGAGATTATAAAGTCAATAGAGATTTCAGGGCAAAATTTTAATCCGGAAGTTGTTGATCGTTTCTTGTGGATCGCAAGGTCTTTGCCTGTAGATAAGGTTGGAGAATTAGTTGAGGGTGGCAGAATTGGTAAGTGGATTTATTTAATGCACGCATATAATTTTAGGAAATCAGGATATGAATTTATGGAAATTATCAAAAATATTGAGAAAGCCAAAGAATACAAGGCATTGTTGGGTTTAGCAAAATCACTGCTTTCAATTAAAAAAGAAATTAAAAACGACACAGAAAGTTTTGGCGAAGACAATCCTTTTTATATAGCTGATTTAGATGCCTCTGGTGTTTTTAGTGCTTTGGCAGACATAGATAATGATGAACATACAGAGAGTGCTTTAATTTTAACTGTTGAAAAACTATCAGAAATTGTAAAATTGGGAGGCGTAAATAATGAAAAAGTTTTTGATTATCAAGATTTATTTTCTTTGCTTGATGTTGATATTTTTACTCTTGAAGTTGAGGAAAGTGGTGGAATTTCTTATAGACAGGATGTTAAAAATTTAGTTGCCACAATCAAGAAGTTAATTGAGAGAACTATTGGCAATAATTGTGGCGATGAGAAAAAAGCAAGAAAAATGTTTGAACACATAAATAACCTATCATCTTGCCGTTCATCTTGGCGAATAAAATTATTTGCTTTATCACAATGTCCGGAAGTATTCAAGAGAGAACTTAAAGAAGCATTTTTTAGAGTATTTATTGACGATTATTACCAAATTGAAGGCGGAACAGAGTATAAAAAAACACTTGGAACTGCTTTTTATGTATTAGAAAAAACAGATAGGCAAAAATACATTGATAAAGTTTTCGAGTTTTTTTCTAAAAAAGATGCAGAAAAAGAAAATGATAAGGAAGTTTGGCACAGAAGAACGGGTTGGGAAATCTTGTCTGTGATATATTCTATTGGTCTTTTGAATAAAGAATATGAAAATAAATGTGAGCAAGTGTTTGGCAAAAAACCTAAAAAAGATTATGAACCAGAGCCTGTAATAGGCGAAACAAGAGGAGGAACTGTGATAGACAGGTCACCATTTGAATTAGCGGGTTTCTCGCCAGATCAAATAGCGGTAAATCTTAAATCAGAGTGGACTGTTAAAAAAATTGCAGATCTTTATAAAAATGATGATTTTTTACGCCCGCGAAATGCAGAGGGATTAGGTGATGCCTTGAAAGAGGACATAAAAGTGAGAACAACAGAATATCTTGAAAATATAAATAAGTTTTTTGATAGGGAGAAAATGCACTCTCATTATGTTTATTCTATTTTGCGTGGGATTGATGATATATTAAGAAACAAACAACAATTAAAGCCTGAGCAAATAAAACAAATTTTTGATTTTTTTAAAATAATTATAAGTAGCGGTAAAAAAGAAGCATTTATTGCAGAGAAAAGTGAGAATGGTTGGCTTGCAGATTGGATAACTGTTTGTAGGACAATGACGGACATATTGCTATATACAACGGAAAATAAAGAAACAAGAAAAGAAATACATAGTGACCACAAAGAATTTATAAAAAACTGCATAGCTTATCTTTTAACAATTACGCAAAGCCTTTCGGCAGAAGAAGAAAAACCGGAATACGGAGAATTATACACAGTTGCAATAAATTCTGTAAGAGGGAGGGCATATGAATTACTCGTTGTTTTTACAGAAAACGATGGTAATGTTTTAAGTGATGATGTAAAAAGTATTTTCAAAAAAACACTCAAAGACAATTCTCTTGCAGTAAGGTTTGTAATAGGCAGATACTTGGCAACATTATATTTTAGAGATAAGGATTTTGTGAAAGGTTTATTTTCAGATATTTTTACTATAAAAAATTCTGATAAAAAAGATGTTTATTTAGCAACTTGGGAAGGATATTTATCAAGTTCCTTGTATGGAGAATTATTCAATGAATTAAAGGAATATTATGTTAATGCTATAAATTTTAATCCGGAAGAATATACCAAAAGAAAATACTATAAAGGGTTAGATGAAGCGTTGGCAATACATTTGGCTCTTGCTTTTATCTATTTAGATTTGAAGATAGGAGATCCGCTGTTTGAAGAGTTTTGGAAAGCTGAGAATACAAAAAGACAAGAAGAATTCATATCTTTTATAGGTCAAAAATGTTTTTCAAGGAATAATTTTGAATATGGAGAAGAGGACAAATTTGATAGGAATAAGATGATTGAGTTTTGGAATTGGGCATTGAACAAAAAATTAAATCCGAAGATTTTGTCTGGCTTTGGTTTTTGGGTAAATCCAAAAAAGGAAATTATAGATGATAATTTATTGGCAGATAAAATTGCCGAAACAATGGAGCAATCTGACGGAGATATTGATTGGGACTATGGAATAATCGAGCGTTTATTGAAGTTTGCTGAAAAAAATAAGGAAAAAACATTGCAGATTATAAAAAATTATTTTCTTGATAAAGATAATAATCTTAATCAGCATCGCCGTGTTCCTATGTTTAGCACTGATAATGAGATCAAGGAAGCGTTAAAATATATTTATAATAATTCAGACAGCGAAGTAAAAGAAAAAGTTGAGGCGTTAATAGGTTTGCTCATAGAGAAAGGCAGTGATATGTTTTGGGGATTAAAGGAAATTATAAATAAAAGTAATTTATAAAATGGATTATAAAACACCGGAAAATAAGAGCGAAAATAAATTACATAAAAAGTGGTGGTTTTGGATTGTGGTTGCAATGGTATTATTGAGTTTGATTAACAATAGATCTGAAAAGAAAGCAATAATAGAGAAAGGTAATTTAGCAAACTCGCAACAGGCAGAAGAAATAATTGATAATGATGAAGAGGAGTTAATTGATAATTCTGATAAAGAACTTTATGAGGTTGTAAAAGTTGTTGATGGCGACACCATCAATGTAAATATAAATGGCAAAGTGGAAACATTAAGGCTAATTGGGATAAATACTCCGGAAACAGTTGATCCAAGAAAGGCAGTGATATGTTTTGGTAAAGAAGCATCTGATAAAGCAAAGCAGTTGCTAACAAATAAAAAGGTTCGTTTAGAAGGCGATGCAACGCAAGGAGAAAGAGATAAATATCAAAGACTTTTGCGTTATGTGTGGTTGGAAGACGGAACATTTTTTAATAAACTTATGATAAGTGAGGGTTATGCTTTTGAATATACCTACGATACTATTTACAAATATCAAGCAGAATTCAAACAAGCAGAAATAAGTGCAAGAACATCAAAAAAAGGATTGTGGGCTGATAATGTTTGTGACCAAACAAAAGTGCAAACTCCTGTTCAAATAATAACAAGCCAACCAGCAGATACAAGCAAAATTAACTGTTCGTCAAATACTTATAACTGCACAGATTTTAAGAGACAAAAAGAAGCTCAACAAGTATTTGATTTTTGTGGAGGAGTAAATAATGATATTCACAAACTTGATGCAGATAAAGACGGGCTTGTTTGTGAAAGTTTGCCTTGATTGTTTTTCTGAAAGTAGTATTATAAAGTTGAAAACTTAATAATTCGTGCCTAACCCTTATAAGAAATTATAAGGTATGGCATAAAATCGTTGAACACATTAAACCCGTCATTCGGGGGTCGTGTTCAACGTTATACAGGGAAACTTGTATATGAGTCGCAAGACTCACCCTTCTGTGGCGGGTTTTGTGTTATGTGATATATGAATTCCATAAATAATTTTATAAATAAAAAATTAACTCAAGTCGCAAGATGGATATTATTTATACCCGTTAGTTTTATAGTTTATTGGTCATCCACATTTATAGTTTACATTGGAATTACATTTCTATATTATTTTTTGAGTCAGTTGAAATGGTATTTTTTAATTCCAGCAATTTTTCCGGCTTTTTTTATTTTGTCAATTATCGCAGGAGGACTTTGGTCTTGTTTTTATATTGGGCTGTTTTTAAGTCCAAACAGATTATTATGTTGGTTGCTTGCGGGGTGGTTTATTTTTTCAGCACTTTCTGGGATTTCAGGATATTGTACGCCAATACCAGTATCTGAAGATAAAGTTATTATACAGTTGCCTTGTTGGGCTTATATTATTTTGCAGTTATATATTGTGATTTGTCTGGTCATTTCTGCAATTATTGCGAGTGTTAATATTGGAGAAAGGAATAAAGTAAAGAATATTTAATAATTTTATGTTTATAAAAAATGTAAAAATAATTAAAATAACAGGAATGATTGTATTGGGCGTTTTTGTTATATTTATTTTTATAATTGGTTTTATTCAATATAAAAATTATATTTATAATGAAGATATTGTAAAAAAACAATCTCAGTCTTTTGTAGAAGATCAAAATAGAAAGTTAGAGGAGGCGAAAAAAGAGTTTGAAGCGTTCAAAATTGAAAGTCAGCAAAAGATGGACGAAGTCAAAAATCAGATAAAAAATAATCCGATAAACAAGGAAATTATTGTTAAAGATGTTCAAAAAGCCGGAACAGAAGAAAGTCTATCTACGATTGTATCGCAATGGAGACCGATAATAGCTTACATATCTTGCAAATGGATTTATAGTTCAACAGGAGAAACTCTTGCTACTTCTACTGGGTCGGGAGTATTGGTTCAATTAAGTGGAAGTATTTATGTCATTACCAATAGGCACGTTTTAGAGAGTAGTTTTGATGCATTAAGAAATGGGGAAAAGTATGGAGCAGATTTTTGTGATATTACACTCCCGAATGGAAATTATGCATTTAAAGTTTATCAAAGTTCATTTAAAGGATCCTCAACAAACGATTTAGGTGGATTGAAGATAGAATATCCAACAGATTATATTAAAAATCTTTCTGCTGTTGATTTTCTAAGATGCAAAAATAAGGCTCTTATAGGAGATGCTGTGGCAATTATCGGTTATCCTGGAATAGGGTCAAAAGTAGATATTACAGTTACAAAAGGAATTATTTCTGGTTATGAAGGGGACTATTATATTACTGATGCAAAGGTTGAACACGGTAATTCCGGTGGCGTAGCAATATTATTAAAAGATAATTGCTATTTGGGAATACCAACATATGCAATATCGGGAGAAGTAGAAACTCTTGCGAGGATATTAGATCAGTCAATAGTTTTTAAATAAAAGTTATGGAAGAAAATATAAAAAAATATTTAATATGGATTGTTGTTTTTGTGGTAGTTGCAGTAGTTTTTTATATTTTGTGTCCGAAGTATTATTTCATAATAGATTATGGTGTATGGCATAGGTGCAATGAAATAACTGGAACTTGCGAATATTTTTCAGATAATAGTAAATGGATACCGCGTTAAAAATTTATGAAACCAATTAAATGTCCAAAATGTAATGCAGTGCAGGAAGAAATAAATAATGCAGAAGATATGTGCGAGTTGCTTGGGTTAGATGCAAGTGAGCGAGAAAATAAAACTTGGTGGTGTGGGAAATGCAGTTATTTTTTTAATGACGACGAAGCAGAATTTGAGATTGATGAATATGATCTTAAAAATATGAGATTAAGTCAAATTTCTGATTTAATTTATAGAAACTGGAATAATATGCCACTGAATGCTTATCGTTATGTTGAGGCAATGTTTCAGCTTGATAATATAAATGAAAGTTTTAATAATGAAACAGGAGTTGAAATTATCTCATATTTTTTAGCAAATGCTAAAAGTTGGCAGGGAGATGTTGCAAAAGATGTTAAACAATACTTAAATAATTTAATTAAAAATAATGGAAAAATGGAGGAACAATCAAAGGTTCAAGAAAGTCAGCAAGCGAAAAATAATCCGCCACCAATTACAAAATGTATAAAATGTTCAGCAGAGTTTTTTGCGTTTCATAAAAATTTTAGATGTCCTAATTGCAACGAATTAACAAGAGATTTTTTTGATTATATCCCTTATCTTATGGATATAATGCAACGCAACAAACAAAAACACGGAAAGTATAAAATAAAGGACGATTATGATAATCATTCAGAATATCTTGAAAAACATATTTTTGATATTCTTGATATTCTTGAACAGAATAAATATGATGATCCGGAAGATTTTATAAAATGGGCTTTGAAAAAAGATAATTGGAAAAATCACGATTATTTAAGAGAGCATATACAAGCTATTACCCTTATAATAGCAAAACAATTACAATGGCAAGGAGAAGATATAGAGGTGGAAAAACTTATGAAAGCTAAAACAGGACAACCTTTGGAATTTACTGGTTATGAGGTTGTTGATAAAAATGGAAATGGCACTGGTAGATTTTTTGCTCGCAAAGAAGATGCTGAAGAATATCAAAAAGCTCTTTGGGGAATAGATAAAAATTAAAATATAAAAATATGCTTTCAGAAAAAGCGTTAGAAGATTTTAAGAAAATATTGCAGGAGGAATATAAGGAAGAAATTTCAAATGAGAGAGCAGTAGAACTTGCTATAAATTTACTTACATTTTTTGATAATGTTTATCGTCCGGTCAGAAAAGAGTGGCTTGATGAAGCAATTAAAAAAGAGAATGAAAATAAAAATATAAAATATCCAATAAGGGAAGAGAAAATTTATTGATAATATAAATGAAAATAAAAAATGATTAAAAAAGAAACTATAAAAAAATTTCAAGAGGCTGTAAAAAAAGATTGCGGTAAAGAGTTAAATTTTGACGAAGCAGGGAAAATATTAATTGGTATCGTAAATTACCTTAGTGTGCTTGAAAAAATTTATTGCAGAATGAAACCCAGCAGTAAGATAAAAAAGTCATAAATTAAATAATAGTAAGGTTTTATTATATTGCCCGAAGGGGCATTTTTTGTTAAAATAAATAATTAAGAAGTTATAAGATAATAATATGATTGATTTAGAGGAGTTATCAAAAGAAGATTGCGAGGATATAAAGACAATTTTAGAAACCGTTCTGAAGCAGTGTGATTTTTTGGGTGTAAAAGAAAATAGAGTATCAATTCCAATATCTGATTTTAACAATATTCCGGCTCAACGTGTGATAAATTTATGCGAAAAAATTTTTAGAGAAGAAGACGGCATAATAAGATGTAATTTCCCTGTTCCTCCAATGCGTCGTGAATATGAGGGGATATCAATAAAACCGAGAGATCCAAATTCGGTTGAGAGGGATTTTAGGAATGAAAGCATTGAATATGAGCAAAAAAGAGATAATTTAGAGTTTTTTATAAACAGCGTTAATAAGATAAAAAAATTGTTTGAGAAAATTAACGAAAGATCACAATATTTGATTTGTGGAAAAATAAAATTAAATATAAATACTGGTGATTGTTGTTATGCGAGAACGAATACATTTTTTAAGCCCGAGAGTGACGAATATAAATTATTAAAGGCACTTATGGAAAAACCGGAAATAATAATTAGCTATTCAGATATAAATAGTAATGTTTTGGGTCTGGATGAGGATAAAGGAAAAAATGACAGAGAAATTGGTTTTATTATGAGAAACATCAAAAAGAAATTAGAGATAATAGGAAAAATTCATAAAAATGAAAACATATTTGTTTGTAGGTTTGGCTATATGATAAGAATTTAATATAACAATAATCGTAGCGAACGCCACCTTTTGAAGGTGGTTTTTTATTTTTGTCACATATTTTCCGTATTGTTCTATCGGCATTTTACATTTTTTTCGCAAAAATATCACATATTTTCCGTTTTTAATAATCGTCAGTTTATTATAATAAATTAAAAAATATATATATGAAATACACAGGACAATTTCCAAAATATGAGTTTAGTGAAATTCGAAGGTTAAATCCTTATTGGTCTTCGCTTGTTTGTTTTCACAAAACCATTAAGGGAAGAAACTCATTACACCCAAGATTGATTAGAAAATGGTTCGGAAAACTTATAGATCAAGATGATTATGTAATGGAAGATAGAAACGAAGTTATCAATTATGCAATAATGTTGGCGAGTGGTAATGCATAGAAGGGTAAATTCCCCTTATAGATTTAAGCAAATATCATTTATAGCAAGGGGAAAAGAGATAGGTGTGCCAAAAGTATGTCATAAATCGTCTTGACAAGAAAATACGAAAAGTTGTTCTCAAATTATAATTATTAGAAATTTGTTTTAGCGGTTTGTTTTTATAAGAAAATAAACCAGTGAAACAAAATTTCACAAGTTGGGGAAGGGCAGATCCATACTGCTGACCGAATAACGACTATAAATAAGTTCGGTAGAGATTATGGACGACCGACCGAAGCGACCGATATACCGAATATAAAGATTTTTCGCAAAAAAAATTTTTGCAGGAAATATCTTACTTATATACTAATATTCGGGTTGAGGGAGCGAGGGAGGGAGGGGAAAAAGCAAAACACTAAAGCAAGTAATTATGTCAACAAATTTACAAAAATTTAAAAGAGAAACAAAACAGATAAGAATATCTGCTGATTTGCATAAAGAAGTGAAGTTAAGATCTATTGAATGCGGAATGACGATTTCAAAATTTGTAGATAAAATAATAAAAAAATATTTTAAGCTAAATAAAAATTAAAAACTAAATATAGGTTTTCTTAAATAATTATCGCTTTTTCAAAATCAATAATTATGAATAAATCCTATGAATTTATGGAAAATAGAGAAAATAAATTAACTAATTGCAGAGATAAAATAATAATTGATGCAATTCGCGTGGAAGAAATTCAGTGTAGGGCATTAGATAATTTTGGGAGAGAGTTAACTGATATTGAGTTAAACAGGCTTTTGGTATGCGGTTGTGATGAAGAGGAGTTGTGGGGGGCAAGATTTGATTTAGTGATAAGAGCAATTTGCGAAGCAATAAACAATACAAATAATTGTTGGAAGAAAGTTGATGAAGATTATATTAAGTCTTTGGGAGAGAAAAATGGGCAATGATTAACTTACCCCTACAAGCTTAACTTATTAGAACTTATGTCTATTAACAAATTAAGAATTAAAAAGATAGAAAAGATTTTTAAGAATTTAGAACCCAAATATGTCTATTTTGCTGTTAGTGATGGAGTTAATCCACTTGATATTATTGAAACTAAAAATAGGAAAACAGAGAGAATAATTAAAGGATCAAGTAAGGAGGGTCAGGAATTAGTTAAAAATTCTTTAGTGGAATATCCGGAAGTTCCGATACTTATTGTAAAAAGATGGCGAAAAACAATAGAAAATTCTAAACCGAAAATAGATTATGATAAACATTAAAAACAGAATTAAAAAAATGGAAAGCATCTTGGAGGATCTTAGACCAAGATATGAATTTTCATCTGTTCAGAGTGAGGACGAGCCGTGGACTATAAAAGAAGTTATCAATGGAGAATATGGAAGAACAATTAGTTCTGATAGTGAAGAAGGTAAGAAGCTTATAAAAGAAAATTTAGTTAAATATCCAAAAAATAATCCCATAATAATTTTAGATGATAGTAAATGGGAAAATCTAAAAAATAGCAAACCCAAACAAATATGAGAAAGAACAAAAACTCAAAACAATGTAGTTTTATAAAACCGAATGGTAAGCTCTGCGGTGCTTGGGCTATGGAGAATAGTGAGTTTTGCTTTACACATAATCCGGAAACAAAAGATTTAAGAAAAGAGGCAGTTATTAAGGGCGGAAAGGGAAATAAAAAAGAAACTCATAGTTTAGATTTGATTAGGGTTGAGAACTCAAAAGATGTTGTTGATTTAATTGTTAAAACAGTAAATGAATTGAGAACCGGACTGATTGATGTAAGAGTTGCGAATTGCACTTTTTATGGGAGTGGTCAGCTGATTAAAGCTTTAGAAACTTCTGATTTGGAAAAAAGGCTTGAAGAGATTGAGAAAATACTTGAAGAAAAAAAATAACAAAAATTGTTAATTGAAAATGAATATAGAAGAAATCAAAGAAATTATGCAATCCCCAAAACCTATAACGAAAGGAATGAAAATAATTATTCAGTTGACTGATAAGTATGTTGATTTCGCTGATTTTATAAACGAAGTTATTGATTTTGAAGGTTCAAAAGTAAACCCAGAAATATATAAAAAATTAACAGGTAAACAAAAGCCCCCATAAAAAATAATAGATTTGTAAAGGAGAAATCAGAAACAAATAAACGACCGCTTTGTTTACAAAGTAAAAGCAAAACTTGACACGCACATTTATAATTTGTTATGATTAAGTTGTTAAGGTTAATCGGGTTTAGCGTGGGGAATTTTATTTATTAAAAATAGAATATCAACAGGGGCTGAAAGCCGGTTAACCTTAACAATTAACCCTTCGCTTTTCAGCCCCTTTTGGTTTGTAAAAATATGCAAAACAATAAATGTGTTCTTTATACGAGAGTGTCAAAAAATGACGAAAGTCAAAATCCCGAAAATCAAAAAGAGCCGTTAAAGAATTTCGCTGGATTATTGGGATTAGAAATTGTTGGGGAATATGTTGATATGGCTTCGGGTGGAAATTCAAATAGACCAAAGTTTCAAGAAATGTTAAAAGACGCAAGGGAAAGAAAATTTGGCACAATTTTAGTTTGGAGTTTGGACAGATTTTCAAGAGAGGGGATTAGTAATACTTTGCATTATTTAGAAGAGTTAAAAAGATCCGGAGTGGCTTTGAAGAGTTTGCAGGAGAGTTGGCTTGATACTTCAGATAATGGAATGGGGCAACTTTTAATAGCCATATTCAGTTGGGTAGCAAAACAGGAAAGAGAAAGAATATCAGAAAGAACCAAAGCAGGGCTTGTGCGAGCAAAGGCAAATGGCAAATTATTAGGTCGTAGATTTGGATCAAAAGATAAGGGTCGTAGAAAAAAGTCGGGCTACCTTTTAAGGTGGCAAAATAAAAAAGTTTTAATTTAATTATGGAAACAATTAGTGGAATTTATTTAAGGGTCAGCACAGAAGATCAACACCCGGAAAATCAAATAGCAGATTTAAAAAAACTTGCAGACGCTTTGCATTGCAAAGTATTTGAAACTTATGTAGATAGGGAGTCCGGTCAATATTCGGACAGAAAAGAATTTCAAAGAATGATAAACGATGCAGAAGCGGGGAAATTCAAAATACTTTTTATATGGGCATTAGATAGATTTTCAAGAGAAGGAATAAAGGCAACATTAACTCATATTGAGAGGTTAAAGGATGTTGGTGTTGCTATTAAATCATATCAGGAGTCTTGGCTTGATACCTCAAACGAAGGGATTTGGCAACTCTTGGTGGCTGTTATGTCTTGGGCGGCGAAAGAAGAACTTAAAAGATTTAAAGAACGATCAATGGCTGGAAAGAGAACAATGTTGAACGCAGGTAGGCTTATCGGTTGCACTCCGCCATATGGTAGGAAATATATCAAAAGAGATAGAGAAAAAGGAGTTGACGGTCGTTTTGAACGAAATGAAGCAGAAATTGAAATTATCAACAAAATTTATAAATGGTATTTAGAATTAGAAAGCATTTTTTTGGTAGCCAAAAGATTATACGATATGGGAATTAAAGCAAGGAATGGAAAGTTTTTTCACGCTTCAACGGTTAGGAAAATTTTAACAAGCGAAAGTAATATAGGTAATTTTTATTATGGGAAAAGTCGTGCTTGCGAAGCAAAATATCATATTCATAAGGTTAGGAAATATAAATTATCCGGAAGGAAAAAGAACCCAAAATCGGAATATAAATTGATAAAAATTGAGCCAATTATTGACGAGGCTATATTTCGGGAAGTGCAAAATGTAATTAAAAAAAGAGGAAGAAAAGATATGAGAATAAGACAATCTAAATATGAATTTTTATGTCAGGGTTTGGTAAGGTGTATTTATTGTGGGAGAATTTATGGAACTAAAATTCAAAATAAGCACTATCAACTTTATGCTTGTCCTCAAAGGCGATTTTCTAATTTTAATGATCCGTTTTGTAAGGCAAGGTCAATATCAAGTAGGAAATTAGATGGCGAGGTTTGGAATTATGTGAAAGGTTTGATTGAAAATGAGAAACTAATAAAGGAAAAGATAAAATTTTCAAAAGACCGTCGAGAAAAAGATAAGGTAAGCAATCAAAAGAGGTGCGATATATTGATAAACGAAAAGAGTTTAATTAAAAATAAAAAAAATAAGTTATTTGAATTATATTCTGAAACACAAATATCAGAAGCGACAAAACAAGATATTAAAAATAAATTGAAAGATTTTGAGGATAGGGAAGCGAGTTTAGATAATCAAATATTGGAAAATAAAAAGAAAATGACAGATTTCTATAATATGGAAGTTTTAGAAACAGAAATTGAGAGAATATGCAATATATATCGTGGTAAACTTAATAATCCGGATTTTGAACTAAAGAGATATATTACAAGAAGGTGGGTTGAAGAAATAAATATTTTAAAGGATGGATCTGTTGTTATAAAAATGAAAGTCCCGTTTGAATTGCCTGATAACATTATAAAAGGCGAGCAGAACATTCACTGCATAAGGAGAGCAAGAAAGGATAATTTATAATAATTATTGTGTGGTAAAACACTTCTATACATCTATGCGTAGAAGTGTTTTTGTTTTTAAGATTGAAAAATTAAAAATTTTGTGTTATATTTTAATTAAGAAACGGGGGACTTAGTTTAGTGGTAAAATGACTGTCTCCAAAACAGTAGATAGGGGTTCGATTCCCTTAGTCCCCGCTAATTTTATAAAATGTTAAGTAAAAATGAAAAGAGTCCCAATTTACCGATTAATGATTTGATTCTGTATTGCATACATTCAATAGTTTCAAATAATGAAGAGTGTAGTTTTGATAGATTGCTAAAAGAATGTTTTACATTATTTCCAGAATCAATAGAATTTCAAAGATATCCAATTTGGCCAGATTCAAGAAAATTAGATAGGCCATTAAGATTTTTAAGAAATCAGCGCTTAATAATTGGAGAGCCAAAAACCTTTTTTATACTAACTTTAGAGGGAAAGAAAAAGGCAATTGAATTAAGTAGATTATTAAAACAAGGAAAACTATTATAATGAATAAAATTTCTAAAATATTTTATGGATTATTGTTTGTAATATTTTTTGCAGTGATTTTGTTTTGGTATGAAATTTATATTCCAAATGATTTATTTACAGGAAAAATAATAAATTATAAAGCGGAAAGGGGCCTTGGGGATGATGAGATTGCTGTTGAATTGCAAAAGCAAGATATTATAAAAAGTAATTTATTTTTTAGATTTTATGTTATCTTCTCAGGGAATCATGGTAAAATTCAAGCAGGAAATTATGTTTTAGGTTCTAATATGTCTGTAGCCCAAATTGTAGAGAAATTTGTTTTAGGAGATGTTATTAAAGATGAAATTACAATTATTGAGGGGTGGAATTTAAATGACATCCAAAATTATTTATTCGAGAAGAAAGTTTGCAATAAAGAAGATTTCCTAGAAATTGTTGCGAGAGATTTTAGTAATGAATTTATATTTTTAGAGGATAAGCCAAAAAATGTAGATTTAGAAGGATATATTTTCCCAGATACTTATGAAATATTAACTGGCGAAAGTTGTGAACAAATTATTAAAAAAACTTTAGTAAATTTTGGAAAAAAATTAGATTATAAATTACAAGAAGAAATAATAAAACAAAAAAGAAATATTTTTGATGTAGTTGTTTTAGCTTCTATAATAGAAAAAGAAGTAATAACTATTGAAGATAAAAAAATAGTAGCTGGGATTTTAAATAATAGACTTGAGAGTGGTATGCCCTTGCAGGTTGATTCTACAATAAATTATATTACAGGTAAAAATCATCCAGGGGCCTTAATTATAGATACAAAAATAGATTCGCCATATAATACTTACAAATATGCAGGTTTGCCTTTGGGCCCTATTTCAAACCCTGGCCTTGATTCAATAAAAGCTGTTATTTATCCTACAGAAAGTAATTATTTTTATTATTTGTCTACAAAAGATGGCAAAACAATTTTTAGCAAAACATTAGATGAACATAACATTGCTCGCGCAAAGTATTTAAGATAAAAAAATGATTCTAAATTTAACTTCAGATTCAATTTTTTTAATATTTGGTTTTCTGGGATATGTTATTGGAAGATGGGGAGATAATCATTTAAATTTTTTGATGAGAGATCCTTGGTGGACGCCTCATCATTGGATATATGGGTTTTTACTAATGATTATTAGTTTCTATTTTTTTCATGAATTTTGGTTGCAAATATTTTCTTTTGGGCTTGGATTATTTGTAAGTGATTTAAAAGATTTTTTACATTTTAGAATTTTAGGTTCTGATAAGAAAATTAAGGAAAATGTTAAATTTTGGCACATTGATTAAAAAATAATTATGATTATTATATAACATAAACAAAAAGCACTTAATTGGTGCTTTTTTGATTTTCTAAATATTTAAACTGTTTTTAAAAATTCGCTAGAATATTTTGATGGAAGTTTTATTGGTTTTGATATTTTCCAGATTTGCTCAAACTGTACTCTAATTAAATCAGAAAACTCTTGGCTATGGATAAGAAATCCAAAACCTTCATTTTTTGAAGAAACAAAAGCTACTTTGTCTGCATAAAGCCAATAGCCCATATTCCAGGTCATACTTCTTGGAGCTAGTCGTAATTTTCTTTTGTGTTTTTTGCCAACCCCTAAAAATGTATTTATTTTTGCATCAATCACATTGTCGTTTGGCCAGATGGCTTTAACTGAAATGTTTTGCCTGATTCTTCTACGATTTAAATCTTCATGATATTCTTTACCTAGAATTTTTACCATTTCACTAATTGGCCACATAGATAACGATTCAATATCTTTATACCAAAGCATATCTTTAAGGACTTGCTTGATTCCTGTTGTGCCAGAATAAAACTTAATTTTTGGTTCTAGTGCTTTAATATTTAGATTTAAAGTTGGAAGAATATCAGTAATCATTTTATCTTTTTTCTTTAAATCATCTATTTTTGTATGTATCAAATGTTGCAGGTTTTTTACATCATCGGCACCAAATAATTTTTTGTTATCTTCTATCTTTTCCGTTACAAGGCCACTATCAATTAATAATCTTAAATTATCATAAATAGTTGGTCTTGGCATATTTAGGTTTTCTGCTAATTGGCGAGCAGAGGAATAGCCAGTTTCTAAAAGTCTGGTATATATTCTTATACAATTATCTGAAAAGCCGATTTCTTTTAATATTGAGTTAATCATAAAATTTTAATTCATTTGTTATTATATTTGTCGCTTGGCGACGACATATTTACAATTTAATAATACATCATATATAATAAAAAAGCAAGAGATAATAATTAACTGTTAGACCTGTTGCTAAATAAGACTCGTGCCTAAATTTGAAATTTTGACTGCAAATTTATAAAAATTCGTCGGCTTGCCTAAAGGCAAACTTTCTCATTTTTCTAAATTTTCGTACAAAATTTCTGCATTTCGCTTACTCGTCTTATCTAACAACAGGTCTATTTATAAAATTATGCAAAATAAAAATATTTGGATTGTGATTGGTATTATCATCATTTTTATTATTACGGCGCTTTTCATGTTTCAAAAACCAGAACAAACTGGCCTGCAACATGTAACTGTTGGTATACAAACTGGACCTGCCAATGCTTTGGTGATGGTTGCTAAAGATAAAGGATTTTTTGAAAAACAAGGTTTAAATGTTGAGCTAAAAGAATTTGCCGCAGGCAAAGATGCCTTGATTGCATTTTTAGGTGGTTCACTTGATTTTTCTATTTCTGGTGATGTTCCAGTAACGCTTTCAACTTTGGCTGGTAATAAATTTGTTGTGCCTGCACAGGTTGTTGGTAAAACTAAAAATGAGGTTCGTGTTGTTGCAAGAAATGAGAATACCTTGGATACTGCTGATAAATTCTTTAAAGCCAAAAAACGTAAACTTTCAACATCTATTGGCGGTGGACCAGAATTTTTTACTTACGAGTTTTTAAATAAGCTTGGTATTACTAAAGATCAAGTTGAAATAATTGCTCAAAAGCCTGGTGATATGCCCGCTGCACTTATTAGTGGAAGCGTTGATGCAATAGCCATTTTTGATCCTTTTGCTTTTATTGCGGAGAAACAGCTAGGCGATAAAGCAATTACTTTTACTGATGAAAGCCTATATTCTGAGTTATATGTTATTGAGGCAAAAGAGTCTGTAAAACAAGACTTTACGACTCTTGAAAAACTTTTGAATGGATTAATTGAAGCAGAAAAATTTACTAAAGATAATCCAGAAGAAGCAAAAATTATAGTTATAAAATATACCAAACTTGATAAAGAAACAATTGATGGAATTTGGAACAGTTTTGATTTCCGTATTGCATTAACGCCACAACTTTTAGAATATTTAAATAGAGAGGCACAATGGGCAATAGATACTGCAAAAGTAACAAAGGAAACTGTAATACCAAATTTCCGCGATATAATTTTTGACATCCCATTAAAGAAAATTTCTCCTTCTGCTGTTGAAATATAATTATACATGAAAAAGTTTTTATGGTTTATTCTACCAATTATTTTTCTTCTCATACTTTGGGAAATGATTTCGCATAGTGGTTTTGTTAGTATTACTCTTTTTCCTCCTCCATCTAAAGTTTTTGCTTCGCTCTGGGAAATGATAATATCTAAAACAATATTTTTAGATTTGCGTGATAGTTTATGGCGCCTTATCTTAGGACTTTTCCTAGGCTCAGCGTTTGGTGTTATTATAGGGTTGTTTACTGGAAGAAACAAAATTTTTGAAAATATTTTTTTACCTATTATCCAAATATTTCGCCCACTTCCGCCAGTAGCAATTATTCCGCTTGTAATTATTTGGTTTGGTATTGATGACGGGGCAAAAATATTTTCTATTGCATTTGCAGTATTTTTTCCTGTTTGGCTTAATACTCATATTGGAGTTGGAAGAATAGCACAAGAATTTTTATGGAGTGCAAAACTTCTCACAGCGTCCTCGATAAAAATATTTCATAAAATCGTTTTTCCTTCGGCAATTCCATTTATAATTGCTGGAATAAGAACAGGTATTGCTGTAGCTTTTGTTATGGTTTTTGTTTCGGAACTCTCAGGAGCGTCAGGTGGATTAGGGTATAGAATTTCTATTTCTAGTTTAACGTATCGCATTGATGAAATGATAGCAGCTTTAATTGTACTTGGTGCGCTTGGTGCCCTAACAGATCAATTGTTTGTTTTTGCAACAAATAAAATTTTTCCTTGGATTAAATTTTCAATAAAATGAACCATATTTTAGTAAAAAATTTATCAGTTAATTATAAAAATTTTTGCGCTTTAAAGAGCGTAAATTTTGATGTTAATAAAGGTGAATTTGTAGCTATAGTCGGTAAATCTGGAAGTGGAAAAACTACTTTTTTGAAAGCGCTTGCTGGGTTTGTTCCATTTTTGGGTCAAGTTACTATACCAAAGAATATTGGTATGATGTTTCAGAATTATGCCACTTTTGCCTGGCTCACTGTTTCGGAAAATATAGCTTTTGGTCTGGATGGAAAAAATAGCAAAGAGCAAATTAAGATAATTGATGAACATTTAAAATTAGCAGAACTTGAGGATAAAAGAGATAAGTACCCCGCTGAGCTCTCAGGTGGGCAGATGCAACGTGTTGCTCTTGCTCGATCTTTGGCACATAATTCAGAGGTATTGTTAATGGATGAGCCATATGGTTCATTAGATGCATATACAAGAGACAAGATGCAACAGTGGCTTTTGAATATTTGGACAAAGTATAATAAGACTATTGTGTTTGTAACGCACAATATTGAAGAAGCAATTTTTCTTGCTGATCGAGTTTTAGTTCTAAATGATCAAAAATTTGTTGGTGAATATAAAATATCATTTACGCGACCACGCAATGAAAGTATTAAATTTTCACCAGAATTTAATATATTACGTCAGGAAATCTTTGAATCACTAAATCAGCATCTCGTGTCATAGTTTAGATTTATTATTACAAACAAAAAATTATTGTACTGACAGGTAAATATTATAAATAAAATATTATTAATTTAAAAATAATAGAACTTTAAGGTTGACATATTTAAAATAATAGAATAATATATAAACATAGTCCGCAGACGGTTTTGCCTCGCAAATATGCGAAATAATTTGGAGTTTTGCTCCAAGCAAGCCATAGGATCAAGTTTTAGATAATAGCGTAGTTTGTTCTACTACAACCTACTCACTACTACCTACAAACTAAATTCGTCTGCGAAAAAGGTCGCAGTTTTTTTATTTCAAGGCGATACCAATGAAACGAATAACATATACCAATGAAACTAATATTAGTATAATTGGTATGAAATTAGTATATTAGTATCGCGATGACGAAATGGCATTAAATAAAGATCAGAAAAAAAAGCAGTTAGAGAGTTTAAAAGAAAAGATTGTAAATCAAAAATCAATAGTTTTTGTTGATTTCTCAAAAGTAGCATCAGATAAAATGTTTACTTTAAGAAAAAAACTTAAAGAAGAAGGATGTAATTTAAAAATTGGAAAGAAAACATTAATTAGAGTAGCTTTTGGACAAGCAGGAATTTCTTTTTGGAATGTAATGAAAAAGAGTATCCCTGGGCAATTAGCTTTGGTTTTTGGAATTGAAGACGAAATAGCACCTGCTAGAATCTCAAATCAATTTTCAAAAGATAATGAAAATTTTAAGATTTTAGGAGGTATTTTTGAAAGTAGGTTTATTGATAGAGAAAAAGTATTGGTACTTGCGAATATTCCACCAAGAAATGAATTACTTGGTAGATTGGTTGGTTCGCTCGCCAGTCCAATGGCAAGTTTTGTAAGAGTATTAGATAAAATAGCAACAAAATAATTAATTTATCGCTCGTAAATTAAATTTTTTCGCTCAGGATATTACTTTCCAAATGACGCGATAATTTTTACCTGTTGGTAAAAATTTCACTCAGTTCTCAGCCACTGCGGTGGCTTCCGAAAAGCATTTGGAAAATAACATCCTTCGCTCAAAATTTATTTTTATAAAAAAAATGACAGATGAAATAAAAGCAGAAGTGCCAGCTAAATTTAAAAATTTGGTTGAGGAAATAAAAAAACTTCCAGTTGTGGAACTGGCAGAACTTGTAAAAGTTTTGGAAGCAGAGTTTGGAGTTTCAGCAGCAGCTCCAGTAGCTGTAGCTGGACCTGCAGCAGGCCCAGTAGAGGAGAAAACAGCTTTTAATGTAGAATTAAAAGAAGTTGGAGCTCAAAAGATTGAAGTTATTAAAGTTGTAAGAGATGTTACAGCAAAAGGATTAAAAGAATCAAAAGACTTGGTTGACTTAGCAGCAGCTGGAACAGCTCAATTGATTAAAGAAGGGGTAAAGAAAGAAGAAGCTGATGAAATTGCAAAGAGATTTACAACCGCAGGAGCAAAAGTAGAGATAAAATAAAACACTCGTCATTGCGAGGAGCAAAGCGACGAAGCAATCTAAACAGGGGTAAAACCCTGTTTTTGCTTGCAAAATTTTATAGTCGGAGTAACATTAACTAATATGACCAACGCACAACCGACATGGTGCCGTGTTGCGTCGCTGGCCAATGTCCTTTCTTTTAGGCATTTGCCTGGAGGGGTACGATGGCCGATTTGGAATTTACTAAGAAAAATTTTCGGGCGTTGTATTGGCTGTGGAAAAACTACTTGTCTTCTGCTAAAGGAATGGCAACTGAAGTAGTTGAAGGGGCTGGGCGGTTGTATAGTGTTTTGATCTTTCAAATTCATTGTGAGGACAAAAACTCTGAATTTGACAAGCCGATTTCCGATCGTGCACGGATGTTGTGGCAACAATTCTTGGCATATATCACTATTTGACTTTCGTGATATTGCCAAGAAGGAAGAGGGCTTTGCGGAGCCCTTTTTGTTTTTTATATTTTTTGGTAATATATAATATATGAAAGATGATATATATAATAATTTAAAATTAGATTTGCCAGAACTCAAGGAAGGCGTTTTGTTAAAAGATTATACAACTTTTAAAATTGGCGGTTTGGCCAAATATTTTTTTATTGCACATAGCAAAGAAATTTTAATAAAAGTAATAAAATTAGCAAAGACAAACAAAATTCCAATTTTTGTTTTAGGTGGTGGAAGCAATCTTTTAATATCTGATAAAGGGTTTAAGGGATTAGTTATAAAGTTAAAAGTTAAAAGTTATAAAGTAAATAAAAATAAAATTGTAGTTGATGCTGGGGTGGGTTTATCAAAATTAGTAAATTTAGTTTTAGAAAATAGTTTAACTGGAATGGATTGGGCTGCGGGGATTCCGGGGAGCACTGGTGGTGCAATTTATGGTAATGCTCAGGCATTTGGGGAAAAAATTTCAGATAATTTGATGGAAGTAGAATATCTTGATGTGAAAAGTTTAAAAATAAAAAAAGTATCTAAAAAACAGTGTAAATTTACCTTAAAAAATAGCATATTTAAAAAAAATAAAAATTTGATAGTTTTATCTGCAACTTTTGATTTAAAGAAAGGAAATATTAATGAGATTCGTAAAAATGTATTAGAGCATATAAATTATAGAAAGAAAAATCATCCGATTAATTTTCCTTCAGCTGGTTCAGTTTTTGTAAATACTGAAACAAAAATAACTAATAAAAAATTGCTTGCAAAGTTTCCTGAATTAAAGTATTTTAATAGTAAGGGGGTAATTCCTTCAGGCTACTTAATTGAAAAGGTGGGGCTTTCCGGAAAACAAATTGGAGGAGCTAAGTTTTCTGATGTTCATGCAAATTTTATTGTAAACACGGGTAATGCGAAAGCACAAGATGTTTTAAAATTAATCAAATTAGCCAAAAAAAAAGTAAAAAAAATTTTTAATATTAATCTGGAAACAGAAATACAAATATTATGAAAATAATAATTAAAACGAAGAATTTGGAATTGACGCCATCATTGGAAAATTATATTAATGAGAAAATTGGTAGTTTAGAAAAATTTATAAAAAATTTGCAAAAAGAGGAAGAGGGGAAAACATTGTCAGAAATCTTTGTAGAAGTAGAGAAAGAGTCAAAGCATCATAGGCATGGCGATATTTTTAGAGCAACAGCACAAGTTATTCTTCCAGGTAAAAGTTTGATAGCTGAAGCTAAAGGAGAAGATTTGCTCTTAGTAATTGTAGAAGTAAAAGACGAACTTCAGCAGGAAATTAAAAAATATAAACTAAAAAAAATGGATGCGAAAATAAAAGGTGGTAGGAAAGCAAAGGATCAATTAAAATCAGAAACATAAAACAATGTCAATTTTAACAAAAATTTTTGGTGATCCAAATGAAAAGTATATAAAGAGTTTACAGCCAATTGTAGAAAAAATAAATTCTTTTGAAATAGAATTTTCAAAACTTTCATTACAAGAAATTAAAGAAAAAACCTTTCGACTTCGCTCAGGGCTAGCAAGTGGGAAAACTTTAGACGATATTCTCCCAGAGGCTTTTGCTTTGGTTAGAGAAGCAGGAAAAAGAACTTTAAATCAAAGGCATTTTGATAGTCAATTAATTGGAGGAATTGTTTTACATCAAGGTAAAATTGCAGAAATGAGAACCGGAGAAGGTAAAACTTTGTCTGCTACTTTGCCAGCTTATTTAAATGCACTTTTAGGTAAAGGAGTTCATATTGTTACAGTTAACGAATATTTAGCAAAAAGAGATATGATTTGGATGGGACAGATTTATAATGCATTAGGATTAACTGCAGGATGCATTACAAATTCAGGAGGTTTTATTTATGATGAAAACTATAAAAATGAAAACGAAAAAGATGCAAAGAGAGATATAGTGGGAGGATTTTTAGTGGTGGAAGATTTTTTAAAACCAGTTTCAAAAAAAGAAGCTTATAGTGCTGATATAACATATGGAACTAATAATGAATTTGGTTTTGATTATTTAAGAGATAATATGGTTTTTGATTTAGAACAAAAGGCACAAAGAGATTTTAATTTTGCAATTGTGGACGAAGTAGATTCAATTTTAATTGACGAAGCAAGAGTTCCTTTAATAATTTCTGGAGAAGCTGAGCCTGCAACTGAAAAATATTCATTATTTGCAAAAATTGTATCAAGTTTGGAAAAAGAAACAGATTATGTTTTAGATGAAAAATTAAAAACAGTCACTTTTACAGAAGAAGGTCAAAATAAAGTGGTAAATAAGTTGGGCCAAGATCCTTGGCAAGATAATGACATTACAGCTACTCATCAATTGGAATCAGCTTTAAGAGCTAAGGCTTTGTTTATTAAAGATAGAGATTATGTTGCACAAAATGGCGAGATTTTAATTATTGATGAATTTACAGGAAGAATTTTGCCTGGTAGAAGATGGTCAGCTGGTTTGCATCAAGCAGTTGAAGCTAAGGAAGGAGTAAGAGTGCAACCCGAGTCTGTAACTTATGCCACAATAACTTTTCAAAATTATTTTCGCCTTTATAAAAAATTATCTGGAATGACAGGAACTGCTTTTACTTCAGCTGAAGAATTTGATAAAGTTTATAAATTAGAAGTAGCAATTGTGCCAACAAATAAAACTATTGTTAGAAAAGATTTGCCAGATAAAATTTTTAAATCTGAAGCTGGAAAATTTAAGGCAGTTGTAAGGGAAATAAAAGAATTAAATCAAAGGGGCCAACCAATTTTAGTTGGAACAAGATCTGTAGAAAGAAATGAATATCTTGGAAGATTACTTGAAATGGAAGGAATTAAGCACGAAATTTTAAATGCCAAAAATCATCAAAGAGAAGGAGAAATAATTGCTCAAGCTGGCAGAAAAGGAGCTGTAACAATTGCTACAAATATGGCAGGTCGAGGGGTTGACATCATACTTGGTGGCAACCCCGTAGACCCTGAGCATAGTCGAAGGGTCCGTGAATTGGGAGGTTTACACGTTATGGGTACAGAAAGACACGAAGCTCGCAGAATTGATAATCAATTAAGGGGCAGGTCTGGTAGACAGGGAGATCCAGGAACTACTCAATTTTTTGTTTCTTTAGAAGATGATTTAATGCGTATTTTTGGAGGAGATAGAATAAAGAATTTAATGACCACTTTCAATGTAGCCGAAGACGAACCAATTTCAGCTGGGATTTTGTCCGGTGCTTTAGAGTCAGCTCAAAGTAAAATAGAAGGTTTTAATTTTGATTCTCGCCATCATTTGCTTGAATATGATGATGTAATGAATAAGCATAGAGAAATAATATATAAAAAAAGAAATGAATTTTTAGAAAAATCAGTATTGGAAGGCCCGTCCTTGCAACAATATGTTCTAGAGCTTGTAAAAAAAGCTGGGCACACAGAACAAGAATATTTAAATAAAGAAAAAGAATTAGGTGAGCAAAATATGAGGAATGTAGAGAAATTTGTGTGTTTAAAAGTTTTAGATACTTTATGGCAAGATCATTTAAGCAATATGGAACATATGAGAGATTCTGTAAGACTTAGAGCTTATGGTGGAAAAGATCCTTTAGTTGAGTATAAAAATGAGGGACACCGAATGTTTGGCGAACTATTAAAAGAAATGGATTTTGAAATAGCACAAGATATTATGAGTGCTGGTTTAACGAAGCCATCTCAACAGATTAATACAGATTTGAAAACAGATTTACACAGATCACAGACTGGCGGAAAACAAATCGGGCGGAACGATCCATGTCCGTGCGGAAGCGGAAAGAAATGGAAAAATTGCGGATTAATTAATGCCCCGGAGCACAAAAAATAACTTTTTTGTAAAAGAAAACCCGGGCCTCGACGAATCAAGGCGCACGGGTTGAGTACTCGCGATGAGGTTGGTTTTCTCAGCACAGAACCAAAACATCGCCGGCTGAGAATCCAAAATCATCCATGTAGAATTGCCAGTCCTCGGGACCTTCGCCGACCATGGGCTTGGCCCATATTAGCGTGGGGACGCAATTGTCTCCGTCGGTGTAGTACCAGTGTTCCGGAAACACCAAAGTCTTTCCTCGTAGTTCCGTGGGGATCCTGTCTTTCTGTGTTAGCATGCTTCGGGCATGGCTAGCGCCAGTGCGTTTTCCCAGCTTACCGACGATTCCCACCACTTCCTGACTTTTCCCACTCTGTTCGATGGGGAAGAAATTGGGTCGGAATTCCTGACCCAACTCGGCCGGCACCTCTCCTTGGCAAACCCAGTCATCCCTGCGCGGTTCCCACAAATCAGTCATTCGGAAAACCACATTGGTTTCCATTTCGTTCTCCTTGCAATAGGGGGGGTAAAAACTTTAGCACAATTCTATAGTTTTATTATATCATATTATATAATCTTGTCAAGTGAAAAATGAAGAAATTTCAAAATCTAACACAAACAGAATAATAGCACATTTGGATATGGATGCATTTTTTGCGAGTATAGAAGAAGCAGATAGCCCAATTTTTAAAGGAAAACCAATTGCAGTGGGATCTGAGGCGCTAAATGGTAATGGAAGGGGGGTTGTTTCTACTGCAAATTATAAAGCTCGCGAATATGGTATTCATTCTGCTTTGCCCATTTCACAGGCATGGCAACTCTCACAAAAAGCCAAAAAAGAAGGCAAGGATGAAGTGATTTTTTTACCAGTAGATATGGAAAGATATGAGCAAGTATCTTGTGGAATTTATGATATAATAAAAAAATACGCTAATGTTGTGGAACCAGCTAGCATTGATGAATTTTATTTCGATTTAACACCCAGTTTGTCATTGCGAGGAGCGACCGAAGGGAGCGACGCGGCAATCCAGAGTAGTAGCACGAATTCTAGATTGCTACGTCGTCCTGCAAAGGCGGGACTCCTCGCAATGACAGGTGAGGACGATGAGTGGAAACAAGCAGAGAAAATTTGTTTGAAAATAAAAAAAGAAATAAAAGAAAAATTTAAAATTACTTGTTCTGTGGGCCTTGCTCCTAATAAATTAATTTCTAAAATTGCTGCTGGCAAGAAAAAGCCAGATGGATTTGTTATTGTGCGACAGGAAGAGGTAGAAGTTTTTCTAGAACCATTGTCAGTGCGTGAATTGCCGGGAGTAGGCCCTAAGACAGGGGAAGTTTTAAGAAAAAATGGCGTAGAAAAAATAAAAGATTTAAAAAAGTTTTCGTACGAGGATTTATATGATATACTTGGAAAATATGGATTAGATTTGTATTATAAAGCTAAAGGAATTGATGACTCAGAACTTATTGAAAGTAGGGAGGTAAAATCTATTGGAGAACAAACAACTTTTGATAAGGACACTCAAGATGCAGTTTATATTGGAGATATTTTTGAAAAACTGTGTTCTGATGTATTTTTAAGATTTAAAGAATCAGGATTTAAAAGTTTTAAAACAATTGCAATTACTGTAAGATTTAAAGGATTTGAAACAAAAACTACAGCCAAGACTTTAAAAGAATCAATTAGTAGCGAGAAAATATTTAAATTAGAAGCTTTAAAACTTTTATTACCATATTTAGATAGCAGGAAAAATCCAAATAATAAATTAATTAGATTAATTGGCGTTAGTATAAAAAATTTTAATAATTAAAAACTTATGAACAAAATTTTTTTAGGGATTTTATCAATAATTTTAATTGTTCTAGTTTTTGGAGCTGGAATTTATTTTAATAATGAAATTTATTCTTTTTTTGGTGGAATAAATAAAAATATTGAAGATTTTAAGAAAACCGAAATAGGAAATTTAATAAATCAAGTTGGCAATGAAGTTTTAAATCCCTCTCCTTTAAAAGTTAACAATCCATTCAAAAATGTTGTTTTAACAAGTGAAAAAGTATTTTTGGAAACAAATATTCAAAGAAACATTAATGGATTTTTGCCACTTTCAAGAAATGCTGTTTTAGATAAATCAGCATTAGCCAAAGCCAATGATATGTTTAAAAATCAGTATTTTGAACACAATTCACCTTCGGGAGTGAGTCCTGCTGAATTAGTTAAAAGTTTTGGATATAATTATATAGTTACTGGAGAGAATTTGATTTTAGGGAATTTTGATTCCGAATATAAATTGGTTGAGGCTTGGATGAATAGCCCTGGGCATAGGGCAAATATTTTAAATAAAAGATATACAGAAGTGGGCATTGCAGTTGTAAAAGGAACTTATAATGGGCAAACAACTTGGATTGGGGTTCAAGAGTTTGGCTTGCCTTTGTCTGCGTGCACAAAACCAGATATTGATTTAAAAAATCAAATTGATATATTAAAAGTAAAAATAGATAATTTATCATTGCAAATTGAACAAAAAAAACAAGAAATTGATAGCATAAGCTCAAACGCCAAAAAATTTAATATGTTAGCTAAAGAGTATAATGATTTGATTAGAGAGTATGAAAATTTAGCTAATCAAATAAAAATTTTAATTACAAAATATAATAATGAGGTTTCAATATTTAATAATTGTGTTGCTGGTAGTAATTAATAATTTATGAAAATTTTTGCAGTTAAAACAAGGGCTATGTTACCACCAAAAGATGATTTGTTCTCCTTGATTAGGAGTAGTTTTCTATACAATAAAATAAAATTGAAAGAAAAATCAATAATTGTAATTACTTCAAAAATTGTTACTATTGCTCAAGGCAGATGTGTAAAAATAAATACAGATTTGAATAAAGAACATCAAAGAAAGGAGAAAGATAAATTGATAAAACAGGAAGCAGATTTTTTCATTGATCGTAAACACGTTCCGCATCAGTTAGTAACTTTAACAATCAAAAATAATATTTTAATTCCAACTTCTGGTATTGATGAAAGTAATGCAAATGGATATTATATTTTATGGCCTAAAAAACCATTTTTGGAAGCTAAAAAAATTCATGCATTTATAAAAAAAGAATTTGGTGTAAAAAAAGTTGGTATAATAATTTCTGATAGCCATACAACTCCCTTAAGAGCTGGAATTTCTGGAATTTCAATTGCTTATTTTGGCTTTTATCCATTAAGAGATTACAGAGGTAAAAAAGATATATTTGCAAGAGAGCTTAAAATGTCACAAACAAATATTGTAGATTCTTTAGCTGATATTGCAGTTTTTGCAATGGGTGAGGGAAATGAGCAAACTCCAATTGCAATTATTGAGGATGCCTTGGGAATTAAGTTTGGTTTTGATAGTGTAAAAAATGATCCTTTAATAATTGATAAAAAACAAGACATTTATTGGCCATTAGTAAATGGTGCAAAATGGAGTAAAGGTAAAAATAAAAAGTAGAATATGAAATTTGCAATTGTTTCAGATAGTCATAATAATGTAAAAAATTTTAAAAAAATTATTGTATTTTTGAATAAAGAAAATATTAAGTTGATTTTGCATTGTGGAGATATTGGAAGTCCAGAATTTTTAGAAGAATCATTACAAGATTTTGATGGAAAGTTTTTTGGAGTTTTAGGAAATATGGATAGAGATTATAGAATATTAGTGGTTGATTATAATAAAATTAAAAATGTGAAGATTGAAGAAAGAGTTTTGGAAATTCCAATTGATAAAAAAATGACAGCTATTACACATTATCCAGAAACTGCACGAAGTTTGGCTGAGTCTGGTAAATATAATTTAGTTTTTTATGGACACACACATAAGCCTTGGCTTGACTCGCTGAAGCTCGCAAGCGAAAGCGGTGAAGAGAAAAAGTGTTTGCTTGTTAATCCTGGAGAAACTGCTGGACAAATATTTAAACCTTGTTTTGCAATTTATGATACAGAAAAAGATTTTCTTGAACTTAAAATTTTAGAAAGATTAGAACAACGCTAAGTTGTCTAGAAAGGTTGACTATTTATAGAAAAAGAGTAAAATATAACTATTATAAAAAATGAATAATAAAAATTAAAATTCAAACTTACATGAAATCTAAATATTATATTCTTATAGCTATTATTGTGTTAGCTTTTTTAGTTGGAAATTTTGCAAACCCAATTTACTTTAATAAATCTGTTGATTTTTTAAATTCTAAATTTTCTTGGACACTGCCACATTTTTGGAACAAACCATTTACTTTAGGTCTTGATTTGCAAGGTGGTGTAAATTTAGTTTATCAGGCAGATTTAAGCCAAACAATTGATAAGGATGGGGCTATGGCAGGTTTGAGAGATGTAATTGAAAGAAGAGTTAATATGTTTGGAGTATCTGAGCCTGTTGTGCAAATTCAGGGCGAGGATAGGCTTTTGGTAGAGCTTCCTGGAGTGAAAAATGTACAAGAAGCAATACAAATGATTGGAGAAACTCCATATTTAGAGTTTTTGGAGCAGAGAGAAGAAAAAGATTCTCAAATAATTTTAGATAAAATGAAAGAAATTCAAACAGCACAGGAGAAAGGAGAAGATATTTCAAAAATTATAGATTGGCAAATAGCGTTGCAAAGTCCTTATTTTAAGCCAACAGAATTAACTGGAAAATATTTAAAATCTGCTAATGTTATTTTCAATCAAACAACATTTAAACCTGAAATTGAACTTCAATTTAATGATGATGGAGCTAAGTTGTTTGAAACTATTACAGAAAGAAATGCAAATAAACCTTTGGCAATATTTTTAGATGGAGCTTCGATTATAGATACATCGGGAGATAATAAAATTGATGGAAATGATTTATACGCTCCAATTGTTCAAGGTAAAATTTCTGGCGGGCGAGCTGTAATTACAGGAAATATGTCAACACAAACTGCAAATGATATTAAGAGACGATTAAATTCAGGAGCTTTGCCAGTTAAAATTGGTGCGCCAATTTCTCAAGAAACAGTAGGACCTACTTTAGGATCTGTTTCTTTGCAAAAGTCTTTATGGGCAGGAGTTTGGGGTCTTTTAGCTGTAGCTTTGTTTATGATTGTATTTTATAGATTGCCAGGACTTTTGGCTTCTATTGCTTTGGTAATTTATGTTGCAATTGTTTTATCTATATTTAAATTAGTGCCTGTAACTTTAACTTTAGCTGGAATTGGTGGATTTATTTTGTCTATTGGAATGGCAGTTGATGCTAATATTTTGATTTTTGCTAGAATGAAGGAAGAAATAAATAATGGTAAAAGCTTAGGACTTGCAATTGATGAAGGTTTTAAAAGAGCCTGGCCATCAATTAGAGATAGTAACTTAAATTCTTTGATCGTTTGTGCAATTTTATTTTTATTTGCAACCTCGTTTATTAAGGGATTTGCTTTGACTTTGAGCATTGGTATTTTAGTAAGTTTATTTTCAGCAATATTCATCACTAGAATTTTACTACAAATATTTATTGGAAATTGGGCAGAAAAAGTCAAGTGGCTTTTGTAAAATAATTTTGTAATTTGAAAAGTCTCTTTCTGTCATTGCGAGGAGCCCGCAGGCGACGTGGCAATTTAGAAGTTTGAGATTGCTTCGGCTATTGCGATAGCCTCGCAATGACGGAAGAGAACTAATTTTGTAAAAAAAGAGACGCTGGGTCGTCCGAGAAAAATTCGGATTACTCCCAGCGCCATGCTGACGAAAAAGCGGTTTTCACGCCGGGTATTCGTCAACTGGACGTTGCCACGGTTCTCGCTCATTGCTTTTCGGTCGGCTACGATGATCATCGGTTCCCTGTTTTATTGGGTCGCTTTCTTCCTTTTCTTCCGTGGGTTGTTCGCCATCGAACAGCACAAGTGCTTCACGATTTGCCAGATCTACGGCGACTATTGAGACCGATCCGCCCCTCTTCAGTGCTTCGTTGAGTCTTCTCACAAAGCATTCACTCGAGCGACCAGTTTCCACTTCGCGAACTGTTGGTTCTATGAGTTCCACATACATAATCATCTCCTTAAAATCAGGGATTCGAAACCATAGAAATAATATCAAAAATAAAATTAATTGTCAAATAAAATATTAAAAAAATAAAAATATGAATTTCAATTATACAAAGTATTCGCCAATATATTACACAATCTCTGGGGTTTTAATTATTGCCTCAATTGTTTGTTTGTCTGTTTTTGGATTAAAGTTTGGAATTGAATTTACAGGTGGTAGTAATATGCAAATTGAATTTTTGGAAAATAGACCGTCAAATGAAGATATAAATAAATCTCTGGTTGATTTTAAATTAGGAGACATAGTAATTCAGCCAACAGGCCAAAAAGGTGTTATTTTGCAATTTAAGGGCGTAGATGAGGCGATTCATCAGCAAATTTTGGCAAAAATAAATGAGCTTTCAAAATCAGAAGAAAAAAGCTTTCAATTTATTGGGCCATCTGTTGGTCAAGAATTAAAAAACAAGACTCAAATTGCTATTGTAATGGTGCTTTTAGCAATTACAATTTATATTGCATTTGCTTTCAGAAAAGTTTCTCGCCCCGTTGCTTCTTGGAAATATGGAGTTACTTCTTTAATCGCATTGTTTCATGATATTTTAATCCCACTTGGAGTATTTGCTGTTTTAGGAAAATTTTATAATGTTGAAATTACAATTCCAATTATTGCTGCTTTGCTTACAGTTTTAGGATTTTCGGTTCATGACACAATTGTTATTTTTGACAGAATCAGGGAAAATATTTTAAGAAAAGGAATGGGGCAGTTTAAAGAAAATGTAGATCTGAGTTTAAACCAAACCTTAGGTAGATCTTTAAGTACTGTATTTAGTACATTAATTCCACTTTTTGCAATGTACTTTTTTGGAGGAGAAACTTTAAAATATTTTTCTTTGGCTTTAATAATTGGAATAACTTCTGGGGCTTATTCTTCAATATTTATTGCAGGCCCCTTATTGGTTTCTTGGAGAAAATGGGATGAAAAGAAATTCTAAAAATAGTTATTAACAGTTAAGTCTTCAAGACTCTTGACATATAAACTAATATATGCTAACATTATATATTAAACTATAAACTATTAATAGTGCTATATTTTTTAGCCTTAAAACCAACCTAAAAATTATCGCAATATTTAGTAACATATTAAAATGACAAAATTAAATTACGCACAATTATATACAAAATTAACCAAAGGTCTTTCTCCAAAATCAAAGAATATTTTTGATAGACGTTTTGGAGTAAAAAATGGTAAACCAGAAACCTTAGAATCAATAGGGGATTCTTTGCATATTACCAGAGAAAGAGTTAGGCAGATTGAAGAAGTTGGTTTTAACTTTGTAAGAAAAAATAATCAAGAAACTTTAGATAAAGTTTTTAAAGAATTTGTTGATTATTTTACCAAAAATGGTGGTTTAAGACGTGAGGATTTAGTACTTGAAGAATTAGGAGGTAAGAAAAATAAACCATTTGTTTTATTCTTTTTAACAATTTCTGATTTGTTTACTAGAGTTTGTGAGAAAAAAGACTTTTTCTATTTTTGGTCAATAATTCCAGATGCTAAAAATAAAGTTAAAGAAACTTTAGATTCTCTAGTAAAAGATATTGATGTAGTTGGAAAAGTTATGGCTAGAAAAGATGTGATTGTTTCTTTTGCTTCAAAAAATAATTTAAGTAATGAGGCTGTTTCTTCTTATCTTGAAATTTCCAAAAATATTCAGACAAATAGAGAAGGGAAATTGGGTTTGGTTCACTGGCCAGAAATAAAACCAAGAGGTGTAAAGGATAGAGCATTTTTAACTTTTAAGAAACATGGCAAACCTTTGCATTTTACAGATGTAGCTAAAATGATTGATAAATTGGAATATAATCAGCCAAATAAAAAAACTTATGCTCAAACAGTGCATAATGAACTGATTAAGGATTCAAGATTTGTTTTAGTGGGTAGGGGCACTTATGCTTTATCAGAATGGGGATATACTCCAGGAACAATTAAAGATGTTATTATTAAAGTATTGCAAACCAAAAATCAACCAACACATAAAGATGAAATTGTTAAGGAAGTTTTGTCTCAAAGAATGGTTGCAAAAAATACAGTGCTTATGAATTTGAACATCAAAAATAATTTTGATAAAGATGATAAAGGAAATTATTTTATCAGAAAAATCGAATCAGTGTAAAAGTACATAAATAAAAGTGTGACTACTGTCACGTTTTTATTTTGTAAAAATAAATATCGCAAGAAAGTAGCGATCGCCATTTTTGTGCGATAATAATTTTTATTTTATAGCTTGTTTGTTGATTTTAAAATCTGTGAGGAGTATAATAATATAATGAATTTGAAATTTAAAATTTGAAATTTTAATGAATTATTTTTTTATTGGTTTATATATTTTATTGGCACTTACAGCAGTTTATTATATTGTATTTTTTGCATTACTTTATTATTGGCATGAGAAAAAAGCTACTTTTGTAGTAGTTCCTATAATCTTTACATTTTACTTTTTTGCAATAGGTTTTTTAATTGTTTCTATTATCTCATTAGCTATTGAATATTTACCAAGTTTTTTAAATAATTTATAAAATTATTTTTTTAAAAAAATGGCAAGCAAAATTTACAAAACATATTTTTTCTTTATGCCTTGGGCAAGGAAGGCATTTTGGGATCCTTTTTGGTGGGCGATTTTATTTGTAGTAATTTTGTTTATTCCTTTTTTAAGACCTTGGGGATGGTTTTTTCTTCCAATGATGTTAATTGTGCAACTAAAAGAACTTTATCTTTGGTGGATAATGTGGGATTTTACTTATGCAAAATTCAAATGGGTAGTAATTGAAATGATTCCACCAAAAGAAGTTTTGGCTCCGTTTAAAGCTATGGAAGATGTTTTTACTAGTCTTTGGCCAATATATGATTCTGGTAATTGGCGTGAGCAGTGGTGTGAGGGAGAATTTGCTGAATCAGCATATTGGTTTTCTTGGGAAATTGTAAGTGCTGAAGGATCGGTCCATTTTTATTTAAGATGTCTTGCTCAGCATAGAAGGACTATAGAATCAATTATTTATGGTCATTATCCGGAAATAGAAATGCGTGAAGTGCCTGATTACTTAAAAGCTATTCCGCAAGATATACCCAACCAAGAGTGGGATTTGTATGGAGAAGATTGGATGTTTGAAAAAATAGATTGTTATCCTATTAGAACTTATGAAAAGTTTTTTGAGCCACAAGGCGAAAGGATTTCAGCAGAGGAAAAAAGAATAGATCCAATGGCCTCCTTACTTGAAGGGCTTTCTAGATTAGGTCCAGGTGAGCATTTTTGGATTCAATTTATTACAACTCCAGTTGTTGATTCTGAAGTTGGACTTAATGCAATAGCAAAAAAAGAAATTGATAGAATTGCGAGGCGACCTGTTAAAAAAGAGAAAACATTTCTGCAAGATATAGGAGATTTGTTATATTACTTGATTATGGGACCTACAAAAGAGGGTAGTGGCGAAAAAGCAACTTATAAATTTCTCCCAAGAGTAATGGAGGATGAAGGTGATGATAATGAGCTTATGTTAACTCCTGGAGAAAAAGAAGTTTTACTTGGTATTGAAGATAAAATGAAAAAGCCAATTTTTAAATGTTCTGTGAGAGGTGCTTATGTAGCTAAAAGGGAGAATTGGAGCGGGGCAAGTAAAAATGCTGGGAGAGGTTATTTTGGGCATTTTAAAACAATGCATTTAAATGCTCTAAGATATACTGGTGATACAAGACCAAAGACTCATTATCTTTTTAGAAAAAGAAGAGCATATTTTAGAGCAAGAAAAATGTTTAGAAATATTGTTCGTCGTTTTCCTGCAATGTATCCAGATATGAAAGCATATACAATACTTTTAAATTCTGAAGAATTGGCAACATTATTTCACTTTCCAAATAAACTTACAGGACTTGTTTCTCCATCAGTGGCAAGGGTGGAATCAAAGAGAGGTGGACCTCCAGAAAATTTGCCAATAGAATAAAAAGCTATGTAATCATAAGTAAAATCAGTGTCATTGCGAGCCCCGCTATAGCGGGGCGTGGCAATCTAGAGTTTGCATATAAAATTCTGGATTGCCACGCTCGCCTGCAGGCTCGCTCGCAATGACACTGCTACTATTGTTAAAATAATTATTTAATTTATATGCAAAGCGAAACAAAAACACATTCGACAAGCTCAGTGCAAGCTTGTCAAAATTGCAAAAATGACTTTACCATAGAGCCTGATGATTTTGTATTTTATGAAAAAATGAAAGTCCCAGCTCCTACTTTTTGTCCGGAGTGTAGGATTATAAGAAGAATGACTTGGAGAAATGAGCGCACACTTTATCATAGAAAGTGCGATGCCACTGGAAAAAATATTATTACAATGTTTGCTCCAGAACAGCCGGTTGTTGTTTATGAAAGGGATTATTGGTGGAGTGATTCTTGGGATCAGCTAGCTTCAGGTCAAGATTATGATTTTTCAAAACCATTTTTTCAGCAATTCCGCGAGCTTTTTGAAAAAGCTCCACTTTCTAATCTTGCTAATACTAATATTGTAAATTCTGATTACTCAAATCATAGTTTGAATCTGAAAAATTGTTATCTTTTTTATGCTGGCATGAGATGCGAAGATATGTTATATTCTACTGGAGCTATGGATTGTAAAAATTCTATTGATCTATATAATGTGGGAAATTTAATACAATGTTACGACGATACTTTGTGTGGAGATCTAAATCGCGTTTCTTTTTCATATGATAGCGACGAAAGCGTAAATTGTGCATTTTTACATGCGTGCAAAAATATGATGGATTCTTTGGGATGTATAAATTTGCGTAATAAATCAAATTGCATTTTTAATCAGCAATATACCAAAGAAGAATATGCAAAAGAACGCGCCAAATACGATTTTGGTAGTTATAAAAATCTTGAGGGATTTAAGAAAAAATTTGTAGAGTTTAAAAAGCAATATCCGCGACGCCATGGTTTTATTCATAAATGTGCAAATACAATTGGAGACAATATCATAAATTGCAAAAATATTTATATGGGCTTTGATATTTTTGGAGATGCTCAAGACAGTAAGTACGTTATTCATGGCGCAGAATTTAATAATATTTATGATGGATATGGAATTGGTGCAACTCATAGTAACTCCTATGAAATTGTAGACACGGGCGATAATGCCACACTTAATCGGTTTGCTGTTTTTACTCATTCATGTCTAGACACACATTATACTTACGCCTGTAAAAATTCCCAAAACTTATTTGGTTGTGTGGGGCTTCGCAGTAAAAGATATTGCATTTTAAATAAACAATATACCAAAGAAGAATATGAGACTCTGGTGCCAAAAATTATTAATCATATGAATGAAATGCCCTATATTGATGCAAAAGGTAGAGTTTATAAGTATGGCGAGTTTTTCCCAACAGAACTTTCACCTTTTGCTTACAATGAAACTATTGCTCAAGAATATTACTCAAAAACTAAGGAAGATGTTTTAGAATCTGGTTTTAGGTGGAGAGAGCCAGAAACAAAAAACTATAACATAACCTTAAAACCGCAAGATTTACCAGATCACATAAAGGACGTAACAGATGATATTTTAAATCAAGTAATAGCTTGTGAGCATGAAGGTAAATGTAATCACCAATGTATGGGAGCTTTCAAAATTATTGCTTCTGAACTTGCATTTTACCGTGCAATGAATTTGGCTTTGCCAAGGTTGTGTTCTAATTGTAGGCACTATGCCAGGCTAGCTCAGCGCACGCCGTTTAAGTTGTGGGATAGAAATTGCGCAAAATGTGGAAAAGAAATTAAAACTTCTTATGCACCAGAAAGGCTAGAAATTATATATTGTGAAAGTTGTTATAATAATGAAGTAGCGTAAAAATAAAAAAATATGGCAAAAGATATAACTTATATCGCTCAAACAAATTTTAGAGGAGCTAATCAGAAATTTGGAATTAGAAGAACTGACAGACGTCAGCATATGTATGTGATTGGAAAAACTGGAACTGGTAAAACTCAATTTCTAAAAAATATGGCTTTGCAAGATGTAGAAAATGGCGAAGGTCTTGCAGTTATAGATCCTCATGGGGAATTTGTTGAAGAAATTTTAGAAAGCATTCCAAGACACAGAATGAAAGATGTGGTTTATTTTAATCCTGCAGATATGGATTATCCGGTAAGTTTTAATATTATGGATGTGCAAGACCCAAGATATAAGCATTTGATTGCTTCTGGTTTAATCGGTATTTTCACTAAGATTTGGGCAAATGTTTGGTCAGCTCGTATGGAATATATTTTAGCAAATAGTATCTTAGCTTTATTAGATACCCCAGGAACCACTCTTTTGGGTATACCAAGAATGCTGGTAGATAGAGATTATAGACAGAAAATTATAAATAATTTACAAGATCCAGTTGTAAAATCATTTTGGATTAATGAATACGAAGAATGGGAATCAAGGTACAGAAATGAAGCCATAGCTCCTGTGCAAAACAAAGTGGGGCAGTTTTTAAATGTTTCTTTTGTAAGAAATATTGTAGGGCAAGCAAAAAATACCATAGATATTGAAGATATAATGAACAACGGAAAAATTTTATTAGTTAATGTTTCAAAAGGAAGAATTGGAGAAGATAACTCAGCAATTTTAGGAGCAATGATTATAACAAAAATACAATTATCAGCTATGGAACGTGTAAGAATTCCTGAAGGCGATAGAAGAGATTTTTATTTGTATGTTGATGAATTCCAGAATTTTGCTACTGATTCATTTCGTAATATTTTGTCTGAGGCTAGAAAATATAGGTTAAATTTAATTATGGCGCATCAATATATTGGCCAATTAGTTACAGACAAAAATACTGCTGTAAGAGATGCTGTTTTTGGAAACGTGGGGACAGAGGTTTCTTTTAGAGTCGGAGCTGAAGATGCTGAATTTTTAGAAAAGGAATTTACTCCAGAATTTTTACAGGATGATTTTGTGCGCTTAGCAAATCGAGATACTTATATAAAACTTATGATAGGAGGTATCACTTCAAGGCCATTTTCTGCTAAAACTATTACTATACCTGCAATTCCTAAAGACGACATAAAGCGAAATGAATTGATTAATCTTACAAGAGAAAAATATGCTCGTACTAAGCAAGCAGTTGAAGATGAAATTAACCGCTGGGCTGCTAACTTGGATGTTTTAAGCAAAGGTGCTGTACCTGTTTCGTGGCAAAATAATCAAAAGCAAGTGCAAGGTCATAAACAACAAGATGGAACAATGCTTTATGATGCTGTATGTTCTAGTTGTGGTAAAAAAACGAAAGTTGTTTTTGAACCTACTTCAGGTAAACCTGTTTATTGTAAAACCTGTTTTAAGAATAAGAAACCCGACAAAAGCCAAAGGCATTTTGACGAGCCCGCCACAATTCCCCAACAAAAGCAAGAGCATTTTGATGGGGATTTAGGCAGGGATGAGTCAGATAGCGCTTTGGCAAGTTTAGGGATAGAGTTTGGTTCATCAAAAATAGTAAAAAAAGTGGAGCAAAGTCGACCCCAGCAAAAACCCTTCGACTCTGCTCAGGGCAAGCCTCAGCAAATTAGTAATCAAAATAAAGTTTCAAATATAGAAAATAAATTATCAGCAAAGCCTCAGGTTCGAGAATCAGCTAAAGTTGAAAATATTGATTTTGCTCATCAAAAATATAATACAGAAAGGGATAATGGTTATAGACCGATGCAAAATAATACAAAAAGAGAAATAAATTTGGCAGAATTGAGAAAAGTGCTTGCAGAATCCTTGGAAAAAGAGGAGAAAACCGACAAAAGCCCTAAAGGGTATTTTGACGAGTCCGCCACAATGCCAGCTGAGCGGGCTTTAGGCGGGGAAGAAAAAATAAAGCAAGAAAATAAGATTGAGAAAACAGAAACACCACCACAACCTGAAGTTATTTTGCCTGTCATTACTGCGGAAGCAGGAATCCAGAGTGAAGTTAAAAAATCCTGGATTTCCAATCGGGCTGAGAATGATACTGAAAATAAAGAAGTAAAAGAAGTAAATATAAAAGAAGAAGAAAAAAAATCAGAGGTACAAGAAGTCAAACTTTTAGAAAACCCATTAGAATTAAAACCTGAGTTACAACCACAGAAGCAGAAAGTTGTTGTACCCGTCATTCTCGCAAAAGTAGAAATTCAGAGTGAAATTCAAAAACCTTTAATTCTTGATCAAGTTGGGAATGACAATAGAGAAGAAAAAAAGACTGAAAGTTCTGATGACGAGCTTCAAAAAAGAATTGCATTGGAAAAAATGGCAGATGAGGCAATGAATATGATGGCAATTGGAAATGATGATGATAAGAAACAATCAAAAAAAGGAGTAATAAATCCTGGTGAAACAATAAAGTTTTAAAAAGTTAAGGGTTGGCATATTTAACGTCATTGTGAGGAGGTTTACAAACCGACGAAGCAATCTCAACGACTAGATTGCCACGCTCGCTTGTGGGCTCGCTCGCAATGACAATGATAACGATGATTTTTATTTATGTGCCGTGTCAAAATTTAAATACAGCCAAAATTATTGCTAAGCTTTTAGTTGAGAAAAGGCTAGCAGGTAAAGTGGATATTATGTCCACGGATTCGTTTACTTGTGGGAACGATGGAGTGTCCGAGATTTCCGGGGCAACCTTGATTATTATGACTATAGATAAACATGTTCAAGCTATAGAGGACATTGTTAGAGAATATTATCAAGATGGTATTCCTTGTATGGCTACAATTTCACTTTATCGTTTAAATAGGGATTTTAAAGATTGGTTAATAGGAGCTACAAGTTAGAGTTGTTGAAATTACTAAAAAAATTTATGATTATAAATAAAAATTATTTGTTCTATTGCAGGTTGTCATATGACAACCTAATAAATTATGAATCAAATCGTAAAGAGAGATTTTTATACAACAAGTGAATTAGCTGTTGTGCTAGGAATCAGCAAACAATCTGTGTTAAAAAGAATGCACAATGGTTCGATTAAGGCAATAAAAATGGGGCGTGATTTTATAATTTTTAAGAAGCATATTAATCTAGAAAAATTGAAATCTATAATCAAACATTAAAATATTAGGTTGTCGTATGACAACTTAATATTATCGGGAAAATAATAAATCTAGGTATAAAAAATTATGGATAGTCAAACAAAAAATTGTCAAAATTGCAAGAAAGACTTTACTATAGAATCCGATGATTTTGCATTTTATGAAAAAATGAAAGTCCCTGTGCCAACTTTTTGTTGGAAATGCAGAGCAATTAGAAGAATGTGTTTTCGAAATATGCGACAACTTTATATTAGAAACTGTGATGCAACAGGTAAAAAAATATTTACTTTAATGCCTCCGGATAATCCGATGCCGGTTTATGATAATGATTATTGGCGTAGCGATGCTTGGGATCCTATGAAATACGAAAAAAATTACGATTTTTCAAATGCGTTCTTTGAGCAAATAAAGGAATTATATAATTCTGTTCCATGGGGAATTATGTGGAGTATGGATATGGTTAATTGTGAGTATAGTGGTGGGGTTTCCTTTTCTAAAAATTGTTATATGTGTTTTGATTCTGGATACGATGAAGATTGTATGTATAATGTTACAGTGCTCTATAGCAAAAAATGCCTTGATAGTATAAATTTAAAAGATTGCGAACTTTGTTATTATTGTATTAATACCAATAAGTCATATAAAACATTATTTTCACGAAATTGTACTTCTTGTGTAGATGTATGGTTTAGTCAAGATTGTATCGGATGTACAAATTGTTTTGGGTGCAGTGGCTTAAAAAATAAAAGTTATTATATTTTTAACGAAGTTTATGACAAGGCGACATACGAAACGAAAATTGCAGATTTAAAACTTGATAGTTGGTCGGGAATAAAAAGTGCCAAGAATCAGGCAAAAAATTTTTGGGAAAAATGTTCGGTAAAATTTTATCATGGCACTCAGGTAACAAAAAGTTTTGGAGATTATTTATATAATGGTACGGAATTAAGAAACTGTTTTTTTGTGGGAAATGCGCAGAATATGAAACACTGTCAAAGTGTAATTTATCCCCCAAATCAAGACAGTATGGATGTTACCTCAAGCGAAGGCACTGAATTGGCTTATGAGGTATTTTGTTGTGGCAATGGAGTACGTAGATCGATTGGATTGGCTGAATGCTCTAATGTATATGATGCTTATTATTCAATAAACTGCAGGCAGTCAAATAATTTATTTGGATGCGTGTCTTTAAAAGGTAAGGAATATTGTATCTTAAATAAACAATATACGAAAGAAAAATATCTGGAAATGATTCCTAAAATTATAAAGCATATGAATGATATGCCATATATTGACGCGCTTGGAAGGGTTTATAAATACGGAGAATTTTTCCCAACGGACATGAGTTCTTATGGCTATAATCAATCGCAGGCATTTGAATATTTTCCGATAAATGAGCAAGAAGCCAAAAAACAAGGATATCGTTGGCATGAGGCCAATGAGAGAAGTTACCAAATCACTAAAAAATCAAGTGACTTACCAGAAAAAATAGAAGAAGTAAGTGACGAAATTTTAAAAGAAGTTATTCAATGTGAGCACGATGAATTTAAAAAACATAAAGATGGATGTAATTTAGAGTGCACCCGCGCTTTTAAGATAACATTACAGGAATTGCAATTTTATAGGCAGATGGATCTACCTTTACCGAGGCTTTGTTTTAACTGCAGACATATTGATAGGGTTGCTTGGAGAAATCAACCAAAATTATATAAAAGAAAATGTATGAAACCAGGATGTCAAAATGAATTTGAAACTTCTTACGCTCCCGACAGACCAGAAATAGTTTATTGCGAAGCTTGCTACAATCAAGAAGTTGCATAAGAGTAAATGTATAGGTTTAACTGTATATTGTATAGATTTATAATTTGTGATATAATATAAATATGATAGAAAATAATGAAGAATTATTAACTATTGGAGAAACAGCAGAATTATTGGGCGTTTCAATTATGACTTTAAGACGCTGGGATGAAAGTGGTCGGCTGATTTCTGTTAGAAAAAAAGAAGGTGGAAATAGGTATTACAGAAAATCAGATGTTGATATTTTTTTAAGTGATTTGTTTAAAATTGCCAAAGAATGGGTTTTGAAAGAAAGTGATTTGCCAGAAAGTTTTTATTGTCAAAATAGCGCTGTTTTTCAAGCACGACTTGCAAAAATGGAAAATTTGATGATTGCAAATAGAATGACAGAAGACTTTGCTTCTCGTATTGTTTCAATCGCCGGTGAAATTGGGAATAACTCATTTGACCATAATTTAGCTCAATGGCCCGATGTCCCTGGAATTTTCTTTGCTTTTGATTTAAATAAAAAACAACTTGTTTTAGCTGACAGGGGATTGGGAGTTTTTAAAACCTTAAAAAGAGTAAAGCCAGAAATTGAAAATGACAAGCAGGCTTTAGAAGTGGCATTCACTGAAATTATTTCTGGCAGGGCTCCAGAAGAAAGGGGTAATGGTTTAAAATATGTAAAATTCATTATTTCTAAAAATAATATAAATTTATTTTTTCAAACAGGAGGTGCAATATTAAATTTAAATGCCAATAGTTCTAGCTTGAAAATATCAGAGGCAAAAGATAATTTTCACGGATGTTTGGTTTTAATAAAATGGTAATTGAATTAAAAAAAATTGGAACAACTTTAATTTCACGTCAAACCGGTAAAGAGGCTTTTTTAGCAATACAACCAATTCTTCAAAATTTGAAAAGTGATGAAAAGGTAGAAATTGATTTTGAAGGTGTGATGACTTTTTCTCCATCATGGGGGGCGGAATTTTTAATGCCACTTTTTAAAAAGTATGGACAAAATTTAATTTTAAAAAACACTCATAATGGTTCAGTACAATCAACATTGGAATTTCTAGAACAAATTGAAAATATAAAATTTAAAAAATAAAGTGTTAATTGTTACATATCAGGTTAATGAGCATTAACTTAAAATTTTATGAATTCAGAAATTAAAAACTGCCAAAATTGTAAGCAAGAATTCACAATTGAATCTGAGGATTTTGATTTTTATGAAAAAGTGAAAGTCCCTGCGCCAACTTTTTGCCCCGAATGTAGAATGCAAAGAAGAATGATTTTTATGAATGAAAGAGCATTATATAAGCGTCAATGTGATTTATGCCATAAAGATGTTATTTCAGTATTTCCTGCAAACGCAACCCATCCGGTTTATTGTACTCCTTGTTGGTGGTCTGATAATTGGAACCCATTAATTTATGGCAAGGATTACGATTTTTCTAAATCTTTTTTCCAGCAGTTTAAAGAACTAATGTCGGTTTTTCCGTGGCCGGCGCTTGATACTATTGAGCCATCAATGGTAAATAGTCCTTATTGTAGTATTAGTTCTTACCTTAAAAACTGTTATTTTTTTCATAATTCAGATTACAGTGAAAATTCTGCTTATGGGGCTTTTACAGAGCGCGCAAAAGATTCATATGACCTTTTTACAATTGATGGTTGTGAGCAATGTTATGAGGGTGTAAATCTTGTAAACTGTAACTGTGCATTGTTTTCTATGAATTGTGAAAATTGTCACAATGTTTCTTTTTCAAGAGATCTTACAGGTTGCTCTTATTGTTTTGGATGCATTAATTTGCGAAACAAAAACTATTATATTTTTAATGAACCGTATAGTAAAGAAGAATATTTTTCAAAATTAAAAACATTTGATGCTGGTTCGTATAAAGCAGTTCAGGGTGTTAAAGAAAATGCAAAATCATTGTTTTTAAAATCTCCAAGGCGCTTTGCTCACTCGCGTAGAAACTCAAAAACAACTGGAGAATATGTTAATCAATCCAAGAATACTCAATTTGCTTATCAAGTTATTGGCGCTGAAGATTCAAAGTATGTGCATTTTCTAATTATTGCCCCAACAAAAGATAGTTATGATCTTACAATGTGGGGTGGAAATGCCAATCGACTCTATGAATGCATGGGGTGTGGTGGAGGTCAGGATGATGTAAAATTTTCTTATGGTTGTTGGTCTGATGCAACAATGAATCTTGAATATTGTATGGTTGTAAAAGTGCCATGTACAAATCTTTTTGGATGTATTGGCTTAAGAAGAAAATCTTATTGTATACTTAACAAGCAATATACAAAAGAGGAATATAATTTATTGTGCGACAAAATAATTAAACACATGAATGATGCACCTTTTATTGATAAGCTAGGAAAAGTTTATAAGTATGGTGAATTTTTTCCTGCAGAACTTGGTCAGTTTGCGTACAATGAAAGTGTTGCTCAACAATTTTTTCCTTTAGATAAGCAAGAAGCTATAAAGCAGGGCTATAATTGGAAAGACTCTGAAGAAAGAAATTATAAAATAGATTTAAAATCGCAAAATTTGCCAGACCACATAAAAGATGTTTCAGATGACATAGCGGGTAAAGTTATTGAGTGTGCTCATAAAGGGGAGTGTAATGAGCAATGCACAACTGCTTATAAAATTATTCCACAAGAACTGCAATTTTATAAAAAAATGGATTTACCTTTGCCTAGATTGTGCCCAAACTGTAGACATTATCAAAGACTGGCTCAAAGAAATCCAATTAAACTTTGGCATAGGCAGTGCATGAATGTGGGGTGTAAAAATGAATTTGAAACAAGCTATGCTCCAGATAGGCCAGAGATTATTTACTGTGAAACATGCTATAACAACGAAGTGGCATAAAGGCATAAAATGTGGACTTTTGGGCTATAATGTGGTATTATAATCGTATATTATGTTAAAAATAACATAATTTAAGAATATACTTAATAAATACAAGATTATGCAATTTATTGAATTTAAGCAACAATTAAGTAATTTTGTAGCTTTTGATCTTACTGATATAAGGAAAATCCAAGCAGATTTTGATTTACGTAGATTGTCTGAGTGGCAAGATAAGGGCTATATTAAAATGATCCGCAAGGGTTATTATATTTTTTCTGATTTAGAAATTAATGAGCAGGTTTTGTTTTTAATTGCAAACAAAATTTATGAGCCATCATATGTTTCCTGCGAAATGGCATTATCTTTTTATGGACTTATCCCAGAAGGAGTTTATTCCATAACTTCAATTACAACTAAGAATACAATTAAGTTTAGCACACCTATCGCGGAATTCTCATATCGCAAGGTAAAGCCGGAATTATTTTTTGGGTATAAGTTGCTAAAGATAGAAAATCAACAATACAAAATTGCAGAAATTGAAAAGACAGTTTTAGATTATTTATATTTAAACCCACAAATGCAGAATGATGCTAATTTTTCTGAATGGCGTTTTAATGCCCAAGATTTTTTGGCTAAAGCAGATTTGGCAAAGTTTAATGATTATTTAAAGGTTTTTAGCAATAAGCAATTAAACAAGCGAGTAGAAAAGTTTTTAAACTTTATTAAGCAATAAGTTTATGTTAACTCTTCAGCAAATTGAAAAGCAATATCCTGAAAACTTACAACCATTTAAGCGGGGAATTTTACGCGAATATTTGCAATACAAAATTTTAGAGATTATTTTTTCTTCCAAGTTTGCCAACAAACTTTCTTTTATGGGTGGAACGGTTTTGCGACTTATTTATGGAAACACAAGATTTTCAGAAGATTTAGATTTTGACAATTTTGCCTTGTCTGAAAAAGAGTTTGACGAGTTGTCTGGAATAATTAAAAAGAGCTTGGAATTACAGGGATTAAAAACAGAAATTAGTACAGTTGCCAAAGGAGCATTTAGGTGCAATATACGATTGCCGGAAATTTTGTTTGAGAATAATCTTTCTTTATTTAAGGAAGAGAAGATTTTAATTCAAGTGGATTCGTTTGCTCAAAATTTTGATTATAAGCCTGAGAAAAAAAACTTGAACAAATTTGATGTGTTTTCTGAAATTTTTATAACTCCGCCGGACATTTTACTTTCTCAAAAGATTTATGCAATTTTTAATCGCAAAAGAGCAAAGGGCAGGGATTTTTATGATATTGTGTTTTTACTTTCTTTTACTAAACCAAATTATAAATATTTAAAACAAAAATTGGATATTAATTCGCCCGAAGAATTAAAAAGAAAAATTATTTCCCTTTCTGTTGATTTAAATTTTGAGGAATTGGCAAAAGATGCAGAAATGTTTCTTTTTTCTGGGCAAGATAGCAAAAAAATTAAGTCATTTGTTGATTATATTAAACAAATTGAATTATAAAAAATTATGGAATTTCAAAACCATTCGCCTGAGGGCTCAGGGCAAGCTAAAAATTGTCAAAACTGTAAGAAAGACTTTACCATAGAGCCTGATGATTTTGCATTTTATGAAAAAATTAAAGTACCTGTGCCAACTTTTTGTTCAGAGTGTAGAATGCAACGTAGATTGCTTTTTCGTAGTGAACGTTTTTTGTATAAACGTAAAAGCGATTTTTCTGGTAAGGAAATATTTTCTATGTGGCCACAGGAAAGCGATACTAAAGTTTATGAAAACAGCGTTTGGTTTTCTGATAAGTGGGATGCACTTGAGCACGGTAAAGATTATGATTTTTCTAAACCATTTTTTGAACAACTTTTAGATTTACGAAAAAATGTTCCAATCTACGCTTTATCAACTACGCTTGGAGTAGACAGTGATTATTGCAATAATTTTACAGCATTAAAGAATTGCTATTTAGTTTTTTCTTCTAATTATTCTGAAGATTGTATGTATGGCACTGGAATAAATCATTCAAAAAACTGTATTGATAACATCAAGGTATTTAAAAGTGAAAATTGTCATGAAAATTTTTTTGTTAATTCCTCTTTCAATGTTTTCTTTTCTGCTCAATGTTCAGATTCAATGAATATTTGGTTTTGCAAGGATTGTGTGGGGTGTAACGATTGCATTGGATGTATTGGTTTGCGAAATAAAAGCTATTATATTTTTAATAAACCTTATACAAAAGAAGAATATCAAGCTGAATTTCAAAAATTTAATTTTGCTTCATATCAGGCGATGAAAGATTTTTCTAAAAAAGTCCACGAATTTTGGCTTAAATTTCCAGTAAAGTATATGCAGGGTCTGAAGAACTCTAATGTTAGTGGAGAATATATAAAAAATTCAAAAAATGTTTTAAATTCATACTTAGTTTCTGGTGGTGAAAATTTGAGATATTGTAGTGAAATTAATGTTGAGCCAGTTAAAGATTGTTATGATTATTCTGTTTGGGGAGATAAGGCCGAGTTAGTTTATGAGTGCATGTCTTGTGGGCTAGGTGTAAACAACATAAAATTTTGTGCAGAGTGTTGGCCTGACTTTAGAGATTCAGAATATTCTCTTTTTTGTCAATCATCATCAAATCTTTTTGGGTGTGTTGGTGTAAGAAAAAAAGAATATTGTATTTTAAATAAGCAGTACACAAAAGAAGAATATGAGCGCTTAAAAGAAAAGATTATCAAACATATGAAAGAAATGCCATATAAGGATGCAAGTGGCATGTTGTATAGTTATGGTGAATTTTTCCCTGGAATATTTTCTGGTGTGTTCTACAATAATTCTTTGGCTCACGAACACTTTCCATTAACAAAAACAGAAGCTGAAAGAAAAGGATATTTTTGGAAAGATGAAACAAAACGTGCTTATGTTGTAACCAAAAAGTATAGTGACTTGCCAGATGACATTAAAGAGGTTCCAGTTTCGATTACTAGTGAAATTATTTCTTGCCAAGAATGGGAAGAAAACCAAGATATTGCAGTTCAGCACAATTGTACCGAAGGGTTTCGTATACTTGTCTCGGAATTGGAATTTTACAAAAAGTTTTCTTTACCACTTCCTAGAAGGTGCCCTAACTGTAGATACCACGAACGTATAAAATGGCGCAACCCAATGAAGTTATGGCATAGAAAATGTATGAAACCTGGTTGCAATAATGAATTTGAAACATCTTATGCGCCAGATAGGCCAGAGATTGTATATTGTGAAACATGCTATAATAATGAAGTTGCATAAGAGTAAATGTATAGGTTTGACTGTATATTGTATAGATTTATAAAAAATGTTAATAAAATGGTAATTGAATTAAAAAAAATTGGGACAACTTTAATTTCAAGGCAAACTGGCAAGGAGGCTTTTTTGGCAATACAGCCGATATTGCAAAGTGTAAAAAACGAGGAAATAGTTGAAATTGATTTTGAGGGCGTAATGACTTTTTCTCCTTCTTGGGGGGCAGAATTTTTAATGCCACTTTTTAAAAAATATGGGCAAATTTTAGTTCTGAAAAATACGCACAATGGCTCAGTTAGTTTAACAATTGAATTTCTAGAACAAATAGAAAATATAAAATTCAAAAAATAAATTATGGATAGCCAAACCCATTTGCCTGCGGGCTTAGGGCAAGCCAAAAACTGTCAGAATTGTAAACAAGAATTCGTCATTGAGAGCGATGATTTTGCATTTTATGGAAAAATAAAAGTTCCACCACCAACCTTTTGTCCGGATTGTAGATTACAGAGACGTCTTATATTTAGAAATGAGCATTTTTTATATAAAGTAAAAAGTGATTTTTCTGGCAAGGATATTTTTTCTATGCAACCTAGAGAAGGTGGATTAAAGATTTATGAGAATGATGTGTGGTACTCTGATCAATGGAGCGCAACTAATTTTGGAATGGAGTATGATTTTTCTAAACTGTTTTTTTTCCAACTCAACAAATTACTTCGTACTGTGCCAATTTTTGCACTTTCTGTAATTCGCGGAGTAAACAGTCCTTATTCTAACAACTTCGATGGATTTAGAAATTGTTATTTGTGTTTTAATGGAAATTATTGCGAAGATTGTATGTATGGTGTTACATTGAGTAATTCTAAAAATTCTTTAGATCTCTCTGCATGCTCAAAATGTGAAAATTGTTATGAAAGTTTTTGGCTTGAATCTTGCACGAATTGTTTTTATTGCAATCAATGTTCTGATTCTTTCAATTTATGGTTTTGTAAAAATTGCGTTGGTTGTAATGATTGTTTTGGTTCAGTTAATTTGCGAAATAAAAAATACTGTATATTTAACCAACAATATACAAGAGATCAATATATCGTAAAAATAAAAGAATTTAATATGGATTCGTACGCATCTGTCTTACAAGTTATGAATGAAATCAATGCTTTTTGGTTGCGACATCCTGTAAAATTTTTGCAAGGTTTAAAAAATATGAATGTTTCTGGTAATTATGTTTATAATTCTAAAAATGCAAAAAACTCTTTCTTAATTCGAGAGGCTGAGAATGTTCGTTATTGTTCTTATATGGAAATTGGCCCATTACGTGATTGTTATGATTATACTGTATGGGGGAATGGAGCAGAGCTTCTTTATGAAGCACTTAATACTGGTCTTGGCGCACATAATGTAAGGTTTTCTGCAGAATGTTGGCCAGAAGTGCGTAACATAGAATATTCGCTTTTTTGTCAGTCATCATCTAATCTTTTTGGATGTGTTGGTTTACGTAATAAACAATATTGTATTTTAAATAAACAGTATACAAAAGAAGAATACGAAGCGCTTGTGCCTAAAATTATTGAACATATGAATGAAATGCCTTACGTTGATCCAAAAGGTAATTCTTATTGCTATGGTGAATTCTTTCCACCAATGATGTCACTTTATGCATATAATCATAGTCCCGCACAAGAACATTTTCCTATGATTAAAATTCAGGCTGAAGCGATTCAATGTTTTTGGATAGATTCTGAAGACCGAGGCTATCAAATAACAAAAAAATCATCAGAGTTACCCGATTCTATTAATGATGTAGATGATATAATAACTAAAGAAATTATTTTATGCGAAGAATGGGGTAAAAATGAAGAAAAAGCAAAATTGAATAATTGTACCAAAGCATTTCGAATTTTGTCCAATGAATTGGAATTTTATCGTCGTTATAATATCCCTTTGCCTAGAAAATGTTTTTATTGTCGTCACAATAATCGTATTAAAAATAGAAATCCTTTTAAGTTGTGGAATCGTCAATGCACTAAATGTGGGAAAGAATTTGAGACAAGTTATGCTCCAGATAGGCCTGAGATTGTGTATTGTGAAACGTGCTACAACCAAGAAGTTGCTTAAATAAAAAAGTTCCTATATTCTAGCATATAGGAACTTTTTGTGATAATATAAAAAAAGAAATATTTAAATAAAATAATTAAAAAATATATAAGAGTCTAATGTTTGGGGAATGGTAAGTGACTGGACCCTAAACCCTATACCCTAGATCCTAATAAAATGGCAGAGCAAAAACAAAATAGAATTCGTAGATTTAAACTAGCGCCACCTCCTCCAGAGCTTCCAATTTATGGCTCGGTAAAACCCGAGGACTGTTCTTTTATTGGTAAAACTAATTACGAAGCAGCTTTGCAAGAGCAAAAATATATTTTTGGTGTAAAGCGTGTTGATAGACGTAGGCATATGTATATTGTAGGAAAATCCGGGGTAGGGAAGTCTAAACTTCTTGAGCTTTTTGTTAGGCAAGATATTGGTTATGGTCATGGTATTTGTTTTATTGATCCTCACGGAGATGTTATAGAAGATATTCTACCTTTTATACCAGAAAACAGAATTAAAGATGTGGTGCTTATTGACCCGTCTGATGCAAAATTTCCAATTTCTTTTAATCCACTTGCAAATATTGATGTTAATTTTAAGCATCAATTGACCCAAGGATTAATTGAAGTTTTGGAAAAACAATTTGGTGCTAACTGGACGCCACGATTAGAACATGTATTTAGGTTTACATGTTTAGCACTTTTAGATTATCCGCACGGCACTATGCGTGGAATGATTTCAATGCTTACAGATAGAAATTATCGTCAGCTTGTTGTGGAATATATTCAAGATGATATGGTAAAAAGATTTTGGGCCATTGAATTTGCCGATTGGTCTGAAAAATATGACACAGAAGCTATTATACCTTTGGTAAATAAACTTGCTCAATTTTTGTCTGATCCAATGCTTCGTGGAATTTTTGGACAAGAAGAAAATAAGATTGATTTAGAGCAGATGATGAATGAAAAAAAGATTATTTTGATAAATTTATCTAAAGGTAAACTTGGTGAAGAAAATTCTAGTTTTTTTGGTTCAATGTTTATTACTAAGTTAAAGCAAGCTGGTATGGCACGTCAGTCTATACCAGAAAAAGATAGAGTTGATTTTTATTTGTATGTTGATGAGTTTCACAACCTAATGACCGAAACTTTTGAAAACATTTTGTCTGAAGCTAGAAAATATGGTATGTGTCTTACTGTGGCTCACCAGTATATGGGTCAGCTTTTGCCAAAAGTTCAACAAGCAGTTTTAGGAAATACAGGAACTATTATTGTGTTTCGTGTAGGTGGTGAAGATGCAGTTAAATTGGAACCAGAAATGGCGCCGGTTTTTGGAGCCAAAGATATGGTAAACTTGGGAGTTCAAAATTTTTATATAAAAGAAACTATTGATGGGGAGGCTTACGATCCTTTTTCTGCTCAAACTCTTAAAGTTATGCCACCAGCACATGAGTCTTTTAGAGAAGAGATCGTTGCAATGTCTCGCGAAAAATATGCTGTTCCGGCCGAGGCTGCACAGAAACTTATGCAACAAGAAGAATCAAAAATTATGCGAAGCTCGCACGAAAAATCCATAATTGAAGGCAAGGGAAAAGGTCCCGTCTCCGCTGAAGCTTCGGCGGGCAAGCCTGAAGTTAGAGAAGAAAAATCCTCCTCCGCTAAAGCTACGGAGGACAAGCCCGAAGAACCACTTATATAACATTTTCGATTAATTCGATATAATAAATAATAGAACAATTCCATAGAATTGTCCTATAATAAATATGAAAAGATGGGTAATTATTTTTAGAGCATTAGCGAATATAAATCGTCTGAAAATTGTCAGTATTCTTTTTGATGGCAGAAAAATGAATGTAAGTGACATTGCACAAAGTTTGCGTATTTCTTTTAAAGCAACATCTAACCATTTAGTAATGCTTAAAAATTTGGATGTTATAGAATCTGAGGGCTCATCGGGGCATGTGTTTTATTCAATAAATAAAAATATGCCTAACGATTTCAAAAAAATTTTATCGAACATTCGTGTATAATACTCATACAAAAATAGGAGATAATGATAGGAAAATTCCATAGAATTGTCCTATGTGATAAAATTTGTTATAATGGGAGTAATGCTAATAAAAATAATGAAGATAAAAAAATGAAAAAAGATAAAATAATTATTCGTAAAGCACCAAGTAAAAATATCAAGAGTATGAGTTTATTAAAAAAAGACAAACAAATTGTTTCAAGGTTATTGTCGGAATATTCTAAAACATTTACTGCTCTTTATGAATATGACAAAAAGAAAACAGACCAACAATAGTGTTTTAATTACGCCGGCACTTTTGATTGCTGTTTCAGATTCTAAAGAAAAAGACAAAATAATAAAAATAGTCACAAATTTAATTAAGTAGGAAATATTAAGTTGTCGTACGACAACTTAAAAATATTTAACAATATTATGGAGCCACAAACAAAACAATGTCAAAATTGTCCCGACTTTCATTAAAATTTATATAAGGAGTCGAGGATCCACGATACCGCAGTGGCGGTATCGGGATAAAAAAGACTATGAATAATCAAAATAAATCATGTCAGAATTGTAAATCTAGCTTCATTATAGAGCCAGATGATTTTGCTTTTTATGAAAAAATGAAAGTTCCTGCACCAACTTGGTGTCCGGAATGTAGGATGATTAGGCGTATGTTGTGGAGAAATGAATCTGTGTGGTATAGGCGCAAGTGTGATGCAACAGGAAAAAGCATTCTTTCAACTTTTACACCAGATGGTCCTTATAAAGTTTATGAACAATCATATTGGAGGAGCGATGCTTGGGATCCACTTTCGTATGGACAAGATTATGATTTTTCGAAATCATTTTTTCAGCAATTTTGCGATTTACTAATTGTTATTCCTCACCCAAATCTTATTCAAAAAAATGTAGTTGATAGCGATTATGTAAATATAGGCGTTAATTTAAAAAACTGTTATTTTGTCGGCGGGGCAGATGGAGCAGAAGATAGTGCATATATATTTTCACCAAACCTTAGAAGTAGAGATTGTTTTGATATTTATTCGGCATCAGATAACGAACGTTGTTATGATTCAGTTGGTATTGAAAAATCTCAGGGTTTAAGATTTTCACAAGACTGCATTGCTTGTAGCAATTCTTATTTATTATATGATTGTAAAAATTGCATGAATTGTTTTGGATGTGTTGCATTGCGCAATAAGCAATTTTATATTTTTAATAAGCCATATTCACGTGAAGATTATCAAAGTGAACTTGAAAAGATTTCTCCATGGACTTATTCTGGGTTTATTCAAGCAAAAGAAAAATTTAATAAATTAAAACTTGAATTTCCAAGAAAATTTGCATCTATTATTAAATCAGAAAATGTTACCGGCGATGAAATAATAAATGCAAGAAACTGCATTAATTGTTTTGATGTTAAGCATGATGTTTTAAATTGTAAGTATTGTTATCGCGTTTTTGAGAACTCTGCTGATGGTCAAGACGCTATGGCTGCTTGGAATTCTGCAGAATTGTTTTATGAAGTTATGAGTATAACTGCTTAGCGTGTAATTGGCTCAGCGCTTATTTGGGGTGGATTTGATATTCAATATTCATATAATTGCTTTGATTGTAATAATATTTTTGGTTGTATTGGTTTGCATAATAAAGCTTATTGTATTTTAAATAAACTATATTCTAAAGAAGAATATGAGGCGCTTGTTCCTAAGATAATTGAGCAAATGAAGAAAGCGGGCGAGTATGGAGAATTTTTCCCGCCAGAATTGTCCCCCTTTGCTTATAATGAAACTTTAGCGCAAGATTATTTTCCAAAAACTAAAGAACAAGTCTTAGCTATGGGAATGCGTTGGAGAGATTCTGCGGAAAAGAAGTATAATATTACAATGAAAAATAACCAAATCCCTAATGATATTCGTGCTACATCAGATTCAATTTTAGATGAAATTATTGAGTGTGCACATGGTGGAAATTGCAGTGACCATTGTGCGACAGCATTTCGTATCATTCCACAAGAACTACAATTTTTGCGAAAAATGGATATTCCTTTGCCGCGATTATGTCCATTATGTCGTCAGGGTGAACGTGTGCGTCTTAGAAATCCAATGCATCTTTGGCATAGAAAATGTATGAAGTTAGGTTGCAACAATGAGTTTGAGACAAGTTATGCTCCTGACCGTCCAGAAATTGTTTATTGCGAACAATGTTATAATAATGAAGTAGCATAGATGTTGACATAATAGATACAAACTTATATACTTTGTATATATTTAAAAAAAGATGTAAACAAACTATATGAAACCATTAGAGCTTGGAAAATTTATAAATCAAGTACAGGGCTTTAAAGCCTTTGTGCCAAATTATTTCCCTCCTAAAGGTGGTTTTGATTTTTCCCCAAATATTATAAAAAAGAATGATGAAGCAACCAGATTGCTTGGTAAATTAGATGGCATTACAAAACTTTTACCTGATGCTGATTTTTTTCTTCTAATGTACCTTAGAAAAGACGCCGCATCATCCAGTCAAATTGAGGGAACAATGGCGACAATGATTGATGCAATTGAAGCTGAAGCTAAAATTGCAGAAGATGTTCCTGAAGACGTAGATGATATTTTGCATTATATAAAAGCATTAAATTATGGAATAAAAAGAATGCGGGGAGATGATTTTTCTTTGGCGTCTCGCTTTATAAAGGAACTTCACCGAGAGCTTTTGAGTAAAGCAAGGGCAACGCACTTTTCAGACCCAGGAGAATTTAGAAAAAGCCAGAATTGGATAGGTGGAACAAGGCCAGACAACGCTCATTTTGTGCCACCTCCAATTGAGGACATGGCTAGAGCTATTTCTGATTTGGAAAAATTCATAAATAAAGAAGATGCAGTTCCTGTTGCAATAAAAGCTGGATTAATTCACGCTCAGTTTGAAACAATTCACCCATTTTTAGATGGTAATGGTAGGACTGGAAGAATGCTTATAACTTTTTATTTGTGGAAAGAAGGTTTTTTAGAAAAACCAGTTTTATTTTTGTCTTCATATTTTAAAAAACATCAAAAAATATATTATGAAAAACTTTTTGGGTATCACAATGGAAAAGTTGAAGATTGGATAGATTTTTTTCTTGATGGAGTTATCAAGATTGCAAATGAGGCAATTGACACAGTGAGTAAAATTACCGAATTACGTCAAAAAGATTTAGAAAAAATCCATACTCTTGGAAAAAGGGCCTCTGAAAGCGCTATGATGGTTTTGCCAAAATTATATGCTCAACCAATTGTTAATAATGTTATCATTCAAAAATGGACCGGTTTTACTCGAGCAGGTGCAGAAAGGGTAATTGATAGGTTTATTAAGATTGGTATTTTGACGCCTAAAGATAAAAATGTAACATACGGACAATCATATATTTACAAAAAATACTTGGATATATTTACTATTAATGAATAAACTTATGGATCCACAAACAAAGCAGTGTCAAAATTGTAAAAAGGACTTTGTAATTGAGCCAGAGGATTTTGATTTTTATGAAAAAATGAAAGTGCCAGCACCAAATTGGTGTCCGGAATGCAGACTTATTAAACGTTTAGCTTGGAGAGGCGAGAGATCTTTGTTCAAAAGAAAGTGTAATCTTTGTGGTAAAGATAAAATTTTGCTTTATTCACCAGAAAGTCCATATACTGTTTATTGTAGAGAATGTTGGTGGTCAGATAATTGGATTCCTGAATCTTTTGCAAAAGACTATAATTTTTCAAGGCCATTTTTTGATCAACTTAAAGATTTATTTTTAAAAGTGCCAAGAATGGGGATTATTCAGCAGGGAACAAATGTGAATAGTGAGTATACAAATAGGGCTAGTGATAATAAAGACTGTTACCTTATTTTTGCTGCCAACAAAAATGAAAACTGCTCTTATGGAACTGCTTTATGGAATTCAACGGATAGCCATGACAATTATAATCTTCGTTCATCTGAATTGTGTTTTGAGTGCATTGATTGTTTTGGCTGTAATAAATTGCTTTACTCTAGAGAATGTAATACGTGTTCTAATTCTGCATTTTTATTAAATTGCAAAAATTGTACAGATTGTTTTGGGTGCGTAAATTTACGCAATAAGAATTATTGTATTTTTAATGAGCAATTTACAATGGAGGACTACAAAGAACAAATCGAAAAACTTTGGCCAAAAACTCGTAGAGAAATTCAAGAAATAAGTAAAAAGATGAGCGAATTTTCAATAAAACATATTGTACCTTGGATGGTTGAAAATCATAGCACCGATATTTCTGGTAATTGGCTTGCAGAGTGTAAAAATGTTAAAACTGCTTTTAATTGTGAAAAGGTAGAAGATGGAAAATATCTTTTTGGAATTACGGATGGAAAAGACGTAATGGATTTTACATATTGGGGTCAATTTTCAGAACTTATTTATGAATGTTCGAGCATTGGTCGTCAATGTTCTCAAGTATCTTTTTCAAATGAATGCTGGGATCAGTTAATTCGCGCACAATATTGTGTAAATTGTCATAGCTGTTCTGATCTATTTGGATGTGTGGGCTTGCGTAAAAAACAATATTGTATTTTAAATAAACAATATACTAAAGAAGAATATGAAGTACTTATTCCCAAAATTATTGAACACATGAATCAAATGCCATATAAAGATTCTTTGGGAAGAGAATGGCATTATGGTTCAACTTTTCCTCTAGACATACATGCGTTTGCATATAATGAAACTATTGCTCAAGAGCTTTTTCCTATAACAAAAGAAGAAGCGCAAAGACAAGGATATAGGTGGGTAGATACAGTTACAAAAAATCACAATATTACTTTAAAAGGTGAGGACGTGCCAGATTCTATTAGAGAAGTAGATGAACAAATTTTAAAAGAAATAATTGGTTGCGTTCATGCAGGTAAATGTAATCATATGTGCACAGAAGCTTTCAAGGTTACGTCAAGTGATTTAATTTTCTACAAACGTTTAGGTATTCCAATTCCACAAGTTTGCCCAAATTGTAGGCATTTTGCTAGACTTAGCCAGTGCACACCAATTAAACTTTATGATCGCAATTGTGCAAAATGTAGTAATGCAATCAAAACAAGTTACGCTCTAGATAGGCCAGAAGTAGTTTATTGTAAACAATGTTATAATAATGAAGTAGCTTGATAAAAAATATCATCCTAACGTATGTTAGGATAAAATAATTTAAATAAAAATATGTTTAAGACTTTAAAAGATTTCAATTTCGAGGGTAGAAAAGTTTTAGTGAGGTGCGATTTTAATGTGCCACTTTCCGAGACAGGGGAGATTTTAGATGATTTTAGAATTAAAGAAGCTTTGCCTACGATTAAGTATTTGATAGAAAAAAATGCGAGAGTTGTTTTGATGAGTCATTTAGGGGAGCCTGAAGGTAAGGTTGTAGATATTTTAAAATTAGATAATGTTGCAAAAAGACTTTCAGAATTGTTGAAAATGCCGGTGCAAAAAGCTGATGATTGTGTTGGCGAGGATGTAAAAAAACAAATTGAAAGTTTGAAAAGCGGGGAAGTGATATTGCTTGAAAATTTAAGATTTCACAAAGAAGAAACTGAAAATAATTTAGAATTTGCCAAAGAATTGAGTTTATTGTGCGACATATATGTTAATGAAGCTTTTTCTGTTTGTCATAGGAACAATGCATCTATAGTTGCAATTACTCAGTTTTTATCATCATGTGCTGGATTTTTACTTGAAAAAGAAATCGAAAATTTAGATAAGGTATTAAAGAATCCAGACAGACCAATGACTGTAATTGTGGGGGGTAAAAAAATAGAAACAAAATCAAAATTTATAAATAAAATTTCAGAGATTGCAGACTATGTTTTAGTGGGGGATTTAATAAAGAAGGAAATAAATGATAAAAGTATACAATTAGAAAGGCAAGAAAAAATATTTTCTGCTTTGGATCGATTAGAAGATCCAGCAATTGAAGAAGAAACCATTAAAATGTTTAAAGAAAAAATATTTCAATCAAGAACAATTATTTGGAATGGCCCTTTAAGTTATACAGAAGATAGAAAATATGCACAGGGAACTTTAGAAATTGCAAAAGCTATTGTTGAAAGTAAAGCTTTTTCTGCCATAGGCGGGGGAGAGACAGTTGAGTTTATTAAAAGCCAAGGTATGATGGATCAATTTTCACACGTTTCAACTGGTGGAGGGGCTATGATAGCTTACTTATCTGGTGAAAAACTACCAGGAATCGAAGCTTTAGAAAGTTAAAAATAAATTTTGTAAATTGGCGTATAATAGATGTAATAATTAAAAGATTATAAATTTTTCGTTTTCAATAATCGAGCGAGAATTGGGAATTAAAAATTGAAATCATTACGCCAATGCCAGGATGCCCATGTTAAAAATATTGTAAAATTTTTGATGTTTTCATTAAAACCAAGTTTGCTTGGTTTTTTTGATTGTTTATGTTAAAATAATCGTAAATAATTAAAAATAATTTTATGATAGAAATATTTGATTTAGCAAAACAAAAATTAGCAACAATTAAAGATGATAATAATGTTGTTGATGAACATGGCTCAAGGCTTGGCCGTGTTGAACCAGATGGAGAAGTTTATGATACTTTTAATAAAAAAGTTGGTTTTGTGGATTCTAAAGGATATGTTTTTAATGATAAATTAAGTCATATAGGTACTGTAAAAGAAAATGGAAATGTTTTAGATTATAATTTACATACTGTAGGTCAAGTAAGAGGAAAGTTTGTTGAACTTGGTGGGGCAGTCTTTCTACTGTTATTTAAGAAAGATTAGCTAATAAGGGTATAAAAGCATTGCTTTTTTGTGTTAATTGTGGTAATATTAAGATACTTGAGCAAATAGGGACGGGGTCGGGTTTCTAATCAAGGGAATTTAATTTTTAAAAATAAAATGACAGGAACAATCAAAACACTTACAGAGAAAGGATTTGGTTTTATCGCCAGAGAAGGCGAAGTAAAAGACCTTTTCTTTCACTCTAATGATTTATCAGGAGTAAGATATGACGAACTTAAAGTTGGCGATGTAGTTAACTTTGATGTAGTTGAAACAGAGAAAGGATTGAGCGCAAAAAACGTTGCAAAAGCCTAATTCTAGAAACAAAAAGCATCGCTCTCAAAGCGATGTTTTTTGTTGTAAAAAATGTGTAAAAAACTTGACACATTATTATTATTATGATAATATTTCGATGTGATGCGAAATTCGTTGTTTCGCGAAAAGATCCTTGACAATAAGATATGGGGGAAAAGACTTATGAACGGAAATGGACGGGTGGTCGAGACCACGGTGGTCGAGACCCCGGAAGTTTTTCGAGGACATTTTGAAGAGTGCTTGGAGCACTTGGCTAAATGTTTTCGCAACAAATTTCCCAAAGGGTCAAAAGGCGTTTTTGATGCCTGTAAGCCTATTGCGGAATTCTGCAAAGCCGATCCAAAGACAGTGAAGTCATGGATGGAAAGCAATGGAGAGAAAGTCACTGGAGAGAAGAAGATCCGTCTGTTGTGCTTTCTTGGCATGGTTGGTTACTATGTGCTCGAGGTCAGAGACCTTGGGCAAACGAAAGAAAACTTACTTAAGATTGTCGCTCATGATGTTTTGACAGCGAAGCAAGTGGCGGATTTCTGCGGATACTGCAATGAGCAGGCCATCTACAGAATATTGCTTAATGGAGTAGGAACGAGCAGTCGCGGTGATCAACTCATGTGTGAGTTGCAAGTGAACAAACGGCATGAGTTGGCGCAAAAGGAATCTGAAGCCAAAAGCAGTCTCAAGTTGGATTTTCCACTCACAGAGGCGTTTCTACAACGAAACGTTTCCAGCGTGATGTCCATTGCCACTGGCCTTCTCAGTATGCTTGAAACCGAGGAATTTGGGGAAGTTTTTGTCAGTAGTTTAACAAACCTTCCGCCAGCTGAGAAGAAGGTTATTCTCAAGTTGTCAGATGTGTTTGACAAGTTCTCCACTGTGATCGCGAGGGGACAAGAAAGGAAGTGATCATGGAGATGTGCGTGGCAGTTGTTGACAAGGTCATTGCTGGAAAGCATGGGGATTATGCAGTGGCCCATTCAGATCGTCTAAGTTCGATAACTTTCTCGCTTCAAACTCCGGTTTGGCAAGAAAGTGATCACCCCGAGGAAGGCATGGAAGTTGTCCTTTCGGATATCCGAAAAAAGCGCGCTGGATGGCGTGCTATGTCGGCACGGTTTGTTCGGCCGTCCGATGAAAGCAAGTAGCAGTCAGCAGAGAGCAGGAAGTAGGGAGAAGAAAGATGGCCAATCCGTTGGCAGGTTTGAAGACAAAGGGTCTGATGGTTCAGGTCAATATGATTGACCAGAACACGTTTGTGCGAGACAGTATCAGCACTGAGCGTCTTGACATGCTCAAGTTGCTGATTGAAGGTGGCACGAAACTGCCACCAATCGTGCTGGTGCCGGCCTATGAAGTTATTAGGGGCGAAATATGCTCCTTAAACAACAATCGCTACTCCATGGTGGACGGACGCCACCGTTTGTGGTTGTATAAGGATATCTTCGAATACAAGGAAGTGTCGGCGCTCATTGTTAGTGGGATTACGACTGAGGCTCAACTGATCTCGGTTGCCTTCCAACTTAATGCGCCGGATGGCCCGCTTTCGCCGGGCAAAAAGGATATTGAGCATACGATCACCGAGTTGCTTAGGAGGAAAGTTCCCAAGAAGGACATTCCTGGCCTCTTGGGCTACGACGAGGTGGCGATCAAGAAGTACATCAACGATGTTGAGTCGAAGCTCAAGCATGCTACCACGGTCCGCGCCTACAAGCGAGTTGTGGAAGAGAATTTGACCGTGGCAGAGGCGGCCAAGGCTGAGGGCGCCAATCCCGAAAGCGTGCGGAATTATATTTCCCGCGGACGTCGCGTAACGAAAGAAGTCATGGATGAGATGACCGCTGAAATGAAGACGGTATTTAAGTCGTTGCATGCGAGTCTTCATGGAAACTCTAGAAGCATCAGCAAGAAGCTCGACGACGGCGACTTAACCTCGGACAACGGCATCGCCCTCTACGACATGATGGAGCAAGGATTGGTCAAGGCGATGAAAATCGTCAAGAACGAGTCCGACCGGTTCATTGCCAAGGTTGAAGAGTAGGCGACCTATTGCGCGGTTGCAGGTGATGGCTCGAGCGTGTTCTGCGGAACACGACTCGAGCTTTTTTATTTTGTAAAAGTTTTTATTTTTTATAATATTCTTGTTTATTAATGTAAAAATGGTAAAATATATTAATATGCAAAATACAAAAATGGGTGATTAGCTCAGCTGGTTAGAGCGTTGCATTCACATTGCAAAGGTCGCTGGTTCGAGTCCAGCATTACCCACATAATTTGTTATAAGAAAAATGATAAAAATAGAGAATAAATTTAAAAAAATTGTTTGGACAAAGCATTCAGAGATTAAATTAAAACAGTATGGATTGTCAAAAGCAAAAATTTCAAGTTTAATCCATAAACCCGAAAGAATAGAAGAGGGAATTGTGCTAGGGACAACAGCTATGATGAGGACAAATAAAGTTTTTAATAATAACACTTTTAAGAAAAACTTAAGACTTGATCTAAAAGTTAAGACAGATTCTAAAAAATTTACTTATGCAAATCGCAATATTAAAAAAGCTCCAGGTGAAATTTGGGTAATGTATAAAGATACAACCCTTCGACACGGCTCAGGGCAAGCGATTCGAAAAATTATAAGCTGTTGGAGATATCCTGGAGTTACAAAACCAGGAGAGCAAATTTCAATTCCAGCTGATATAAAATTATATTTGGAAACTTCAAAAGAATTTAACTAAATTAAATTAAATTAAAAAAATATGAAGAAATTTATTATATTTTTTGTAACATTATGTGCTATTTTATTTTCATTTTCTTTTGCTAATGCTTTAACTGATCAAGAAAGACAGAATCTAATAATTCAAATTAGGGGGCAGATTTTGCAACTACAAATTCAATTGCAAAGTATATTACAAAATCAAAATCAATCGCAAAATCAAGTTAATGGAATTTGGTGCTATGATTTTAACAAAAATATTGCAATTGGAGATAGTGGGATTGAAGTCTCTAATTTACAAAAAGTTTTGGTAGATCAAGGGTTTTTAACCTCCAATTATACAAATGGAGGTTTTGATATTGCAACTTATGATGCAGTTGTAGCTTTTCAAGAAAAATATAAATCAGAGGTTTTAAGTCCTGCAAAATTAAAATTTGGTACTGGAAAAGTGGGTGCCTTTACTAGAGCAAAATTAAATAAAATTTATAATTGCACTCAGCTTTCAAAATGTGCCCCAAGTTGGAGTTGTTCTGAATGGAGTTTATGTAAAAATGATAAACAAACAAGAAAATGTTCTGATAGTAAGAATTGTAAAATTTTACTTGGAAAGCCAAAAGAAACACAATCATGTAGTCTTCCCTCTGTTATTTTGAAGGGAAATAATATTGAAAACAAAACTACCATAAATGCAGGTGAGGCAATTGAAATTTCCTGGGCTGGGGTCAATGTTACTTCTTGCTCTGCTTCTGGGAACTGGACTGGATCTAAAAATATCTCTGGTAGTGAAACATTTACTAATTTAACAAGCTCAAGAATTTATAATATTTCTTGCGTTGATTCATTAGGCAAAGTTGTTACAGATTTCTTAACAGTTGATGTATCTTTGCTGTCAGTTGATATTAAAGCAGATAAATCTGATAAGCCAATATCAATTGATCTTGGAAAATCTGCACAATTAAGTTGGGAATCTACTGGAGCTAAATCTTGCTCTGCTTCTGGAGATTGGCTTGGCATTAAAACTTTAGATGGTTCTGAATCTACAGGTTATTTGTATATACCTAAAAAATATATATACACAATTAATTGTTCTGGTGCTAGTGGAAACACAAATGATTTTGTGGAGGTAAATGTTTTAAATCCATTTGTAAATATAAAAGCAAATAACTCAGATAGTTCTATAGAAATTATATCGGGTAAAACAGTTAAATTAACTTGGGAATCTTCTGGACTTACTTCTTGCACTGCTCTTGGTAATTGGTCGGGAGGCAAAGAAATTTCTGGGTCTGAATCAATGGGAAATATTACTTCTTCTAAATTTTATGTCTTAGAATGTATTGATTATTTGGGGAATAAAGTTAGTAATACAGTTTCAGTAAATATAAAATAGTGATATAATAAACAAATATTATTAAATATTACAAAATGATAAATAAAATTTTAGGTTATGTTTTGCTAATAATAGGATTAATAGTAATATTTGGAGTTTCTTGGCAAAGTTATAATATTTTTAATGGAAAAATTCCAGCTCCAGAAATTTTTTCCGCCCAAGGCGGAAAAGTACAATTGGAAGATAAGTTAGCTGTAAAAAATCCTAATTCATTAGACTTGCAAGCACAGTTAGATATTACAATACAAAAGCAATTAAAAGATATGATTCCTGCCGATATTTTGCCTAAAATTTTAAATTTAATTTCATTTTCAATGTTTGCAGGTATTTTGATTTTAGTAGGTAGTAGCCTTGCAGGCATAGGCACAAAATTATTAAAAATCTAAACTAAAAAAATATTTACAGATATATACATTCTGGTATTCTGCAGAATGCAAGAATGGTAATAATGTGTTATAATGAAAAGGGGGTATAAATCTAAATTGTACTATAATGGAAAATAAAAAAACGCCAAAACAAATGGAAAGGAATTTTAAAGGAGTTGCAAATCATAGAAGAATTGAAATTTTGCTTTTAGTTTCCCAATCAGAAAATATCACATTGAGTCAAATTACAGAAATTTTAAAATGCAATATAAAAACAATATCAGAGCATACTAAAAAATTAGTTAACGCGGGATTGCTAAATAAAAATTATACAGGGGATGGGGCAGTGAGACATTCACTTTCCCCATATGGGAAAATTTTTATAAAGTTTATTGAATCATTTCAAAAAGAAACATCGCAAAGTAAAAATAAATAGAAGTTATAAAAAGTTGTAATAAATCGCAAAATAAATAATATATTCTGGTATTCTGCAGAATGCAAGAATAGTAATAATGTGTTACAATTATAATGAAGTGGAATATGAAAAATAAGAAAATTTATTTTGCCGGACCTTTGTTTAGCGGGGCAGAAAAGAAATTTAATTTGGAATTATGTGATAAATTAGAGAAAGTCGGCTTCAAAGTTTTTTTACCTCAAAGAGATGGAATTGAAAAAAATAAATCGCCTTATGATAAAATGGAGCTGGAACAGAAGAAAAAAATACTTTTTGAAATCGATAGAGATAAAATTATTGAATCAGAAATATTTTTATTTGTTTTAGATGGCAGAGTTCCAGATGAAGGTGCCTGTGTTGAGTTGGGGATTGCTTATAGTGACAAATTTTTTAACAATAAAAATAAAACTTTAATTGGCTTACAAACAGATATAAGATCTGCATTTATCAGTTCTAAATTAAACCCTATGTTAAAAGTCCCGTTAGATTTTATCGTGAGTACAGAGGAAGAATTAATAAAAATATTAAAAATATAAATTTTTATGCAGGAAGTTGTAAAAAAAGAAAATATTGTAGTTGAGTGGTTTATGTGGCATTTTTGGGAGATGCCAAAGTTTTTGTTTGTTGTATGGAAAAATTATATTATGTTTGCAACAAATTATTTTTCATTACCATTACTTTTAAAAACTATTATTTCTCCATGGAGAAGAAATGCTTGGGCCTTTCCTAAGGTTTTTGATATTCAAGAATATGCTAGTGTAATTATCTCTAATATTTTTTCAAGAATCATTGGATTTATTTTAAGAATTGTTTTAATTATTATTGGAGCAATTTTTCAGGTTTTGGTTTTAATTATTGGTTTACTGGCTATTTTGTTTTGGATTTTAATTCCATTTATTTTATTATTTGCGATAGTCTTAATTTTTAATTATTAAGTTTAATAATATTATGAAGTTTGATCTAAAAAACTCAGAAATATTTAGTCTTGTAAAAATACAAAAAATTTTCAAATTGGAATATTTAAATTTTCTTAAAAATTTATTTCTTTGTTTGTTTATAATTTCAGTATTCGTATTCAGTATTTCTTATTATGAAATTTTGACATTATCAACAACTTTAAAGGCGCCAGTTATTTTCTTGGCTCTTTTTTTATTATTTTTTGAATTTTCCTTATTTATAAAATTAAAAAAAATAAACTCGAAGTTATTAGTGAATCTTAAAGATGCAATTTTAAATCCAGATGAATACAATTTAGCTGAATTTTTAAATATTGAATCTGCAAAATTTATTCAAAATGCAATTAGGTTTTGTAATAACAAAAAAATTTTTCAAATAAATTCAACGGCTTTATTATATTCTGCAGTAAAATATAGCAAAGAAATAAACATTCTTTGTTTTAGATTGGGCATAGATACAAATAAACTTTTAATTAATGTAAAAAATTTCTTAGAAAAATCTTTAACTGATGGAAGTTCTATAGAGGCTTTTTCAGAAGATTTCAAAAGTGTGATTTTGTCTGCAGGAAAAATTGCTGTAGAGAGAAATCATTTAAGAATTACAGAAAAAGAAATTTTAATTGCTTTGGCTCAAAATGATAAATTTTTTCAAAAAGTTTTAATTGATTATGATTTAAAGGAAAAGGATGTTGAGAATTTATCGTTGTGGCTGGATTCTGTAGAAGAGAGAGTAAGGTCTCAAAAGATATTTTGGTCTAGTGATAACTTATCAAGAGCTGGGTCAAACGGTCAGGATTGGGCTTTTGGGTATACAATTACTTTAGATCAATATTCAGTTGATTGGCGGGATACTGTTTCAAAATGGCTTTATAAAGAAGTTGTAGGACATAAAAAAGAAATTGAAGAAACGGAAATGATTTTAGCGCGTTCAAATTTGTCCAATGTTTTGATAATTGGAGATCCAGGCACAGGCAGAAAAAGTATAATTGAGGCCGTAGCACAAAAGTGCTTTCTATCCCAAAGTCTACCAGAATTAAACAATAAAAGAGTGGTTGAGTTAGATATGATAGCTTTATTGTCGAGTATCCAAGATTCAGAAAAATTAGAAACAATTTTAGACAAAATTTTCCAGGAGGCTTTTTCCGCTGGGAATGTAATTTTGGTAATTGATGAATTGCAAAATTATGTTGGACAAAAAATTGCAAAAGCTGGTGCATTTGATATATCAGGAATTTTAACTAAATATTTGGCAATTCCAACTTTTCAATTTGTAGGAATTACTTCTTTTGCAGGACTTCACCAAAATATTGAACAAAACCCTTCATTTCTAGAATATTTTAGAAAGATTGAGGTTTCTGAAATTACTGAAATTGAAACAATCAAGATTTTGCAAAATTTAGCTTTAGAGCTTGAAGCAAAATATAAAATTTTAGTTATTTATCCTGCAATAAGAGAAATTGTAAATTTAACTGGAAGATATTTTCCATCAACGCCATTTCCAAAAAAAGCTATCGATGTATTAGACGAAGCTGTGGTTTATGCTCAAACTTTAAAGGAAAAAGTTGTAATGCCTCATCATATCGCTAAAATTATTTCTGATAAAACTCAAATTCCTGTTGGTAAAATGGAATTTAAAGAAAAGGAAGTTTTATTAAATTTAGAGAATTTAATTCATCAAAGAATTGTCAATCAAGAAGAAGCAGTTTCCGAAATTTCAATTGCAATGCGAAGGGCAAGAGCTGGAATTGCTTCTAAAAAAAGACCAATGGGAACCTTTCTGTTTATGGGTCCAACAGGAGTTGGTAAAACTGAGACAGCAAAGGCTTTAGCTCAAATATATTTTGGTGGCGAGGATAAAACAATTAGGATTGATATGTCGGAGTTTCAGTCACTTTCTGATATCCCAAGATTAATTGGTGCAATTTCTCCAGTTGAAATGCAGGGACTTTTAACAACACCTGTAAGAGAAAGTCCATTTTCATTGGTTTTGTTAGATGAAATAGAAAAAGCTCATTTTAATATATTAAATTTGTTTTTGCAGGTTTTGGATGAAGGACATATTACCGATGGGCAAGGCAGAAAAGTTATGTTTACAAACACAATTATTATTTGTACCTCAAATGCCGGAGCTTCTGATATTTTCAAATCTGTAGAAGCTGGGGAAAAATTAGATAAAGAAAAAATACTTTTGGGACTTTTTGAAAAAAATATATTTAGGCCAGAGTTTGTAAATCGTTTTGACGCTACAGTAATTTTTCATCCGCTTACTAAAGATAATTTGTTAAAAATTGCTCAAATAACATTAGTAAGTCTACAAAAAAATCTAAAAGAAAAAGAAATTGATTTTATAATTACTGAGTCTTTAAAAGCAAAAATTGTAGAGCTTTCTTATAAGCCAGAATTTGGAGCCAGAGAAATGCGAAGAGTAGTTCAAGATAAAGTAGAAAATTCTATTGCAGAAGCTTTAATTTCCGATAAACTTGCAAAAGGCAATAAATTTGAAATTAATCCTGAAACCTTTGAAATAATTGTAAATCCAGTTGAATAAAAAATCTAAAATAACAATTGAAAAAAAGCCAATAGAAATTAATTCTGATTTCAAGCGTGCTTTAAACATTATTGAAAATAGCAATAACAATGTTTTTATTACAGGAAAAGCTGGTACTGGTAAATCCACTTTGCTAGATTATTTTCGAAGCACTACCAAAAAACAAATTGCAGTTTTAGCTCCCACAGGAGTAGCTTCAATCAATGTAAGAGGACAAACAATCCACTCGTTTTTTGGTTTCAAGCCAGATATTACCATAGAAAAAGCCAAAAATTTAGCCAGAAAAGTCAAAGATAAAAAATTGGAATTATATAAAAGAATTTCTGCTATTGTAATTGATGAAGTTTCAATGGTTCGTGCTGATTTACTTGATTGCGTTGATGCATATCTTAAAACTTGCTTAAAAAATAAATTGCCTTTTGGTGGTAAACAAATGATTTTAATTGGGGACTTATATCAGCTTCCACCGGTTTTAGGCTATAGAGAAGAGCGGGCATTTTTATCAAAATATGAAAGCCCATATTTTTTCTCTGCTAAAATTTTTGATGACCTTGTGCTTGAATTTGTGGAACTTGAAAAAGTATATAGACAAAAAGATGAGAAATTTATAAAACTACTTAATGCTGTAAGAAATCGAAGCGTTACAGATAATGATTTGGCAGAATTTAACAAAAGATTAAATGTAAATTTTGAGCCATCACTAGATGATTTTTATATTTGTTTAACCCCAATGAACGATTCAGCCAGAGAGATAAATGAGAAAAAATTAAAACAACTAAATACAAAAGAGCATTTTTATGAAGGCAAAATTTTTGGAGATTTTGATAAAAATTATTTGCCAACTGATAAAGATTTGTCTGTAAAAATTGGAAGCCAAATTATGCTTTTAAACAATGATAAGCATGCAAGGTGGGTTAATGGCACAGTTGCTAAAATTGTAGATGTAGAAGAAAATGTGGGGGACTATGGAGAGCCGGCAATTATTGTAGAGCTTGATAATGGAAGCATAGAAGAAATTTTGCCTTATACGTGGGAGATTTTTCATTATGACTATGATCCAAATTCGCGTAGTTTGCAAACCAAAGTTATTGGGTCATTTACTCAATATCCACTTAAGCTTGCTTGGGCTGTGACTATTCACAAAAGTCAGGGTAAAACTTTTGATAAAGTAATTATTGATATGGGTAGAGGTGCTTTTGCTCATGGGCAAACTTATGTGGCATTAAGTCGCTGTACTTGCCTGGAAGGTATTGTGCTTAAAAAACCAATTATCAAAAATCACATATTTTTAGATTGGCGAGTAATTAAATTTTTAACTAAATTTCAGTACAAAATTGGCGACAATGAGCAATCACAAGATGAGAAAATAGAATTAATTGCCAAAGCTATTAAAGAAAAATCAGAGCTTGAAATAATATATTTAAAAGCTAATGATGAAAAATCTAAAAGAATAATTCAGCCCAAAATTATGGGACAAATGCAATATATGGGTGTTGAATATTTAGGGGTTTCGGCGTTTTGCCTCACTCGCAGAGAAGACCGCACCTTCCGTGTGGACAGAATATTATCAGTAAAACATATTGAATCAACCCCTAAGAAGTGATAAATTAAAGTAATATGAAATGAGTTGGGGAGCTAAAATAAGTTGACTTTTCGGATAATATCGGATATAATCGGATATATCTGGAAATATTTAATAAAATAGAAAAATATGAAAGAAAATAGGCTGAACAAAAGAATAACACTTTCTAACGAGATTCTCCTTAAAATTGGAGAGATTGACGAACTTAAAGGAAAATGGAGCGGTTCCTTGTCGTTAAATCCTAGAATTTTGGGTCAATTAAAACGTTCTGTAATAATTACTAGTACAGGCTCGTCTACCCGTATTGAAGGCGTGGCTATGACTGATCAAGAAATTGAACGTTTTTTGCGTGGAATAAATCAGGCAGCTCCAAAAAATAGAGATGAACAGGAGGTGGCAGGATATGCAGATTTGCTTGGCAGGATATTTGATAATTATAATTCCTTGAAAATAACAGAAGGAATGATCTTTCAACTTCACGATATAATGCTTAAATTTTCTAAAAAAGATGAACTGCATCGTGGAAAATATAAAACAAAAGATAATAAAGTAGCAATTTTAGAAAATGGAAGAGTCAAAACAATACTTTTTGAAGCTACAGCACCATGGCTTGTAAAAAAAGAAATGGATGATGTTTTAGAGTGGTTAAAAGAAAGGCAAGAAAAAAAGGATATTCACTCTTTGGTTGTGATTGCTAGCTTTATTTTTGAATTTTTAGCAATCCATCCTTTCCAAGATGGTAACGGTAGGCTTTCCAGAGCCGTGACTAATTTGATGATGCTTCAAAACGGGTATGCATATATTCCGTATGTTTCACTAGAAGAAATTATTGAGGAAAGAAAATCTGAATATTATTTGGCTTTAAGAAAAACTCAAAAAAATCATAAAACAGAAAGTGAAAACATTGAGCCATGGTTAGTATTTTTTTTGGATTGTGTTTATACTCAAGTGAAAAAAGCAATTGATCTTTTAGGTGGAAATAATTCTGAAAATTTATTATCGGAAATTCAAAAGAAAATTTATAATTTGTTTGTTAGAGGTGACGAGCTTTCAGTCTCAGAAATTCAAAATAAAATTAATGTGCCTTTGCCAACTGTTAAAAAATCAGTTGCTCGTTTATTGGAATATAAATTAATTGAAAAATTAGGGCAGGGGCCTGCAACAAGATACAAAAAATTAAAATAAATATGAATGAATCAGAAGCAAGAGCTGAATACATAGACCCAGTATTAAAATTAAGTGGTTGGGGCGAAGCAGAAGCTTCAAAAGTCGATTATATTTTAGTTTACAAAAACCGCTAAATTGAAACTTTAGCGGTTTTTTTGTTTAATTTTTGTTTTTTAATTCAATGTATATTAACAATGTTATAGCTGAATTAATATGCACTATTTTTTTTGTCATTCCCGCGAAAGCGGGAATCCGGCATTCGCTCACACAGGTCTGAGCGAATTAAAACCCACTGTCTAGGTCCAGATACATGTGATACACTTGTTAAGTTTGTAATACGATAACGTTTTTTGTTGGTAAGCCACATATTTTTATCTTTTGTG
>MHPU01000040.1 GCA_001820485.1 Candidatus Staskawiczbacteria bacterium RIFOXYD1_FULL_32_13
TATTTCTTCCATCAAAAATAAATGAAATGTTGTAGCCACTTTTTTGTTTTGCGTATTGATATAATGTTTTTAAATTATTCTGCTTATCATAATACCATCTAAATATCATTTGATTTTTACTGGCATCAACTAACTTGCCATTATATGTTATTGATTTAATTTCTGCCATCATCATTTTTTTCTATTTTTGTTTTTAAGCTTAATTTCAGTTGTGTTTCCTGCTTTATCTGTAAGAGTAATTATATCATCTTTATCTGTAACTATGATTTCATTTGGTTTTGAGATATTATCTTTACCAGAAAATTTTAAATCTTTTTTAATTGGATCAAATTCTATTATTACCTCTGGGGCAATTGTGTCTGGAGTATAATCCCCTGGATAAATTACAACTGCCTGTGAACTTGGAGTTTCTTTTATTGTTAAGGTTGTTTGACTTCCGATGTCGCCCAAATTTACTGTGCCTGTTAAGCTAGCTGTGACTGGTAAGTTGATAAAACTTTCTATCTTAGTTTCGGTTGTATTTTGTATGTCTTTTACATTAATTGTATAAGTTTCTGTGCCTGTGCCTTGCATATTTATTGTATATATTTCTCCATTATCAGTTGGTAAATAAATAAATTTATGTTCGCCCAGTATCTCAAAACTGGCATTGGTAATTTCATTTATAATTGATTTATCTTCTGCAAGTCCTAATTTTTTTCCAAATTGATCTATAACTGTTATATCTATTGGACTAAAAACTTCAATTGCTTTTCCATTAAGCTGGCATTTAGAAACATCTTGGGTAATAATATTAAGACTTACTTGTAAATTACTGTTTGCAATAATATTAACTATTTGTTGGCGAGATCCATCTTTACTTAATAATTTGCTATGATCCCCAATTAAAGAATAAAATTTATTGCTTTGGTTTATTGGCAAATTAGTCAAGCTTTCTATTGAAACAGTGCCATCACCTGTATCTAATGTTGCTATAGAATAACTACGTGATGGCTGACCAAGCATGTTTTTACCTTTAGCTTCAATTAATTTTGTCATTGTTGCTGTTTTGCAACCATCTATAGCATATAAATCTATTCCAGCAGTTCGCAAGTCAAAGTCATCGAAATTTTGAATATGCAAATTTTCAAAGTTAGAAAATGCTGTTTGATTTAAGTTATTTTCTTGCAACATAAAAGATTTATATTCTTGATAATTTAAATCTTTAATATCAATATTGCCACCAACTGGAACTTGAGGAAAAGTAAAAGTTTCATTGCCATAATCTATAGTTTGCAAAAAACTACCTAAATTACTGTATAATTGCTGACTAGGCAAAAGGTCATAAACTCCAGGCATATTGGCAGATATTTTTTTCATTTCTGACTCTGATAATCCAAGCGGACCAAAATACACACCCATATTGTCCCCCCACAACAAACCTTTTATTGCTTTTACTGATCCACTATTTGGCACTCCAACAAACACAGCTTTATTTATCTTTTGATTTACAGGATCATCTGCTACATATTTTTTAACAATTAAACCACCCATACTATGAGCTACAATATCAACTTTATCTGCACCAGTATTTTGTAAAATTTGATCTATTTTTTCTCTAAGTAAATCAGAATTTGTTTTTCCATCTGCATATTTCCCGCTCACCCCATAACGCCAATCGTAAGGAAAAGTAAAAAGTGTTTCATTTTCAATATATCCCTGCCCAATAAATTCATTTATTAAACCATCAGTGTAATCAAAATCTTCCACAAGTGGAATAATTTTTTTTCCAATTACATCTAATGTACTGACATTTGAATCTATCGGAGTTAAATCCTTATTAAAAGCCAAAGGATCCATAAAACTATCAGATAAAACAGGATTCATCATTCTTGCGATATCTGCCCACAAAAGTTCTCCATTCTTTTCTATTTCTGTTCCTGTAATTCCCGGCACAATCAAAACTGGGGTTTTATCTGCAATCTTTTTATTATTAAATGTACAAATAATATTTGTCCAAGCTTTAGGAATTATTATTACTCCATCTGTTTGATATGCAAAAAGATTTTCAGGATCCTCACTAATACAATTTACGCTATCTAATCTAAAACCTTGCGGTATTATTTCTGTTATTTTGTGATCATAAAAAGTAACAATACTGGTTGTATGAGAAAAAGTTAAATTCTGAGTTTGAGCTTGAATTTGTTCGCTTAATTGCCAACCATCATAATTATTTTCTATATTAATGTTAAATAAAGCATCTTCTACTTGTGTATTTACAGTAATTGTTAAGGTGGCTTCTGGGACAGGAATCCATGCATTGGAAAATAATGGAGAAAATAATGATAATAAAATTAATAATGATAATACTTTATTTTGAAATTGTTGCTTCATAATTTTTGTTATTTAATTTTAATAGTAATTCCAAAAATTAATAAACTTTACCAACCAATATTCATTTTACTAAAACCAATTGATAAAAACATAATAAAAATTAACCAAAGCAATATAATCCCAAAAATAACAGAAAATAATTTATTTTTGATTTTCATATTAATAATAAATAATCCAAAAGCGCCAATAAATTCTACTAAAACTATAATTAAAGAAATAAATATACTAAAATCATAATTTTTAAAAAATATAGACAATAAATTTGTTTGTTCTACCCCTAAAAAAAATAATAAAAAACTTAAAATTGGACTCCATAAAATCTCGGGGATTAAAAACATTACTCCAAAAATACCCAACCAAATCTTTTGCATTTTACTCAACATGACTTTTAAAACTCACACAATAACATCCTTACATACTTGAGTATTTAAGGGTATCATTTTATGGTAATTTTATTTATTTTTCTTATATTATTAATTTGATTGTTTTATTTTACCACTTTTGATAAATAAAAAACAACATAACCTGTGCAAAACTTTTTTCAAACAAAAAAAGCCAATGGTGAAATCCCCCACCAGCTTTCAAAAATCCATCGGCTCAACCCGCTGAGCCGTTAAAACTAACTAAACAATTCTAAATCACTCCAATTATCGAAATTATTTTTATCAAATTCTTCGCCAGACTTATCGAAATAAATCCACTTTCCATCATAATTTCTTGTGTCTGTATTCGCGACTATTCCACCAAATAATTTATTACCTTTTTTATTTTCAATTTTAATATAGTCATGCAATCCATCAGATTTTTCTTTAAAATCACCTAAGTGCGTTCCGTGTGGATCAAATAGACCAATTTTACCATTTTTCATCTTCACAACAAAATCAACATAAAATGGATGTTTTTCTGTTTCACTATACGGCACAGCAAAAAATGTCATATCTCTATCGCCATTTTTAAACCACCAATCAATATTGTTCTGCTTATCTAAAAAATCAGCAAACTTTTTTTCTAATTCCGATTTATATTTAACATAATATGGAGTCATTACTGATTTTTTTCTATCCTCTGAAATGTAATCCTCGCTAAAAGATAATTTTTCTGGTACATTCCAATTCTCAAAAAGTTTTAATTCCTTTTCCCTTTTTTCAACCTCGTCTTTATAGACTTTTTTTGTTGCTTCAATAACATTTGAAAAATGCTCAGTATTTCCTTTAGCCAAAACAATATCTTCGCCATCTCCAAACTCCATTTTCATTTCTTTTTCAAAATACCTCAAAATTCCCTCTTCAACATTACCCACAGACCTATCTTCTGGGTAAAAAGAAGTTGGACCAGCTTGTACTCTTTCCCTAACAAAATAATCAAAATATTTTTTTAAATCAAACCCGCCCAAATTAATTGATTTGTCACCAATAAAAGTTTTTCCAGCCAAACTATCGGCACTTTCAGCTGTCGCATCTGCAATAATTTTTATATCAATTTTTTTGGCATTTTTATCAATTCTGGTTTTTAGTTTATATTTCTTTGCTTCCTCAATAAACATATTTATAAACATTGGCTTTATTCTAGTTTTCTCTCTGTGCCTTACAGAATAACAAGAAAGTAAATCAACTGGCTCATATTTTTCTATTCTTCTGCTTGAATTAACAGTAATATAACCTCTTGCAATATCCTCTTTTATTTCTACATTTTCAATATTTGTAAAAACATAACCATAATTTAAAACATCACTTTTGTAATGTCCTTTTTCAGGTTCTGGCATTCTCATTATTCTACCAACTGTTTGTATTGAAAAAATTGGATCATGCCAATTTCTAAATAAAACTAAAATTTGAGCTCTTGGACAATCCCAGCCCAAAGCAATCGCCTGTTTAAAAATCAAAACCTCAACTTCGCTGTCTTGTTTTTCTACATCTTCCTTGTTTATATGTTCACCTGAAAGCCAAATCGCCAATTTATTATTTCCCTTTTCTGTTGTAATTTTATATTTATCCTTTAAAATAGCAATTACTCTTTCTTTTGCCCTGTCTTCTAAACTTCCCACTCTATCTGGCAACTGAATCAACACTAACGGATTTATATTTGTACCCTCTTTTTTATAAGCATTTAAAATTTCTTGCCTTTTTATCATTGCTTTTTCAATAACTAATTCATCGCTGGCTTTTTCTAGTTCACTTTTAACTTTTCCACCTTTTTCAATATTTTTGCAATCATCATTTAAAATAACAGCTTTTTTAATCATCCCCTGAATTTTAACTTCTTCAATCTGCACAACAACTTTTTCGTCTTCATCGCTTATTGTTGGAGTAGCTGAAACTTCAACTGTTATTTTTGGATTTATCATTCTAATCAATCCTTGGGAAATTTCACTTGTTGCGTGGTGATGTGCCTCATCAATTATCAAAACAATTTCCAAACCCTCCTCTTTTGTCCTTTCCAAAACCTTTGACAAATTAAATTCTTGTTCGTTATCTCTAATATAAATATTATCTGTTCTATTTATACTTTCCCAATTAAAAAATAAAATTTCATTTAAATCAATTTTTCGGTCATCTAAATCTTCAAAATTAGAACATTTTAAAGCTCTACTTGTTTCAAAATAATTTTCTAATTTATCTTTGCTTTGTGTGTGTAATTGCCTTGGAGCAGCCCAAATAAAACTTAATTGTTGCTTAATCTCTTTATCATCAACTAATCTTTTTAAAAACTCAGCCATCATTATAGTTTTGCCTGATCCTGTCGGTGCTTTAAAAACAAGCTTTTTATTTCCCGCGTACTCCAAAAGCTTTTTCGCTTTTTCAAGCAATTCGTCAATTGCATTCTCTTGATAAATTTTTAATTGCATATATTAAAATAATGTTAAATTACTATTTTGTGCTAATTTTTGATCGTATGTTAATCTATCGCAATAAAACCCTCCACGCTTTTTAATGCTTTCGATATTATCGCTTAAAAATTCTTCTTTTGTTATGTCACTCGGTGTCGGGAAAAATTGAATGCAAAACCTCTTCCAATATTTACTATTTATATTACTTGCCCTTTTTTGATTATTAAACCTCTCAACAATATCTATAAAGCTTTCAACACATTTTCTTTGACCGTATTGATTTTTACCCGGCTCAGCAAAACTCAATCGCACAGAACCCAATAAAATATCTACTGCTTGGATAAAATTAGAAAATTCAGAATTGGATTCTTTTTCGGCGGAATTTAATGGAAAGATATTTTTATGATTTATTTCATGCAAAAATTTATTATCAAAAAAATAGTTACTAATCCATTCAATTTTTTCTTTCCGGCCATCGTCATGTCTTCCTTCATCAAAAAATATATGACTAACTACATCGATATTAAACCACCTTATTGATGATTTCAAGCCAATCTCGAAAAATCTAAGATACAATTTTTTATCAAATTCTCTATTCCAAAAATTTTTAATATTATTTTTGTCTGCCCCAAAAAAATAAAACTTTACAAAATCTTTTTCTAAGCACTCTCTCAAAAAATACAACCATTCAATTGCTATTTTAGTATCAATCCCATGTGGCGAGTCTGGGCGATGATATAAATCGTGAAAATGTATCTCCTCAAAACCCTTATTGTATTTTTGTTTAATATCTTTTAAATTGTCTAAAATTTTTCTACCATATTCATTGCGAACGAATAAAAAACCATGATATAAGAAATTAGACTTATTGCACTCAGACTCGTCATGAAATAAAGCAAATCTAGAAACGCCATCATTTTCAAAACCAAATAAATCTTTCATGCTTTATTTAAAAATTCTTCGATAAACCCTTAGAATTGCTTCGGGAATTGGAGATATTTTTATTTTTTGTTTTACATCTTCAAAATCTTCAGAAAAATCCTCGTCGGTTAGCGAAAAAACATAGACACTAATACTTCCCTTTATATCTTTGATTGCTTTTTTAAAATCCTCAATTGCCGACTGATCAAAAATTATCCCAGTATAATATTTGGTATTTTTAAAAATTTTAAAATCCTCATCACCTTTTACCATTTCAAAAGTTTCTTCTTTTATGCAAAGCATTTCCGTCACCTCTTTTGTCAATTTAATTTTATTTCTATCGTTTGACTCTGCATCCACAAACTCCGTTTTAAAATACTTTAAATTTCCGCCAAGACCAGCTATATTTTCTATTTTTGTGTTTTTATAGCCTTTAATCACTTTTTCAATACGAGGATATGTAACTTCTTCACAAATTTTGTTTTCGTTGTTTGTGCAAAGTATAAATTGTCTTTGTCCTTCATCCTCTTTATTCATTTCAAAAACTGCATGTCCGGTAGTTCCTGAACCAGCAAAAAAATCAAGTACAGTACTTTTCGGCGATGTGGCAATCTTCAAAATATCAATAATAGCGAATAATGACTTTGGAAAATTAAAAGTATTTGATCCCAAAATACTATTCAGTAATTGCGTACCATAACGAGTAGCATTATATTGGGGTTTAATCCAATGCGTTTTAATAGATTGTTTTTCGCGATATTTTCGATAAATAACATAACAGCCATCTTCATTTTTTGCTACAAATTGTCCATTTTCAAGATTAGTCTGAAAAGTTCCTTTACTAGTATTCCATGTGCGTTCCTCTCCTTTTTTTGTAATTGGATAAACCGAAATTGATCCAGAGTGTTTTTCTAATGAAATAATTTTACAATCTTTACTAACATAAATTGGATACCAAGATGTTGGATTATTAACTCTCAAGCTTACTGACCCGCCACCAAGTCGAATATTATTTTCAAGACGATATTTTCCATATTCATCCTCTAAATCGAAAGATGCTTGCACACCAGAATCAAGTGGAACCATATTTACAGTACATTTGGTCTTATCTTTAGCATAAAATAACACATATTCACAGGTAGGATTAAATCCTTTTACAAACTGCCGTCCTTCCGCCTTATGAACAACTGTAACGATGGCAAGTCTATTGTCTTCGCCGAAAATTTCGTCAACCATCAAACCTAATGAAAAAAGTTCGTAATGATCGATAGCTACAGCGAGTATACCATTTTGAGACAAGAGATTCTTCGCCAATTTTAATCTAGAGTGCATAAATGAAAGCCATTTTGAATGACGAAACGGATCTTCATTATCGATAAATGAATTATTGTAAAGCCAATCCTTAGCGCCCGTATTATATGGTGGATCAATATAGATAAGATCAATTTTTCCTTTGTGTGTGTAATTTAAAACCGAAAGTGCATGATAATTATCTCCCTCAATTAATAAATTCATTGGCTTGTCTTTATCAGTAATTATTTCTTTGCTTTTCACTTCTTTCAACACTGGCAATTTTGCTTTGCACATCTCAACAACCTCCTCTGGCTTTTCTTCCCAAACTAGACCATACTTTTTCTTTTTCTTTAATTCCTTTTTCAATCGCCCAACTTCCAATTTTAATTTTTCTACTTCTCTTTCCATTTATTTTTTTATGCAAACAAAAAGACCTCAAAAGAAGCCAAGTTTTCCTTTTCCAAAAAAGGTTTTAAATTATTTTGATTTTTGTTTGACATAACCTGAACAGTTTTAATGCCACTTTTTGCTGGTGTGCAAACATAAAGCTCCCCACCAGCGATGGCTTGCGCCACCCACACGCCTTTCGACGTATGACTGTTCAGGTACTCTGGATGGAGAGCTTAATATACCTGAACAGAATTTTCTTGCCATGCTCGGAAATTAAAAAATTTTCGAGTTTAGGCAATCAATATTTAATTTTACGAATTTTGCCAACAAAAACAAATTTACCGACAATTTTATATTACTCCAAAATTTCCTTTCCTGCAACCACAATAATAAAAAACGATACAAAAAATATGTATATTAATTCAGCCATAGCATTGCTAATATATACTGAATCAAAACAAAAAACTACACCGCACTTTTGTCACGGTCGTATTAAAAACGCTAGGTAATAAAAAACGAGCAAAATGCTCGTAATTTTTGACATAAATTTTTACAATTATTTTTATTTATAAGGCATATTTTGCCTGTGATCAATCTCTAGCACCTCAATTATGCCTTCTTTCTCTTTTATGCGATAAATTATTCTATATGGCCAAATTACAATTTTCCTCCTATCAGCCATATCAGCATGCATTTTTTCACCTAAAAATGGATTTGTCTCCAAAGCAGTTAAAACATCCAAAATTCTTTTCTGCCATGGTTGTGGAATTTTTATAACAGACTTCCTTGGCTTTTTTGGGATATAAACAAAATATTTATTTTGCATTTTTTTTCATCACTGATTTTTTTATATTTTTCTTTTTAATCTTTGCAATATAAGGATTTTTTGGCTTTTCCATTACAAAGGCCGGCTGAAAATCAGACGCCTTATAACCAAGCTCTTTTTTTAATTCATCTAAAGTCACATATTCGCCTCTTTTTATTTGTTCTTCAGCTTCTTTTATATTGGTCATTATTTTAGGATTACTTAAGATTTCTAAATCCTCCATCATAGAATCAAATTTTTCAGCAGACATCAAAACAGCTTTTGCCCTGCCATTTTCAGTTAAAGTGTAATAAGTAGAAGGCTTTTGTACTTCTTCAGCTAAATCAAAAATTCTTCTTCTTGCCTCTGAAATTGAAATAATTGTTTTTGAATTCATATTTTTTATTTTAATTATCTATATGTACATTATAGCGTACATCATATATTTGTGTCAATAGCAATATTTTTATATCAAATTGTATTGTTTTAAGCTATATGGAGTTTTGCCTTTGGCGACTATAATGTGATCTAAAACCTCTATTCCCATTATTTTACCAGCTTCTTTAATTCTTTTGGTAATTTGCAGATCATCTTCTGATGGTTCGTTGTTACCCGATGGATGATTGTGAGCCAAAATTACAGAGCAAGCATTTTGCTTTAAAGCTTCTTGAAAAATTTCTCTTGGATGCACCAAACTTTCATTAAGTGTACCAATAAACATTGATTTTTTAAACAAAAGCTCGTTTCTTGCATTTAAAAAAAGCACTGCTAAATGCTCTCTGGTTTTGTCTCTTAAATAAGATACTTGAGCTAGTACATCTTCTGCACTGCTTATTTTCGGCAAGCTTTCATCTCGCAGTTCCAGTCCCCTTTTTACCAATTCTTGACTAGCTAAGATAATGCAAGCTTTAGCTGAATTAATACCTTTTATTTCTACTAAATCTTGATATCTTAAACTTAGAAAATCTTTTATAGGATATTTTTTAAAAATTTGTTCTGCTAATTCTATAACATTTTTACCTTCTATGCCTGTACCCAGTAAAATAGCTAAAAGTTCTTTGTCTTTCAAATTCTCTTGACCTTGAGCAATTAATTTTTCCCTTGGTCTTTCAATTTTTGGTAAATCCTTAATTTTCATATTATTTAATAAATATTTCTGTTATTAAAAATACAACATAAACCGAAAGTAAAAATAGACCCTCTTTTTTTGTAAAACTTTTTCCTCTTCTAATTACAATCAAGAAAAATATTGAAGCAAAAATTAAGAACAATCTTGCGATTAAAAATGGTGAAAAATCATTTATAACAAATGGTGAAACTATTGCTACAATTCCCAAAACTAAGGTTGCTGGAACAATTATAGCTCCCATTAAATCCCCAAGCACTAACCAACCTTGTCCTTTCCTTGCTGTTATTATAGAAAAATACATTTCAGGAAAACAATTTCCAATACCCACAATAAGTATTCCCACTAAAGATAAAGAAATTCCTAAACTCTCTGAAAAATATTTTGCAGTTCCTACAATCCATTGAGAAATTAATAACAATAATCCTAAAAGAAGAATAATTTTAATAATATTTACAGCAAAATTTTTGAAATTTGCAATTGGTCTTTTGCTGGACTTACTATAAACTTTCTTAAACCTATCTTCCTTTGAAAATAACCAAATACTATAAACAATAAAAGCAAAAATCAAAATTATACCATCAATTCTATCTAAACTTCCATCAAGAATTAAAAGCAATGGCAAAAGTGCAATTATTGATGTAAAAACAGCTGTACCTTGAACCATTTTACTGTTAGTTTTAATATCTTTTGGAGCAAATAATACTGCTACTGCAGCAACAATAGTCAAATCTACCAAATTACCACCTAAAATATCTCCCAAAGCAACTTCTGGCATACCTCTTAAAGCAGCGCCCAAGTCCACAAATAAATTTGGCAAAGAAGCAGCAAATGCCATTACAAAAAATGCTACAATAAATTCTCGCCAATTTAAATACTTGGCAATTTCAACTAAAGTCTTCACCAAATGCCCACTCAACCATGAAAGCACAAAACAGGAAAATAAAAATAAAATAATTTCTAAAATCATAGGTTTTCGTAATCGTCATTGCGAGGAAGCTGAGCCTGTCGAAACTGACGAAGCAATCCAGAGTAATAGCACAAACTCTAGATTGCCACGTCGCCTGCGGGCTCCTCGCAATGACGGATAATTACTTCACAAAATAAACAACTTCATAAACTATGCCTAATAAAAATACTAAAGACAATGGATAAATTAAATATTTTTTGCCTCCAATTTTTTTATACATAAGCAAAATCATAATACCATCTATACCAAGTAAAACTCCTCCAACAAAAGAAATCATTCCTATAAAAGAATTTAAACCTAACAAAAATAAAATCATTGGAGTAAAACATGAAATAATAACTGCTTGCTTTTCTTTTATACCTAAATCATAAGCAAGAATTCTTTTTAAACTCAGCCCATGAGTTATAAAAGCAGAAAATGTTATAACAACTCCCATTAAAAGAGATATTAGCACTACGCCGTTTCCCAAAGAATCATTAAGTCCAGTTAAAGCAGATTCTGTTGTATTGCTTCCTGTAATTCCTAAAACCATAATTGTAAATAAAATAAAAAAAATAGCAGGTATTAATGTTGAGAGAATAATTACTCTTCTAAATGATTTTTTGTTTCCTCTTAGCATTTCTTCTGCTTCTGGAATTAAACCTACTCCCCATAAAGAAAAAATAATAGCTCCATAAGGTAAGAAAAAATCCCAAATCCCAAATCCCAAATCCCAAACAAAAATATTATTTAATGAAAATTCTGGCAAACCTTTAAGAAAAACTAAAACAAATGAAATGAATAAAAATAATAATGCAATAAATTCAAATTTAGAAATTGTAGAGATTCCAAGATAAACAATTATTGTAGCTATTAAAAAATAAATAAAAGTATAAAATAAATTGCTTTGCCCAAATATGGGAGACAATAATGAATTTAAAAACTGTCCACCTACAATCAAATAAACTAAAAGCACTCCAAAATATCCTAATATTACTGAAACAAAAGAAAATGCTTGAGGTATTTTGCCTAAGTAAAAACCAACAAACCCAGGGAATCTTTTATAATCTGGGGTTTTTAAACTTATCTCTCCAAAAATTAAATGAATAAGTAAAATTAAAGCAGTTAAAATAACGAAATAAAAAAGCATTAAGTAAATACCAACCTTGCTTGCAATAAAAGGTAAAGAAAAAAAACCAACTCCAATAATTGACCCTGCAATTGTTGAAATTGGAAAAATATAATTTTTAAATAATTTTTTATAATCCATTAAATTTTATTGTATTTTTATTGTTTTATTATATCAAATTTTTTTGCAATAAAAAAGAGGGCTTTGCCCTCTACTAGCCCACATCAAAATATCTATCAGCTTGGCTTAATGTGTTTCATTGTTTTAGCAACACAATCAATAAACCACGCTGTAGCACAGGAAATTTCAGAATTGGCCCAATTCCTCCCGGCTCCGATTTTCTTCCCCCAAAACTCTGGGAACCACTGGACACACTCTTGGTGAGCAACAAGCACAAGTGTTTCTACTTGTGACTCAGCCGATTCAACCACCTTAAGTGCAGCCTCAAAATGCTCATCTAATCCAAGTACCTTTCCTCCAGACCCTGTCCAGAGAAAATCGCTAGCATCGAAAGTTGTGCCAAATCGTTGCGCGATAATTTCAGCTGACTGTCTCGCGCGAAGCGCTGAAGAGGAAAGAATAAAAGGAATTTTTGTGCCAATGAAACTAACCAAAAGTTCGGCCAATTTCCGAACTCTCTCAGTGCCTTCTAAATTTAACGCGGGCTCTTGTAGGAAATGACCCTTTTCATCAAAATCCGTGCACAGCCCATGTCTTACGATAACAAGATTTTTAATCAGTTCTATTTTCATAACTTCTCTCCACGGGATAGAAAATGTACTCAAAGGAACGGTGGCCCCATCGGGATTTGAACCCGAGTTTTATGGATGAGAACCATATGTCCTAGACCAGGCTAGACGATAGGGCCAAAATTTAATTATTTTTACCATAAATAATCACTTTTGTCTAACCATTTAAACTTTCGGAAATTTCTATAATATTTAATCCCAAAAGATTACCAGCACAAATTATGGATAAAAAATTATAAATTTCATCTGCATTATTTGTATGACTGTCGTTCTTTAGCCAAATTGGCACTGAATTGCCTTTAAAATTTAATTTAAAATTTATTGCATCATTTGTTATATTTGCATCGCTTACCTTAAAATCTGCCTCATCATTAAAACCAAAATCTATTTTTTGACAATCAATTTCTTTAATTATTTTATTTATACTATCATCATCAGAATTATATATAACATAAAGATTATTATTCCCTAAGATAACATTCTTTAAATTATTTATGTGTGTAACCAAAATTTCTGTTGGAAAATTCTTACTAAACACTCTCTGTATTAGTTGATTAATTCTATTCTCTTGAAAATTGTTTACTATAACTATTTTTATCATTTTTCGTAATCTGGTGGAATCTGCCAATAATTAATAATATATTCTGCTAATTTTTTATAAATTGGAGTTGCTGAGATACTTGAAGCAGGAACTTTTGGATTGTCCAACTTAACTAAAATTAAAAATTTAGGATTTAAGGCTGGACTAAAACCAATGAAACTTTGTATTGTTTTATTTGCATCATATCCTCCCCTTATTGGCACTTGAGCTGTTCCAGTTTTACCAGCAGTATAATATCCCAAAATCTTGGCTCCTTTTCCAAAACCATTATCCACCACACTAATTAACATATTTGTTACTTCAATAGCTGTCTCTTTGGAAAATACTTGAGACAAAACAATAGTATTTGTTTTCTTCTCTTCCTTATTATTTACTATTTTTTCTAAGATATAAGGTTTTACAGTTTTACCACCGTTAGCAATTGCAGAAAAAGCAGTAACTAATTGAATTGGAGTCATCTCAATACCTTGACCAAAACTTGATGTAGCTAAATTTATTTCTCTTGCTTCTTTTAAAATATTATTTTCAGAATAATTTTCACCTTGCAGATCAATATTTGTTTTCTTATAAAATCCAAATTTATTTAAGTATTCTAAATATATTTTACTATCAACAGATTTTTGTGCAAAAACAGCTCCTGTATTTATTGATTTTTCTAAAACACCTGTCATTGTTTGAAGATCATATTTTTTTCTATCATAATTATGTATTGTATATGCCCCAATCTTTAAAGAACCATAATCTATATAAGTTGTATTTGGAGTTATTTTTCCTTCATTAATAGCCAAAGCCATTGTGAGGGGTTTTTGTACAGATCCTGGTTCAAATATTTTTTGTATACAAGAATTTTGAAAAATTTCCATATTTTTTTCTCTACCATATAAATTCAAATCAAATGAAGGGAAATTAGCCATTGCCAAAATTCTGCCAGAATCTGGTTTTACTACAATTATTTGCCCTGCATCAATATCAAGATTTTTTTTAGCTTCCTTTAACAAAGATTCTGCTTGTAATTGAATATTATAATCAATTGTCAAATATATATCTGAACCATCTAAGTTTAAAACAAAATCCTCTCCAATTGAATCTAAACCAGTTTTTTTCTCTTTAATTCCGGTTTTACCAGTTAAAATACTATTATAAAAGCCTTCTATGCCGTATTGACCTAATCCATCACCATTAACAAATCCAATAACATGAGCTGACAATTCACCTTGTGGATAAAATCTAGTTGTTACAGGCTCTAATCTTAAACCTTTCAAAGTAAGCTTATTTAACTCTACTTTTTCTGTTTCAGATAAATTTTTTTTTATAATTGTATACCCTTCTTTATTTTCTATTTTTGAAAAGATTACATTTTCTGACTCTCCAATAATTTGGCTAACTTTGCTTGCAAAAATATTTTTATCCTCAATATTTTCAGGAATGGCCGACAATGTCCATAAATCTTTGTTAATTGCTAAACTTTTAACATCTCCAGTTCCAAATTCTCCTTTACTTTCCTGACTATTTTGAAAAAATATTTGACCTCTTTTGCCTTGCACTTCAGAAAATCCAGCCTGCTGTCCTAAGGCTTGAGCTTGATAATATTTATGTTTAATTATTTGTAAAAAAAATAAACGGCCAAATACAATTGCCGAAAAAACAAAAAACAAAACTAAAATTGTATTAACTCTCCAATTTGTCATATTCTATAAATTTAACTTGACATATAAAATTTAATTTGGTAATTTGTATTTAGCGTTAATTCACAGCCATTTTCACAAAGGGAGACCATCAGATGACAGTTAAGACATTACGAGAACAACTCGCGGAAAAAGAAGCAACAATCGCTGGACTCGAACGTGACAATCATCTACTTCGCAACACAGGCGCAGAGTACTGGCAGAAAGTGCGCGATCTTGAGGCCAACCTACAAAAGGCGAAATTCTGGTTGCTAGCCTCCAACAACAGCTCGGACAGGCGAATTTCGCAACGGAAACCGCGGAAAGAAAGGGTCATGACCTAACCATTGAAGTCGGAGCACTTCGCAAGGTCCTTTCAGGTGCCAAACTTGCTTGAGGTTCATCGGCAAAATCGCATGGCGGTTCCTCCGGGAATCGCCTTCTTTTTTTATAAAATTATTTCTATTCCGTCATTGCGAGGCTATCGCAATAGCCGAAGCAATCTCAACCTTCTAGATTGCCACGTCGCCTGCGGGCTCCTCGCAATGACAAAATTATTATTTAGCACTGACTAATTCCCCACCTACAATTTGAATGTACTTTACTTCCTTTGTCTTTTCGAAACTTAAATCCTTGGCCTTTTCTTGAACATTTTCCAAAAAACCAATTTCTGCAAAATTTGTTTCTAATCTTGCATTTTCTGCTGACAGTTTTGTAATTTCTTTTTGATAATTCTTAATTAAATAACTACCCTTTGTTAATTCATTTACACCAAAAACATAAAAAAGTAAAGATAAAAATATCAAAGATATTGTCATCAATACACCAATAATATAAAACTTTTTCCAGTTTATTTCTGGCAAAGCCAAAGAAATTGTTTTAACTTTTGATAATGAATAAGCTAATGTTGTCATATTTTTTGTTGTTGTCATTCCCAACTTGATTGGGAATCCAGGGTTACTTGCACGAACTCTGGATTCCCGCTTTCGCGGGAATGACACTACGGTTTAAGTGATTATAACTTTACTATCGCACGTAATTTGGCTGATCTAGCTCTTGCGTTATTATTTATTTCGCCTTCTGTTGCTTCAATCGGCTTTTTTGTTAATATTTTAATTGTTCCCTTTTCTGCTTCTTGTTTAAAATAATTTTTGACAATTCTATCTTCTAAAGAATGAAAAGAAATTATAACTAATCGTCCATCAGAAGATAAAACTGAAAGCGCCTGAGGTAGAAATTTTTTTAAATTTTCTAATTCTCCATTTACTGCAATTCTTAAAGCTTGAAATGTTCTTGTCGCACAATGAATTCTGTCATATTGAAATTTTGCAGGAATTGCTTTTTTTATCACTTCTACTAACTCAAAGGTTGTTTCTATTTTATTTATTTTTCTTTCTTCAGTGATTTTCTTTGCAATTTGTTTTGCAAACCTTTCTTCCCCGTATTCCTCTAATATTTTTTCTAATTCTTGTTGTGAAAATTCGTTAACAATTTTTTTCGCAGTCAACGTATTTGTAATTTGTAATTTATCATTTGTAATTTCCGTACTATATCTCATATCTAGATTCTCATCTTTTAAAAAGGAAAAACCTCTTGTCGATCCCTCAATTTGAAAAGATGAGAATCCAATATCTGCTAAAATGCCATTAACTTTGGTAAAATTATTTTTATTTATTATGTCTGTTAAATTTGCATAATTATCATTTACTAAAATTAACCTTTCGCCAAATTCTCTCTTTAACAATTTACAATTTTCAATTTGCTTTGCATCTAAATCAATTCCTAAAACTTTTCCATTTGGTGCATTTTTTTCTAAAATTACTTTTGTATGTCCACCCTGACCTATTGTACAATCAACAAAATTCTCATTTGCCTTAGGGTCTAAATATTCTATAACTTCGTTTAACAAGACAGGAATATGCATTTTAAATATATGAGCGAGCCAAATAAATTTTTTTGAGGCGAGGGAAACCCCCAATGGAGAGGTCGAGACGAGAAAAAAATTTGATTTGGCGAGCGAAAAAAGTTTATTTGTCGAGCGAATTTTTATACCCTTTTATTTATATTTTATAAGTCGGGTATAAGTGTTCGCTTTGCTCCCTTAAATTCCCAAAGGTCCTAATTTTGAAACAATTTCTTCCACTCCCTTTTCAGCATTTTGCCTATATTCATCCCATTTCTCAGAATCCCAAATTTCTAATCTTGTAGAAAGGCCACAAATAGTAACATTCTTTTTTAAATCAGCATAATCTTTCAAATAATCAGGAATTAAAATTCTTCCCAATTTATCTAAAGAAACTTCCATAGCATTAGCCAAAATCACTCTGGTAAAAGATCTTGCCTCAGAAGCTGAAATCGGCAGATTTGCCAATTTTCTCGACATAACCTCCCATTCTTTTTCTGTATACACAACCAAACAATTTTCAATTCCGCTTGTTATTATCACTTTGTCCCCAAGTTCGCCTCTAAATTTTACAGGTAAAGCTAAGCGTTTTTTATTATCAATTGTGTGTTCGTATTGACCAATAAGCATGAAACTGAAAATTATTTAATTATATCGAAGTGGCCTCTCTGCGAACTGCAAACATAGAACAATTGTAATGGTATTTATTTTTTGGCGAAGAAACACTAGGTTTAATCGCAAATATACACACTATAACTAATTTACAATTCGCAGAGAGTTTTTGATATATCGCATTCCCAGAATACGATATAGACTTATTCACAGGAAAATTGAGTTTTCCCACAGTTATCCACATCTTCCCACTTCATATTCTTTATACTCCACTTCATAGCTTAAGGTCAATACCCCATCAAAACAAGTCAAAATAGTCTTAAAATGACAAAGTTATCCACAGCCCAACTTTTGTATTTTTCAATTTTTTATCCATTTTTAGTCGTAAACCAAAAAGCAGGCCATTTAGCCCACTTTTCCCACTTATTGTAATTTTATTAAAAAGGTTTACTATAGATTTAATAGGTATCTATTTCTGTCCTTTCACGCAAGGAGCTTGTAACATGGTAACAAGAGTCGAATGGAATGAACCTGGTACAGCAAACCAAGAGCCAAGATTTGTTATTGCTGAAAGGATCGGAGAGAATTGGCAATTCTCCGAAAAAGGATCTTCCGAAGTTAGGTGGCTTCCTGCAGAAGCCACGTCCGAGCGCATTTGTCGTGCAAACGAAAAGTCGCGACGAGGGTATCACTGCCAACATCGGTAATCTAGCCGAACACGATTATCGTTGGCCAAACTCTCATTTAGCCCAACACACAATGTGAAGGGCTCTTTTTTTACAAAACTCTATACAACAAAAAAATCACTAGCCTAACGCCAGTAATTTTAATATTTCCTTTGGTTACCATATAGTAACCTAACTTAACAATTACATGTAATTGTTTAAAGGTTACTTTACTTTTGATTTTTGTTTTAATTTTTTATCCCTTTTCAATTCGCTCAGACAGGTCTGAGCAAATGCTTTTGTCTTAAATTGTGCTTAAATTAAGGTGTAAATTACCTTTTTGCCAGTTTTGCCTATTTGCTTAATTTTCTTCTCGCTTTCCAAATCATCTAAATATCGTCTAGTAGTAGTTATAGAGATACTCAAAACATTGGCAATTTCGCGATTGCTAATTTTGGTTTTGGTTTTAAACATTTCCAAAATTTTACTTTTGGCTAGTTCTCTTTTTTCGTAAAGTTTTTGGTTGTATTCAGCTAGCCCTCGTCCCAATTCTGCATATTCATCTTTTTCCTTTCCAATCAAAACAATTTCTTTTTCTTCTTCCTTTTTATCATTTGATAATTTTACCAACGCCACCCCCAAAGTAACAATTATTAGCGAAAGTATAACATAGTAAATCATAAAATTATTTTTAATTTTTAATTATTTTTTTTATTTATTTTTTTCAGTTTTTAAGTCTTCTTTTGAGTCTTGGTGTACGGCCCAAACAAGGCCACCAATAAGTAGTGCTAAAAATATCCCAATTCCTAAAATAATAATTATCAACATCATATTCTAAAAATTATTTAATTCTTTTTCTCACCTAAAATTTTAGCGACTAGTGGCGTACTGTCAGTAAGACTACCCCCATATCGCATAGGATCGTTCGGAAATTTAATTTCCCAATCTACATCGTCTGAGTCCTCAGAAAGAATAGCTTTTTTAAAAACAAATTCTTCAATTGGTTCTACTTTTATCTTCAACGGACAATCTACTAAAACATTGGCTAAAATTATCTTAAATTTTCGCCACTTTTCTTCAGATATAGCTAAATCTTTTGGTAAATCAAAATCATTTAAAAATTGGGAAATCTGCACCCTCAGATGATCAAACTTTATAAATTCCAACTCCGTATCGGCAAATTTTCCATTTTTATGCTCTTCTGATATTTTTTCAAGTATCTCTCTAGCTGCAGAAATTTTATCGATATCAATATGTACGACCCAATTGCAATAAAAACGTAAAAGCGGATATCCTTTTTGTGTTCTATCTAAAAGCTTCCTCATTTCCACCATTATATAAACAACCTGGCACTCTTCTGTGATTGGTTTACCCAATGTTAACCTTAATTTTGATATAATCTCATCCTCCATTTTTATTTCTCAATTATTTTATTTATTATCTTTATCTAAAACTTTAACTACTACCGCTATTACTTTCATTTCATTGTCATTCTCGAATTCTAATGGTTTGTGAATTGAATTAGTAGAACAAGGTTTTAGAATTATGCGTCCATTTTCTTTATGATATTCTTTAATTGTCGCATCATCGCCAACAATAGCAACTACTTTGTCTCCTTTATGAACCTGATATTCTTTTTTACATAAAACTAAATCACCACTATTGATTCCCACTTTATTCATAGAATCGCCAGTTGTTTTTAAAACAAAATACTTTGAACCAGCATGCATATAATCTTTTCTCACAGGAATCATATCTTGAACAGTTGAATCTGCAAATAATAACTCACCACAACCAACTGATTCATACATTGGCACATTAACCATTTCATATTTATTTAAATATTCCGAAACAGTATGTAATTTTTCTTCATTTTCTTTTCTAGTTTCATTCAAACTAATATGCTTCTTTAAATATTCTCTTAAATTTAAATCACATGCATAAATATATGTTCCCTTAATTCCCCTCAACAAAATAGTTTTATAGATATTAACAATATACTCTTTAAGCTCATTAACATTTTTTATTGATTGTTTACCATTTTTATCAAAATAATTTTCTTCTAAAATAACTATTTCATTTTTCTCTTTATCATATGAAATTTCTTTACCAAAAATAACTCCTGCATAATTTAAATCATAACCCTGTGTAGTGTGTATACAACCTACTTCATTAATTGAATTTTGAGAATTAACCCAATCGTTAGAAACACTATTCCATTTTAGTTTTATATTATCAATTTCCATATCATGAATATCTTTATTTTTGGAAATCCACTCCCATGAATATCCTGCTACAAGTCTTGATAAACCAAATTCTTTATCCTTACTTTTTATTCTTTCTCTCATTTCTTCAAGAGAATCAAAAAGCATAAATTCATAATCTTTAAAATCAGCCACATTATCACTTTTTCTAAATTTACATTTTAAAAGCTTATCTATATAAGTAACATAGTCATTTCCACCCTTTACCCTAAATTGAGATTTTAATACCTTGATAACTGTATTTTTCTTTGACTTAAGTGCATCAAAGTTCTCTTTGTTAACATCAGATGGTTTTATAGATTGATTTTCGTCATAAAATAATATACTTTTTGTACTTTGCATTATCACCCAATCTAACTCATTTCCCACATCTTTTTCTAAATTTAATTTTCTATTAACAGTATCAAACGCACCAAAATATGTCCCCAAATTCACTCTCTTTCTTAACCTGTGAGATTCATCAACGACCAAAATATCAAATTTATTCTTTACAACTTCAGCCGGTCCAATAACCATTTTAGCGCTTAGCCCTTTAACATTTTTGAAAATCTTTTTTAAAGTATCGCGAAAACCAGCCATTGGTACAACAAGAGCCATTGAAGGGTTTGGATAAACAGATTTAAGTTCACTAACTAATTTTACAAATTCTTTTTCATCTTCTCCAAAACCTTTTAAATTTAAATCCTCTATTTCAGAATTTAATAATTTAAACAAAAAAATTGCTAAGATTGTTTTTCCTGTTCCAGCGCCACCCTCAACGATTATGCTATTAGTATTTTTATTAATTAAGCTTTTTATTATATCAATAAGACTGTTCCTTTGTTCGATAGATAGTGATTTATATGGCGAATATTTAAACAAATCAGAATTGTTAATTTGATCCAAAGAATTTTTTGTTATACCCTCAGATTTTAATTCTTCCCAAATAGTCTTGAACATATCCCAATAGACCTCATTTTTCTGATAATAAGTATGATTCGCCAAACCAATATTCCCGTTTAACAATCTATATTGCCCATCCCCTGATATATATTTAATTAAATTTGACTCAATATCTAACGTCGCTGATTTATTAAACTTATCGCTCGCAATCAAACGTACAGCAGTAAGCTTGTTTTTAGAATTACTTTTTAAATGATTTGCCATTCTAGAAAGTGCATCTGTTGTTTCGCCCACATAAGCTTCTTTCACAGAGCCATCACTTAAAATATAAACTAAAGGCCATAAACCATCTACAAAATGATTGTCACAAATTTCATCCAACAAATTCTGATTAAAGTCATATTTTTTTATTTCAAATAAATTACTTTCAATCATAGTTTATTATATTTTGCGTGCTTACCTTTAGCTTTTTCGACGGGGTACTTTTCCTCGTTCTTTTTTATTTTTTTCTCAAGTGCGTCAAGCACATCAATTTTTAAATCATGGCTCATTAGTAAAACCCAATACAAAACGTCGGCTAGCTCTTCCCCTATTTCTCCTTTTGCTTCCACGACATACTTTTCTATTTCTTCTTTATTTTTCCACTGAAAATGCTCCATTACTTCGCCAGCTTCAAGCACTAGCGAAAGCGCCACATCTTTTGGATTATGGAACTGTTCCCAATCCCTAGCATTTCGAAAATCAATTATTCTTTTTGTTAACTCCTCAATTTTTTTCATAATTTTTATTTTTAACTTTACTTTAATTTACTCCTTTTTAAACACAGATTCAAGGGGTTTTGATTCGCTCAAGCCTGTGTGAGTGAATTCTGGATTCCCGCTTTCGCGGGAATGACAAATAAAAACCTATGACATAATTTAGCGATCGCTTTTTATTGGCGTATTCATTCTAACAAAAATCCGTGCTCTCTTGACACGGAGTTATAATGTGATAAGATTAATTATACATAGGAAAAGGCACTTCTTGAGGTTTCGTCCTCTAGCGGTGCTTTTTCATTTATGCTCAAGTTTATTTTTTAAATTATCCATAAAAACAATTCTTTCTTTTGCTTCTATTTTTAGTAAACTGGAACAAGTTTTTACATAAGGGCTCATCACAAAACGAAGCTTTTTATTTTTATACAAATGTTTTACAAGTGAATAAAAATCGCCATCACTACTCGCTATAATTGCTTTGTCATAATTTGGAAAATCAATCATTGCTTGCAAGACTAAATCTGCATCAATATTGCCTTTTATATTTCCATCGCCATCTGGAATGGTTGGCTTAAAAATCAGAACATAACCTGCTTTTTGTAATTCAGAATAAAGTGGTTGATTCCCCGGAACATAACCAATAAAATAGTAAGCTGTTTTTACAGAATATTTTTCCAGCAAATATCTTCTAAATCGAATATAATCTAACTTCCAACCTAAATTTTTTATACCAAGGTTTAAATTTTGACCGTCTATAAACGCAAAATTATTTTCCTCCATAATTAATATTTTTAAATTTTTTTACTTTAACTTTACTTTAATTTACTCCTTTTTTGAGGCGGATTCAAGTGGGTGCGCTGGTTCATATGATATGATACACCTACTCTTTTAAAATTATGAAAGGAAAGTATAATGGACGGCATATGACAATATACGGCTCAAT
>MHPU01000041.1 GCA_001820485.1 Candidatus Staskawiczbacteria bacterium RIFOXYD1_FULL_32_13
TACTCACAAAAGATAAAAATATGTGGCTTACCAACAAAAAACGTTATCGTATTACAAACTTAACAAGTGTATCACATGTATCTGGACCTAGACATAGCTGTGCAAAACTTCCCAAAATTATGTAGGCCATTGAAATCTGCCAATTTTTATGATATATTTGATATTGTTGAGTCGTGACAAAAATGGATTTGTCACAGCAACATTTTGCACTTTCAGTAACGTATGGAGAAAATGTTTATGTTGAGGGCTTTTGTCGTTACAGTTCTGATTCTAGCGTCAGGTATCCTCATTGTTTCATCAATCGCAGGGACGCTCAGATCGAGATTCACGCAAAGGAAAAGACTGCCAAGAAAAGTGATCATCTGGTGCTGTGGCGACGATCATTTGAACATGGAGAAGCGAATCCTGAAGGAGCACGACCTGCAGGAGGGAGAATATTTCACCTTAAGTTGGGCAGGAGGCCCAAACGTCGTGGTTCACGGAGCCCAAGGCGACAAGGATTTTGCACGAAGGCAAATCCAACTCTTAGTCGAGAAGAAAGGATTTGACGAGGCTATTGTAGCTACGCACCAACACTGTGCATGGCTCAAAGATCGTGGTCTGACAGACCCAGAACAAGGTAAAAAGGATGTACCAGGAATTCAAACCTTTTTACGAGAAATCGCTCCAAGGGTTGAAGTAACCTTTCCTTACTATTTCTACGCAGACTACGAAACGAAAACTGTCTGCGAAAAACCGGAGTACATTCAAGTGGAGCAGGAAGCTCTCAGCTTAGAGCCCGAACTAGCTCTCGAATAAAAATGCACGCCCACTCTACGTACAAACTTGGTCCCGACACTGCTACAACGGGTCGGGGCTTTTTTATTTAATAAAATTTGTTTTCTCTTTCTTTCTTTTTTATCCAAGCTACAAAAATTATAATAATTAAATACAAAAATATAACCCATAACCAATGAACATTTTCAAAAGTTTTCATTGCCCATGATTGCGAAAATATATCTAAAATTTTTATAAAATAATAAACTAAAAAATAACAAGGTACAAAAAAGATCATTGCTAAAGTAACTGAAAATATACCTACAAAAGAAGATAAAAATCCCAATATCATTAGAGGTTCAACAATAGGCAGAATCAAAACATTAGTTATTGGAGCAATTAAAGAAACATTACCAAAATTATAAAGCATAATTGGAATTGTAAAAATTTGAGCTGACAATGTAGCAGAAATCATTCCAACAAAGTTTTCTAGTTTTTCATTTTTGATTCTTGCAATTTTTAATAATGAATTTTTAATAAATGAATCTAAATAAATTAAACCTAAAACAGCTAAAAATGATAATTGAAACCCAATATCATAAAATAAAAGCAAAGGATTTGCTAAAAGCATTAGAGCCCCAGCTAAAACAATAATTCTTTCTCTATGACCCTGCCTACCTAATTTTTCAGCCAGCAAAAATAAAGTTGCTAAAATCCCGGCTCTAATTCCTGAAGCTGGAAGTCCGGTAAGTAAAATATATAGCCAAATAAAACTAACTGCACCATAAAATGCTTGTCCTCGCCAAAAACCCAGCATTAAGAATAAATACATTAAAATTATAGACAAAATTACCACATGAGTTCCAGATACAGCTATGATATGACGAAGACCGGTAATATTTAGCTGATTTTTCAATTCATCTGTGAGCATAGAGCTATCCCCTAATATTGTTCCTTCTAAAACTAAACTTTCTGGAGGTAAATATATTTGTCTTATGCTTTCTCTTAGTTTTTGTTTTACAAATAAAACGCCCTCATACCCCACTTCACCAAGGCTTCGCGGGGCGAGAGCAGAACTAATGAGCTCTGCTCTCGGAAAATCCATTACAGAATAAATACCATCTTTTAACAAATAATTTTTATAATTAAAATCTCCAAAATCAGCTGGAGTTTTTAGCTTGCCTGTAATTTTAATTTTATCTAAATAATTATATTCTGGATATCTATTTTTTGTTACTAAAACCAAGCCATCAAAATTATCAATTTTTATTTTTAATCTTTGAACTTTATCTCTATTATCTGGCTCTTTTACAATCATGCCAATTAAAGTTATTTCATTCTGTCTATCATTTAACTGAATTAAATTATTATTTTCTATATTAAACAAAGATATCTGATGTCTTAAAATACCCAAACACATTAACAACACACAAAACCCTAAAACCATTGTCATCCCCGACTTGATCGGGGATCCAGAACCAAATGACAGTATTCCAAGAATAATTAATAAGATCGCTAGTAATAAAAAGACCCAAATAATTATTTGAGGAATTGCAAAAATTGAACTCAAAAATATTCCTAATATAAATGAAAAACAAAGTAAAAATAACGTTTTAGAGCTTGTCATCTGGCTTTGCATTCTTTAAAATATTGCGAAATTTCTTTAGCAATATCTTGTAACCATAAATCTGAATATGGTTTTACTTTTTCAAATTCAGGATCTATGGTTTTTTCAGCTCTAAAATTTTGTAAATAATATTTTACATTTTCTCCTCCAATCCACTTGGCAATTTCTAAAAAATCTTCTTTTGAGTGCACACTATTTACAACAGTTGTTCTAAACTCAAAATCAAAATTTCCTGCCTGCCCTGAGCCTGCCGAATGGGTTTTCAAAATTTCCACACTTTTTTCAATATCAGCCATCTTAACTCCATCAACTAACAAAGATTCATAAACAGATTTTTTTTGTGATTTGTGATTTGTGATTTGTGATTTAAGAGAGGTTTTTATATCCATTGCTACGTAATCAATTAATTTTACATCAATCAATTCTTTAAGCATTTTAGGATTTGACCCATTCGTATCAAGCTTTACTGCAAAATCCATTTTTTTTATTTTTTTAATAAAATCTGGCAAATCTTTGTTTATACTAGGTTCTCCGCCACAAAGTACCACCCCATCCAAAAGTCCTTTTCTAGCTTCCAAAAATTCAAAAAATTCTTTTTCTGATAATCTTGGTTGTTTAGCAATTTTTTCTGACAAAACCAATTCTGCAGAATAACACCAAGGACATCTAAAATTGCACCCAGCTAAAAAAACTATACAAGCAATCTTGCCTGGAAAATCAATTAATGTTGTTTTTTGTAATCCTCCAATTATCATATAGTAAAGTAATTTTTAAGCAATTTTATTTTAATTTTTCTTGATTTACAATGTTTTAAAATTCCCAAATAAGAAATTAGTGATTCTATTCCCCGTTTTTCTTTCGCCTTATCTAAAATTCTCTTCTTGGTTTTAGTTCTCAAAATTCTATAATCAGGAAAATTTTTATATCCCAAAAAATCAACTCCTCGCCTATGTCTTTCTATTATTATCTTACCTTTATGTAAAGATAATTTCAAATTATTTTCTAAAAAATTAGTAATTACGAAAATCAAACTTTTTAGATACTCCTTATTCAGAGACATAATCACAAAATCGTCACAATAACGAATATAATATTTTTGCTTTAACTTGTGTTTTATAAATTGGTCTAATTCATTTAAATATATATTAGCAAAAAGCTGACTAGTTATATTGCCTAGCGGCAAACCTGCTGGAAAACTTTTTACAATTCTCTCAATAAGCCACATTGCATTTTTATCTTTTATCTTTATTTTTATTAAACCTAATAAAATTTCTTGGTCTATTGAATCGAAATACTTTTTAACATCACATTTTAAGATATAACAACATCTTGTATTATTTTTACTATTTTTTTTAACAAACTGATTTAATCTATTTATTGCGTTGTGAACTCCTTTATTATTTCTGCAAGAACAAGAATCAAATATAAAATACTTATCAAAAATTGGATACAAAATTCTAAAAATAGCATGATGCAAAACTCTATCTTCTACTATTGCTTTATGAATTTTTCTTAATTTTGGGTCTTTAATACAAAATGAGGTATAATTTGAATGACAATAGGTTTTATTTTTTAATTTACTATAAAGTGAAAAAATATTATCTTCTAAATTTAATTCAAACTGCAAAACATCTAATTTTTTAGTTTTCCCTTTTTTAAATTCTCGCCAAGCAGAGAATAAATTTTCCAGAGAAATAATTTTCTCAAAAATATTATGTTCATCAAGAACTCTTCCACTAATACCCCCCCCCCAGCCCTTTGAAAATTTTAATATTCCTGTTTTGCATAAATTTTGTGATTTTTATAAAAAAATTTATTTTACTTCATTTAGAATTTTAAAAAAGGATAGATTTGGTATTTTTATGAAGATTGAAAATACTTGTTTAGATATTATTGAAATATTAACTGAAGCTCGTTTTGAGAATAAAACTTACAAACTAAAACCCTTAAAATCAGCTCATATAAAAGTTGAAACACTAAAATTGCTGATAAGAATTTCTTGGGAATTGCAAATTATTGGAGATAAAAAATATATTGAACTAGAAAATTATTTAGTAGAAATATCCAAAGATATAAATAACTGGATAAATTCACTAACACAAAAGGAGTTTTAAAAACTCCTTTTGATTTGTAGGGAACTTCGGAGCGGGCGCGCAAGTTGCTGTTGTGGTTATCGGGGTGATTCCAATTGACCTTGAACTTGTCACTGTTCCAGTTAGCGCACGGAACATTGCCATCAGAATAGCGTGAGCTCGTTATTTTGCCTAAATTTCGTCTGTTTCACCAAAAATCTTTTTCAAAATTTTCTGCGTTCACGCTCCATCCTTGTGGAGTAGTATTCCGAGTCAAAACTCGTTAAAATTTGGCAAGCAGTTTCCCATTTTTCTTGGCAAACCGACATCTCGCTCAAGGCGGACCGGCTATATTAGCCAAATTTATTATAACAAAAAAGTCGCTTTTGGTAAACCATTACCAAAAGCGACACGAGAGAAAAAGCGAACGACTACTGGGAAACTGCGGAGCGGGCGCGCAAGCGGCTGAAGTGGCGATCGGGGCGATCCCAATAGACCCTGAACTCGTCACTGAACCAGTCAGCGCACGGAACACCGCCATCAGAATAGCGAGAGCTCGCGCACAGTGTCCAATTTTGAACATCCAAGTGCTTTCCGGTTTCTCGGAAATACTTCAGTTCGTGAAGCATTCGCTCTTCGAGGGTTTCGGTTCCACCCTTGCCCGAAAAATCATTCGCAGAACAATTTTTGTTCTCTTCATCTGCTTCCACACGATCACGAACCCAAACGGCATAAGCGCCGTTTTGCGCAGTTCGCACAGACGTGATGATCTCGTCAAGGTTTTTTTCCGTCCACTTCCATGTGGGGAACAACTTTTTGCACTTCTCAAACAATCGCTGTGGCGTCATTCCTTGGGCCACAATGATCAGCCGATCAAAACCTTGTTGCTGTTCGGGAATCTTGAGCCTGGAAACATCCAATTCAAGGCCAAAAAACCTCTCGTAGAAAACGACCCACTCCTTAACTTTGGCTTCGAATTGTTGCTCGTCAACAATTGCCTGCAGAGCGTCACAGACCTGATCCGCACTTCGCTTGCCATCCATAACAAGCTTGCAAACCATAGCCCACAACTTAAACAACCGAGCCAGCACTGCATCTCCATTACTCATGGCTTTTCTCCTTAAAAAGAACTCTTTTTCCCATTTGTTACTCACAAATGGATGCAAACAGAACATCTGCTCACATATATTTATCATATCATATATTTGTATGTATGTCAAGCTTTTTACAAGAACATACCAAAAAATCGCTCTATTGAAAAGCGACTTTTGGAGGTCCTATTTTATTTTTATTTTCTAATTTCTACTTTCTATTTTCTAAACCTTAGCTGGCATTTTGTATTCTTTTCTTTCACCAAATTCTTGTTTTTTTCCATTGTTCCATTGCTGTACAGGTCTAATGTATCCTACCACCCTTGAATAAACTTCACAAGGCTGTTTTATAGCACAAGAAGGGCATTCAAAATGTTCACCTGCAATATATCCGTGAGTTGGACAAATAGAAAAAGTTGGAGTTAAAGTAATATATGGCAAATGAAATTTATCAAAAACTTTTCTTACTAAATTTTTTGCCATTTGAGGATCTGAAATTTTCTCTCCAATAAACAAATGCAAAACAGTTCCACCAGTATATTTTGTTTGTAATTCATCTTGAAGTTCCAAGGCATTGAAAGGATCATCTGTATAATTTACTGGCAAATGAGTTGAATTTGTATAGTAAGGAACTTCTTTTGTTCCAGCTGTAATTATATCTGGAAATCTTTCTTTATCTGCTTTAGCTTGCCTATAAGCTGTACCTTCTCCAGGAGTTGCTTCCAAGTTATATAAATTTCCAGTTTCTTCTTGAAATTTAATCATTACATCACGCATAAAATCCATAATTTCTAAAGCAAATTTTTTACCTTGTTTGTCGGCGATTCCAACTCCCATAAAATTAAGCAAAGTTTCATTCATTCCAATTAATCCAATTGTTGAAAAATGATTTCCAAAATACGTGTCTCTCATTTTTTTCACATCTGACAAATAATGTCTTGAAAATGGATACAAGCCTTTATCCATAAAATTATCCAAGGCTTTTCTTTTAATTTCCAAAGATTCTTTTGCTAAATTCATTAAGTGTTCTAATCTTTCAAAAAATTCTTTTTTAGTTTTTGATAAATAACCAATTCTTGGCATATTTATTGTAACTACACCAATTGAGCCAGTTTTTGGGCTAGATCCAAAAAGCCCTCCTCCTCTTTTATACAATTCTCTGTTATCTAATCTAAGACGACAGCACATTGACCTTGCATCATCTGGACTCATATCAGATTGCACAAAATTTGAAAAATAATTAATTCCATATTTTGCAGTTGCTTCCCATAATTTATCTAAATTTGGATTATCCCAATCAAAATCTTTTCCAATTGAAACTGTAGGTATTGGAAAAGTAAATGGCCTGCCTTTGGCATCTCCTTCCATTAATCCTTCATAAAAAGCTTGAATAAACATATTCATTTCTGGTTGGAATTCTCCATAAGTTTCATTTTGTACTTCCCCGCCAATTATTACCGGCATTTTTGCTAAAAATGCTGGTGGTTTTACATCTAAAGAAACATTCAAAAATGGTGTTTGAAATCCAACTCTTGTTGGTACCATACAATTAAATAAAAATTCTTGCACTGATTGTTTTACTTGTTTGTAAGTTAAGCCATCATATCTTATAAATGGGGCAAGTAATGTATCAAAGTTAGATACTGCATTGGCTCCAGCTGTTTCTCCTTGCAAAGTAAAAAGTACATTTACTAATTGACCAAGAGCGGTCCTAAAATGTTTTGGAGGTTTGCATTCAATTTTCCCAGGAACACCACCAAATCCTTTTATTAAAAAATCATACAAATCCCAACCTGCGCAATAAGTTGCTAATAATTCTAAGTTATGAATATGGAAATCCTCTGCAAAAGCTGCGTCTCTAATTTCTTTTGGATAAATTTTATTTAACCAATATTTTTTTGAAATATATGACCCTACATATTGATTAAGTCCCTGCAAAGAAAATGTCATATTAGCATTTTCTTTAACTTGCCAATCAAGTTCTTTTAAATAACTATCTACTTTTTCAGAAGATTCGTCCACCGCAGTTCCCAATTCTCTTACTTTTCTTCTTTGTTCTCTGTACAAAATATAGGATCTTGCTTCTTCAACTAATCCTTCTAAAATTAAAACTTCTTCAACAATATCTTGAATTTGTTCAATAGTAGGAATTTCGTCTTTTTTAAATCTTCTATTTAAAATATCCACTACTCTATTTCCAACTTTTCTTGATTCAGCCCCATTACCATGTCCTACAGATGTTATGGCTTTATGCACTGCATCTATAATTTTTTCCGATTCAAACTCAACGACCCTCCCATCTCTTTTAAGCACTTTTGTAATTCTACTTTCATTTTTTTTCCCGCCTGCAACGCTTTGCGTAGCAATGCGGGCAGGATTTTTTTTTACTTTTGGCATGATTTTAATTTTAATATTTTAAAAAATATTTTTTTATAAGTTGCATAATCTATTTTACTTGATTTAAAAACCGAGTCAAGCCCCACTTTAAGCACAAAAATCTGTGAATAACTATTAAATTTTATAAAATTTGTAAAATCACAACAAAAAAGCCATTTTTTATGGCTTTTTTGTGTTTTAATTATATATTTTTACCAAGCCAAAAAACTCCACCAAGGTTTTTTTATATTATTAACTTCCCCTGTTTCTGCATTAACTTCAGCAGTTATATTCATATTTTCTTTAAATAAACCCAAAATTTTAACTTGTTTTTCTCCATTTAAATTATAAACATATTTTTCATTATTTTTTTCGCCAACTGCCTTCAAAACAATATTCCACCCCAAATCACCCAATTTTTCAATTGCTTTTAAAGAAGCACTGTCAGGTAAAATTTTTATATCGTTTTCTTTTCCATTAGAAAGTTTTTTAACACACATTGGAAGTTTTTCACAACCATTCTTATCTTTTCCTAAAGAAATAATTTTACCATTATCACATTTTGCAGGACTCATTTTAGGACAATCCTTTGTGGTTTCTAATTTATTAGCATTTTTATTTAAACTATTATTGTTTGTATTAGCATTATTATTCGTAATGATTTTATTGGTTTGCCTTTCATAAGAAGATTCTCTATATGAAATTTGACAATACTCTCCATTACATTTTACGCAAGTAAATTTAGGTATGTTATTTACAGAATTATTATTCAAATCCTCTTGTGCATATTTTTCTACTAATCCCAAACAACACTCTTGCATAAAAGGAGTTCCTGATTCTCCGTCCTTAAGACATCCTAATAAGGATTCTTTTTCACAATCTTTTTGACAATCTCCCTTCACGCAAGGAAGACACTTTGCATCTAATTTTTCAGAGTATATGCAAGGAGAACAAAATGTTTCTTCAAATTTCTCACAAATATTGTTTCCACAAACAGGTCCTAATTTATCATTACAATCTTTAGGACAATTTTGTAAATTCTCATCACCTTCGCAAACATTATTCCCACAGCAGGTTGGTGCTTTATTACAATAGTTCTCATCCCAACCAATTTGTGGAATTAATTTATTTGGTAATGGACAAACTGGTGGAGTAGTTGATGGACATTTCCTATTATCCCAATCTATTTCACTTAACGAAATAGCTAAAACAAAATATAGTGGCAACAAAAATAATGATAAAACTATAAAACTACCTAAAAATACTTTTTTCATAATTGAAAATTCTAATTTAATATAATTATTTTATTATACCACTAATAAAAAAAATAAAAAACCTCGGCTTATAAAACCGAGGTATGAACCAATGTCAAAATACATCAAGCTACGGGCAGTTTCTGAATTACAGACATAAGACCCCAGATACCAATTTGCTCAATAGTATATTCCATTGTTTCCTTGATTGCAGGATTCCCTCTCAACAAGCGAGAAACCTTTTTGCCTTTTGGGTAGAAAAGAATTGCCGGTACTCCGCTGTGATTTGCCATTTCAACTTCAATTCCACCTCCCCAAGAAGGAGCAATAGCAACAACAATTAAAACTGATGTTTTATTACAAACCTGATCCCTTTCGGCTTCATCAACATCCTCTGGCAAAAAATTTGTATGACGAATTGGATCATAATGCTCGTGAGGAACAAATGCCCTGATATCAAAATACTGTTTATGAGCATCAGCAATTCTTGAATACAAATTCCTGACGCTCTCCTGCACATCAGGTGGAAGCTCTGTTAAAGGACCACAAATATAAGCTGTCTTACCATTAGCACTCATTGGAAAATCTCCAAAAAAAGAACAAAAACCACGACACATATTTTAGATTATTCTTTTTTCAAATTTTGTCAACCAAAAAGCAGGTCATTTAGCCCACTTTTCCCACTTTAGCTATTCGCTCAGACCTGTGTGAGTGAATTGTTTCAAACAAAAACCGAGATTACTCTCGGTTAAAACATTGCTCCAAAAATACCCAACCAAATTTTTTGCATTTTACTCAACATATTTTTTTAAAAACCAATTTCAAACTATTCTTATATTCTCGAGAATAAGAGAATAGCCTAATTGATTTTATTATTTTTTATCAAATTTCTTAACCAAATCCTCTTGTTTTTCGCTATACTCAACAGGATTAATTTCCTTGCCATTCATAAAACTTTCGTCCTCAAATCCAGTTGCAACCCAACGGCACTGCTTTTTGCCATTTATAACACACTCTTCTGATTGCAAATATACGCCCGTAGAAAATATTAACATAATTTATTTAAATAAATATTTAATTTCTTTATTCCTCATTTTCTTCATCATCAAAAGAGCTTACATTATCTAATTTAAATTTTTCATAAGAATCTATACTAGTAAAATCTATGTCATAATGGCTATTATCAACTTTATAAATTACAACAGTATCAAGTCCGATAGTTTGAAGTTTTTCATAAGTAAGAAGTTCCCCTTCCTCAAGATTTAAAACGTCTCTTAATATCCATTCGCCGAGCTTAGAATTTGGATTACTCATAAGAGCTTTTGAATTATCCTGACAAATTTTTGCACTCATAATTTCTCTATTTGGCAAAGTTAGTTCAAAAACTTCATCTCTTGGAGGAAAAAAGTTATTAAATTTTTTATTTATCCATGCTGGAATAGGAATATACGCCTCATTAAAATTACGAGGACGCCCACTAGCATTCCACTGATTAAGCTGACTCTTTTCGGGAACTTTTTTACTACCACCTCTTGTTGAATATAAGGGAAGAAATATATGAGGCTGTTGTTTAATCGGTGAAAAAATTAGACCAATCTCAGATATAATTTTTTCTATTTCCTCAAATGGATCAGCAATAATTCTAACCGGTAAATTAAGAATAATATTATCTGCAGTAAACCTTTTATAAAGTGTGCTTTTAGAATTATTAAATGAATAATCATTTTTTGAGTCTGAGAACTGTATTGAACTACCTCCTCTTGCAATTTTAATATTTTTAATTTTTTCAACTTCTATAAGATTAAATGGTGTTTCATATACAACAATTCCGCCAACATGTCTTGTTATGCAGTGATAAATTAAATTATCTAAACCGAATATACGTTTTGTTGTCTCTATTCTTTCATTTCTTAATTCTGAGATTTTTCTTATTTTTTCTTCCAAAGCAAGTGTATTAAAAGAAATATGATCCTTATTAAATTCAGCTACTTTTTGCAAAGTTCTTCCGTTGCCCTCAAGAAAGGTTTTAATACCTAACCCAACCCGATTTTTAGAGGCATCTGCAGAAGCATCAGAACGAGAAAGATTTTTTGCATCAAATGCTTTACAAAATAAATTTTCAGCAATTCTATCATCAATATATGGCTCAGGATTTTCAGAAAAAAGATTAGACAAAGAACCAATAGCCTTTAGCAACCTTTTATAATAATCAATATTTTTTTCTGGCTGTTTGTCTATAAACATATTATGACTCTATTGCTTTCATAATTTGATCCGCAACTGATTTTATAACAGTTACAGTTACTGAATTTCCAATCTGTTTATACAATTTTGTATCAGCAAGATTAGTGGGAAAGCGAAAACTATCAGGGAAACCTTGAAATCTTGCACATTCACGAGGAGTTAACTTTCTAATTCCTTTTTTATCTTTTATTAAGGGGACATTATGACCTCCCATTCCCATATTGGCTGTTAACGTAGGACAAACACCACTCTTATTTTCACGAACATAAGTTCTGCGCCACTGATATATTGTATTTATTGATTTTACACCTTCTCTTAACTTTTCATACATTAATGAATTATTATAATAATATTTCTCATCAACTTTACCTTCAAGCACATCTGCTATATTTTTTTTAAGTTTTACTTTTTCAGGAAATTTAAAATTATTATAGGCATTTTCTGACTTAAAGCCTACAATATAAACTCTTTCACGATTCTGAGGAACATTGCCATATTCTGCACTATTAAGAACATCAACTTTTATATAATAACCCAAATCCGATAAAGCATCTGAAATAATTTTAAAAGTTCTTCCTTTATCATGAGATTTTAAATTTTTCACATTTTCGAGAAATACAACTTGAGGTTTTTTATCTTTTACTATTCTTAAGATTTCAAAAAATAAATCTCCACGCCCAGTGTCTAAAAAACCTCTACGATATCCGGCAATAGAAAAAGGTTGACAAGGAAAACCTGCTAATAAGATATCAAAATCTGGTAATTCCTCGCTTTTTATTTTTGCCACATCGCAAACCTTAAGCAAAATATTATTAAAATTTAAGTCATAAGTTGCCTTACAATACGCATCGAAATCATTAGCAAAAACAGTCTGAAAACCAGCTTGTTCAAATCCAGTCCTTATTCCACCTATTCCAGCAAATAAATCAAGAGATTTAAATTTTTTTGAGTTCATAAAATTATATTTTACTTTATTTTAACTCTTTAAAAATTAAAAACAAGAGTAATATTTTATATTCGCTCAGACGTGCGTGAGCAAATTGTTTTCAAACAAAAATCCCGCTTAGCGGGACTTTGTTTTACTACTTAAAATTATTTCTTTATAAATCCTGTGCCGACTGGAATAAGTTTTCCAATAATTACGTTTTCTTTAAGACCTCGTAATTTATCTTCTTTGCCTTCAAGTGAAGCTTTGATAAGTACACGAGAAGTTTGTTGGAAAGAAGCAGCTGACAAAAAGCTATCTGAAGCCAAAGCAACTTCTGAAATTCCAAGCAATATTTCGGAAGCAACTGGAATATCTTTCTTTGCTTCTTTAAGAAGCGCAACTTCTTCTTGGAAAATTGGTCTTTCAACTATTTCACCTCTTACCCACTGTGAAGCACCCTCTTCTTTAATCTTAACTCTTGAAAACATTTTCTGAATCATTATTTCAACATGTTTGTCGTGAATATCTACTCCCTGAGAAGCATAAACATTTTGAACTTCTTTTAAAATGTATTTTTGAGTTTCCTGTAATCCAACTGATTTATAAAGTTTTTTAAGATCCAAACTTCCTTCACACAAAGCTTGGTTTTCTTTAACTTCTTGACCCACCTCAACCAAAATTGCAATTCTGTTTCCAATTTTATAATCCATTGGCAAATCTTTGGTTTTTCTTTTCTTTTCATCTTTGCCTTGTACGACCGGCTGAATTGTGATGGTTCTAGTTTCTTCATCAATTTTGACAACTTTTCCATCTGTAAGCGACATTACAGCTTCTCCTTTTGGAGCTCTGCATTCAAAAATTTCTTCAATTCTTGGTAAACCTTGTGTAATATCTGAAGCTCCTACAATTCCTCCAATATGTTTTGTTCTTAATGTAAGCTGAGTTCCTGGCTCTCCAATAGCTTGAGCAGCTACAACTCCCACAGATTCTCCAAGATTTACTAATTTGTTTCTACCCAAATCCCAACCATAGCAATGTTGGCAAAGTCCTACAGTTGATTTGCAAGACAAAGGAGTTCTCAATGTAACTTTTTCTATTTCTTCTTTGGTAATTTGATTTGCTTGTTGCCAGTTTATAAGCTCACCTTTTTTGACAATAACTTTTTTGTCTTTGCCAATTATATCTTCTAAGGTGATTCTACCTACTGTTTTAAAAGCAAAATCTTGCTCAATTAAATTAGCATCTTTTCTTAAGACTTCTGTTCCTTTTCTGTCTCCACAATCTTCTTCGGCAATTATCACATCATGTGCCACATCTACCAATCTTCTAGTTAAGTAACCTGCAGAAGATGTTCTTAAAGCTGTATCCGCCGTTCCTTTTCTTGCTCCATGAGTTGAAATAAAATATTCAAGCACTTTAAAGCCTTCAGCAAAACAAGATTTAACTGGAAGTTCAATAATTTCTCCAGAAGGATTGTTCACCAAACCTTTCATACCTGCCATCTGTACTGGCTGGGCCCATGTTCCTCTAGCTCCGGCATTGACAATTGACATAACTGGCCCATCTTCTGGCAGAGTAGTACGCAATAAATTTTCAATCTTAGTTTTAACTGCTTTCCAAATTAAAATTTTCTGAGAAACTTTTTCATCGTGCGAAAGCAAACCTTTGGCATAGTGTTTGTCAATTTGTTCTGCTTCTCTTTCTGCTTGAAAAATTAAAGCTGGTTTTTCTTTTGGAACAACCAAGTCATCCATACCCCAAGAAATTCCTGACAATGTACAGTATTCAAAACCCAAAGTTTTAATATTATCAATTGCTTGAATACAGCTTTCTCCATGATATTTTTCTACAATATCTCTAACTAAGGCCTTAAGTCCTTTGTTATCAATTAATTTATTTACATAAATATAATCTTTTGGTAAATTATTGTTTAAAATAACTCTACCTGGAGTTGTTTCAATAATCTCCACATTTTTGTGATGTTCTTTGTCTATAACATTGCCATTGTCATCAAGTAATTTTGGATTTGGAACTTTTATTTTTTCATTTTGTTTTATAAAACCATATTCTAAAGCAGTAATAACTTCAGATGCTGATGAAAATAATTTTACTTCTGCTGGCTTGCCCTGAGCGGAGTCGAAGGGCTCTTTCATTTTTGTTAAAAAGTAACAACCCAAAGCAATATCTCGGAAAGGCCCAATTACAGGTAGTCCTGTAGCTGGTCTTAAAAAGTTAGCTGAAGAAAGCATAATTTCTCTTGCTTCTTTTTGAGCTTCATCAGACAAAGGTAAATAAACTGCCATTTGATCTCCATCAAAATCAGCATTAAAAGCTTCACAAACCAAAGGATGAAGTCTTATTGTTTCTCCTTCTGTTAATATCGGCTGAAATGCTTGAATTCCAAGTCTATGCAAAGTTGGAGCTCTATTTAGAAGTACCAATTTGCCTTTGATAATTTCTTCTAAAATAGCCCAAACTTCTGGAGTTCTTTCTTCAATTAATCTGCCAGCTCCCCTGATATTATAAGCTAATTCTTTATCTAAAATTCTTTTAATTACAAAAGGTTTAAAAATCTCCAAAGCCAAGGTTTTTGGCAAACCACATTGTGAAAAATGAAGCTCTGGTCCTACTGTAATAACTGATCTTCCAGAATAATCTACACGTTTACCCAAAAGGTTTTGTCTAAATCTTCCTTGTTTTCCAGCAAGCATTGAAGCTAATGATTTAAGCAATCTCTTACCTCCTGTTGTAGCTGTGGTAGTAACTCCTTTTCTCATTTCATTATCAACCAAAGCATCAACTGCTTCTTGAAGCATTCTTTTTTCATTTCTTACAATAACTGAAGGAGCTTTAATTTCAAGCAAATATTTTAATCTATTGTTTCTGTTAATTACTCTTCTGTACAAATCATTTAGATCAGAAGAGGCGTATCTTCCTCCATCAAGCTGAACCATTGGACGCAAATCTGGTGGCAAAACTGGCAAAACTGTCATAAACATCCACTCAGGCCTAACTCCAGAACGAAGCATTCCTTGAAACAATTTTAATCTACGCAAAACTTTCTTTCTTAAAGCTGGTGGTGTTGTTTGACTTTCTTTTACTAATTCTTCAACTGTAATTTTTAAATCAATTTTAGAAAATATTTCTCGCACAACTTCTGCTCCTGTTCCTGCTTCAAAAATTTCTCCATATTTTAAAGACAAATTATGATAAGATACTTCATTTAAAATTTGAAGTTCTTTGATATCTAAAACTTCTTCTTTTGCTTTTTCACGAGCAATTTTTAATTCGGTTTTGGCTGTTTCTGTTTTTTCTTTTTTTACTTTACTTTTATATTCATCTTCAATAGCTTCCAAAATTTTATCTCGAGCTTGTCCATCAACTTTAGTTACAATATAGCTAGAAAAATAAATAACTTTTTCTAATTGTTGGCTGGATTTGTCTAAAACAAGACCCATTCTTGAAGGTACTCCCCTTAAAAACCAAATATGCGAAACTGGAGCAGCTAATTTAATGTGAGCCATTCTTTCTCTTCTTACCTGAGATTTGCAAACTTCAACTCCACATCTATCGCAAACAACTCCTTTGTATCTGATTCTTTTATACTTTCCGCAAGAACACTCATAATCTTTTTCTGGTCCAAAAATTCTTTCATCAAAAAGCCCATCCTTTTCAGGTTTCTGAGTTCTATAATTTATAGTTTCTGGCATTATAACTTCACCATGAGACCATGAAATAATATCTTCAGGAGAAGCTAATTTTATTCTAATTGATTCAAGATCAAGTACTCTCATTTGTTTTATTATTCGTCATTGCGAGGAGCAAAGCGACGAAGCAATCTAGTCGCTTATAACCCGCACTAACGATTTATTTTATAAAAATATAATTATTTCTATTTCCACATACAATAATTTGTCGCATCCTTAAGGGTTTTAAATTCCTTATTTTCGAAAAAATAATAATCACCCTTATCTTTTGCTCCGACTATACGTCTCAATCCGCCAGAAACTCCCTCAACAATATCTCCCTGCTCTCTTTGCGGAATATATGATATCAAATCTGTGCATTTTTTATATTTATAAACACAAGTTCCAATAAAAAATACTATTTAAATAACTAAACAAATAGCTAAATATAAAATTATTTTTTTCATAAAATTTTATGCTACACTTTAAATATTTTTATATTTGACACGAGTTTTGAGTCTGATATAATGAAGCTGTGATAATTAAATCCTAAAATACTATGGCAAAAGAAAAAAATAAATTAATTAAGAAAATAACAATCAATAAATTGGCCGTAATGATGAAAAATGGATTTGACAACCAAACAAAAATTTTAGTTGAAAGGTTCAATAAAATTGACAAAGATATGAGTGATGTAAAGAAAGACATCAAGGATATAAAATATACTTTAGATGATACAGTAAAACGAACAGACAAATTAGAAATGCGAGTTGATTTTGTTGAAAATGTGCTTGCAATCAAGAAGGACTAATTTCGCACACAATCCGTCCCGCTTAGCGAGACGGATTTTTTATTATGCTGGATTGCTTCGTCGCCTGCGGGCTCCTCGCAATGACAACTTTTATTATTTTCTTTCTTCCCCGACCAAAGTCCCGCTAAAGCGGGCCATTGTGACGGGCCAGTCAAAATGCTTTAGCTTTTGTCTGGTTTGATTTCTTTTATTTTTTCTTTAACTTCCACTGACATTCCAAGTGATTTAAGTTCTGCAACAAGCAAGTTAAATGAAGCTGGAATATTTGGATTTCTTATTGGCTCTCCTTTTAAGATTGCTTCATAGGTTGCTGCTCTTCCTACTACATCATCAGATTTAATTGTAAGCATTTCTTGCAAGGTGTGAGCTGCACCGTAACCTTCCAAAGCCCATACTTCCATTTCTCCAAAACGTTGTCCACCAAATTGAGCTTTTCCTCCAAGTGGTTGTTGAGTAATAAGTGAGTAAGGCCCAATGGATCTAGCATGCACTTTGTCGTCCACCATATGAATAAGCTTCATTATATACATATATCCTACTGTAATTGGAGTTGGGAATGGCAAACCAGTTTTCCCATCATAAAGAATTGCCTGCCCTGATTCTGGCAAACCTGCTTCTTTCAATTCTTTTTTAATATCTTCTCTATTTGCTCCCAAAAGTGATGGGGTAATCGCAATATAATTTAATTTGTGAGCTGCCCAACCTAGGTGAGTTTCCAAAATTTGTCCAATGTTCATACGGCTAGGAACTGATAATGGAGAAAACACCAAATCAATTGGAGTTCCATCAGCTAAAAATGGCATTTCTGATTCTGGTAAAATTTTTGAAATAACTCCTTTGTTTCCATGTCTTCCTACAAGTTTATCTCCCACTTTACCTTTTCTGGTTTCAGCTACTTCAACTTGAATTTTCTTAATTACTCCTGGTTCTAATTTATGTCCCAATTCTCTTGAAAAAATTCTTACATTAGTAACTTTTCCTTTTTTACCATGCTCTACTCTAAGTGAAGTGTCCTTAACATCTTTAGCTTTATCTCCAAAAATTGCCCTAAGCAATCTTTCTTCTGGAGTTAATTCTGCTTCTCCTTTTGGAGAAATTTTTCCAACTAAAATGTCATTTGGACCAACTTCAGCTCCAATTCTTATAATTCCCTCTTCATCTAAATCTTTTAACTTTTCTTCTCCAACATTTGGAATATCAGAAGTTGTAACTTCATCTCCTAATTTTGTTTCACGAACATCGCAAGTAAAATCTTCCAAATGAATTGAAGTAAATTCATCTTCTTTAACTAATTTTTCTGAAATTGTAATTGAGTCTTCAAATCCTCCTCCCCTTAAAGGCAAGAAACAAACTAAAATATTTCTACCTAAAGCCAATCTGCCATGTGAAATAGAAGCACCATCTGCCATAACATCTCCTTTTTTAATTTCATCTCCAACATTTACAATTGGTTTTTGGTGGAAACAAGAATATTGGTTGGTTCTGACAAATGTTTGTAATTCGTGATTAAATTCTTCTTTTTTGCTTGAACCAGAAGCTTCATAAGCTACTTTAATATGTTTTGCATCAACTTCTAAAACTTTTCCATTAGCTTTTGCCAAAACAACTTGTCCTGAATCTTTAGCTACATTTCTTTCGACACCAGTTCCAACCAAAGGTACCTCTGGTCTTAGCAAAGGAACTGATTGTCTTTGCATGTTTGAACCCATAAGTGCACGAGAAGCATCATCATTTTGCAAAAATGGAATTAAAGAAGCTGCAATTGAAATAAATTGTTTGCTAGAAACATCAATATAATCTACTTTAGAAATTTCAATTTCTGCTGGTTCTCCTTTTACTCTAGCTTCAATTTTATCTGGCTGGACCTCTGGCAAAATTTTATTTGTCTTTTCATCAATTGGCACAGATGCTGGAGCAATTACAAATCTTTCTTCATCTTGAGCTGGCAAATAATCAATTTCATCTGTAATTTTGCCATTTTTTACTCTAAAATATGGTGTTTCAATAAATCCAAAAGGATTAACTCTTGCAAAAGAAGCCAAGTGACCCACAAGACCAACATTTGGTCCTTCCGGAGTTTCAATTGGACAAATTCTTCCATAATGAGAAGGCTGGACATCTCTTACTTCAAAACCAGCTCTTTCTCTAGTTAAACCTCCAGGACCTGTGGTTGTTAATCTTCTTTTATGCTCCAATTCAGCTAATGGATTTTCGTTATCCATAAATTGTGAAAACTGTGAAGCTGTATAAAATTCTTTTACAACTGCCATTAAAGGTCTTGGGTTTATAAGCTGAATTGGAGTAATTGTAGATGGATCCAATGTAGACATTTTGTCTTTAATAATTCTTTCCATTCTCATCATTCCAACTCTTAATCTATTTTGCAAAAGTTCAGATAAACATCTTACTCTTCTGTTTCCTAAGTGGTCCACTTGATCAGCTTTAGCCAAAGGATCGTTATTCATACGAATAACTTCTTTTACAACTTCAACCAAATCTTCAATCATTAAAATTCTTTCATCTTTAGAAATTTCCATATCTCCATTTTTGGTTTTTTTCTTAGATTCTGGCATCAAATTAGGTAATCTTTGCCAAGTTTTCCATCTTCCAACACGGCTCAAATCATATCTGTCAAAGTTAAAAAACATATTAAAAATTAAATCTTGCGCTGTATCTGGAGTTACCAAGTCACCCGGACGCAATCTTCTATAAATTTCTACCAAAGCTTCTTTTTGATCTTTACAAGTATCTCTTTTTAAAGTTTCTTTAATAAATCTTACTTCTCCTGTATCTACATCTTTAAAAGTTTTTTCAACTTCAGCAACATCTTTTAAACCCAAAGCCATAAGCAAAGTAGTTGCTGGTACTTTTCTTTTTCTGTTAATTTTTACTCCAATAAACCCCGACTCTTCTGTTTCAAATTCCAGCCAAGCTCCTCTATTTGGAATAATTTTAGCTCCAAAAAACTTTTTAGCTTTAGCTGTTTTCATTGTAAAAAATGCTCCAGGAGAACGGATAAGCTGAGAAACAACAACTCTTTCTACTCCATTTACAACAAAAGTTCCCCTTTCTGTCATCAAAGGAATATCAGTCATAAAGACCTCTTGCTCTTTTATTTCTTTTGTCTGTAAATTAACTAATTTTATTTTTACTCTTAAAGGGGACTCTAAAGAATCGTTGTTTCTTCTGGCAGTTAATCCATCTATATAATTTGGCTTACCCAATTTGTAATCCCCAAACCAGAGCTCAAACTCTTTGCCAGTATAATCACGAATAGGTGACATTTCATCAAAAAGTTCTTTGATTCTTACTTCTAAAAAATCTTCCCAAGTATCTCTTTGCATTGTCAGCAAATCTGGCAATGGATAAGTAATCTTGGACTTTGAAAAGTTTCTCACTTTAAATGTTTTCTCAGCCATTTGTGTAAATTTTCAATTATCAATTTTTAATTTTCATTGAATTTACAATGAATCAATTTTCAATTAATAAATGACTTTAGCTTGATTTTAAAAATTTATTTTGTTAGTGTCATTCCCGACTTGATCGGGAATTCAGTACTTTTTTATTTTGTAAATTTAAATGTTGAAACAATCTTCTGATATCCATCCTTATTTTTATTAAAAATATTGCTTGATTCAAAATTTGAAACCGTATAAAACCTGTCGTTTTTTATTAAAAATAAACTATGCCCTCGATAGTCGCCACTAGATTCAAATATAATTTCTTTTGAATTAACCCAGCCAATTAATTTTTCGCTGATAATTAAATTTCAAACACTGCCTTTTAATATATCAATATTTTTATTAACAACACTATTAAGATCTAAATAATCAGAACAAAGGCTATAAGGTCTTGATTCAACGCTGATTGTTAGAGAGCCTTTATTTGAATTAAAATCTGAAAATATTCTTATCGATAAACTATTCTGAATTTTCTTTTCAGAAATTTTCCACTCCTTTAAATATTCAAATTCAAATCCATATTCTGTGTTTGTGTAAATTTTCTAGTCTACAGTTTCATCCTTTTTTACTGCGGTAAAAATAGAATAAGTTGTTTCGCAAGGGCATTCATAGCGCAAAGGCTCGTTGACTCCTGAGATTATTTTCCCAGGCTTTAAATTAAAACTTAAAACAATTCTGTCATCTCCTTTTTTAAAACCAATTTGACTTCCTAAAACTCCATCTGCTGAAAAACTCCAATCATCTTGCCACCCAAGATTAGTTAATTTATTTTTATAATATGTAAAGAATTTTTCTGCCTCGCTAAATCCTGATATCTTTGTTTGTGACTTTGTTTCAAATCCACCTATTGGCTCTACTCCTTCAGCTTTTTTAGGTGTAATAGGACTCCATTTTAAATCACCAAAAAGCGGATAAACATCACCTAACAATAACTTATCATTTCTTTCTTTTTGTCCTTCTACATTTTCTTGACCTTTTTCTTTATTGTTTTTATTTTCTTGCTGAACTTGAACTATTTTTGGTTTATTAAAAATACTATTGATTTTTTGCCAAACATTCCAACTAAATGGATTCCACCAACTAGCTGATACAAAAGTAGGCACAACTAAAATTATTAATAAAAGTATAGTTGCAAAATATTTTTTTAAATTTACCATAATTTTAAAATTCCGTTGTTATAACTACAAAAAACCCTAAACGGGTTATGTGTCCTTCACCAAAAAATACCTTTTTTATAGTGAAGGTTTTAAATTTTTTAAAGAAGAAATATGGCCACTTCTTTTTAGTATGATTTACCCCGATTTAGCAATCGAGTTTCTTGCACTTTTAGTGCAATTGTGAATATATATCTATTATATTCTTTTATTTTAAAATGTCAACACCCTGCGCTGGTTCATATGATATGATACACCTACTCTTTTAAAATTATGAAAGGAAAGTATAATGGACGGCATATGACAATATACGGCTCAATAC
>MHPU01000042.1:0-25226 GCA_001820485.1 Candidatus Staskawiczbacteria bacterium RIFOXYD1_FULL_32_13
TAAAATTAAAATTATATTAATATGAACAACGACAATATAAAAAAAGTTGCTAAACAATATTTAGAAAAAGGATGGGGCGTAATTCCTATTAATTTCTTTAAAGCCACAACAGAAGATGGAAAAATCAAAAAGCAATTTAAATTTTTGCCTACATACAAGGAATACCACCAAAAGAAAATTGCTCCAGAAGCAGTAGATCAAATTTGGAATGGATATAATGGGGTAGCTATAACTACTGGGGAAATTAGTGGCATTAGTGTAATAGATGTTGATTGGAAAGATCTTCCCGAAATTAAGGACCTACCAGAAACTTTTACAGTAGAAACCTACAAAGGATACCATTTTTATTATAGATACAATAGTGAAGTTAAAACGATTAATGAAACCTTTATTATTGGTGATAGGGAATTTAATGTTGATCAGAAAAATAATGGAGGAATAGTTTTTGCAGAACCAAGTAGATATGAACTACCGAACGGAGATATCGCAGAGTATAAAATAGTAAAAAATCTGCCATTGGCTGAATTTTCAACCGAATGGCTAAAAAATATTTATAAAAAATATAAACCAGAAAAAATAAATGGGGAAGGAGAAATAGTAAAAAGGGATTTTGGAGAAATTATATACGGAGTAAGCCAAGGAGAAAGAAATGATGCGGCTGCGTCATTAGTCGGAATGTTTATGTCTTACCTGCCAAAAGATAAATGGGAAGACTACGCTTGGCCACTATTAAGAGTTTGCAACACTCAAAATACACCACCTTTACCAGAGCAGGAGATAAGAAACACCTTTAACTCAATAGCCGAGAACGAAACAAAAAAACAAGAATCATTGTCTGGAGAAATAAAATGGACCCCGTCAGCCTCGCTGCTGGAACTTCTAAATAAGAAATTTCCCGAAAAAAAATGGCTTGTTGAGAATATTTTTCAAAGAGGAACAATTAACCAAATATCGGCTCCCCCACAACAATGGAAAACGTGGCTTACACAACATATGGCTATATGTATTGCAACGGGAGAGAAGGTTTTCGGCCAATTCCCGACCGACAAGCAAAGCGTAATGATTATTAACGAAGAAGACCCTGAATCAGACGTAAGAGAAAGGTTATCATTTCTATTAGGTGAAGCAAAAAATCTGCCTATTTATATTCATGCAGATAAGGGTATAAAACTTGAAGAAGAAATAACAACAAAATTACTGAAAGAAGCCAAGGAGAAAAATATCGGATTCATTATTTTTGATTCATTAAGCGTGATACACAATGCAGATGAAAATTCCGCAAAAGAAATGAATATTGTGTTTGAGCAAATGAAAAAATTTACAAGAGAAGGAATTACAGTACTTTTCACAAATCATCATAGGAAAAAAAGATATAACGGAAAAGACGATATACAAGAACAGACCAGGGGAAGTACGGTAATTAATGCTGTTCCCTCTGGGCATATCACTTGTGAAGAAAAAATCCAAGATGGTAATACATTTATCATTATAAGACAAGCAAAGCTTAAGGGTGCCAAAAAAATAAATCCATTTTCAGTAAGAGTCGAATCGTCAACTGGAAAAATTGATTTTAAATTTGAAGGTGAGCATGACGAATCTCTTGATGCTGCAACAAAACTAAAAAATGAGATTTATGAAATAATTATAAAATCTGACATATGGCTTGGTATATTAGATCTAAAAGAAATAACGGGAAAATCAAAAAGCTTAATAAGCAAACAGATTAAAATTCTATCAAATGGAAAACAGATACAATATAAAACTAGGGCCAGCCTCATTCAGGAAAACAAAAAAATTCCACAAAGAGAAAAACCAAGTGGACAAGAGTACCTATATTTTAAGATTGAAGAGCCAATTGAAGAACCAATTGAAGGGCCGATAAAAGAAACTAACAAAGAGCTAGCCGAAGAGGACAATAAAGATTTTCACGACACAAGTTAATATTTCATGGAGCGTTGTTACTTTGCTACTTTAGTAACCCTTTATAAGGGTGTACTAAAGTATACAAAGTCCTAAAAACAACGTTGGTAAGTTGGTAAATTAGCTAAAAGCTAAAGTTACTAAAGTTGTAAAGTCAAAACATTAAAAAAATTAAAAAGCAACTAAAAATTTATAATTAGTTGTTAAAAAACAAAATGTCAAGAATAAACATGGAAGATATAATAATGTGGCAGAGTAACAATGGTAAAACCCTTTGCCCAGAATGCTTTGAGAAAAAGTTCGAATCTGAGTACCCAATTGAATGGACCCCTATAATTTCAAATGGAGAATTTGAAATATTATACGAGTGCGATGATTGCGGGGAAAGATCCGCAAATTAAAATTAACTACATAAAAAATATGAATAAAACGAAAAAAGATAAAATAGATTGGGCAGATTACACGTGGAACCCAATTACAGGTTGCGCCAACAACTGTACTTACTGCTATGCAAAAGGGATCTGTTCAAGGTTCCACAAGCAATGGGAGAAAAAGCCACATGAGCTAATTAACGCTAAACTTGATAAGCCATTTGATCCTAAGTTATGGCCTGATAGATTAAAAGAAAAAATGCCCAAAAAACCAAGTAAAATCTTTATAGGAAGTATGGCTGGAATGTTTGAGAGCCAAATACCAAATTGCGAAATTGAAAACATACTAAAAGTTGTTAGAAATAACCCTCAGCATACATTTCAGTTTCTTACAAAGAATCCTAAAAGATATTTAGACTTTGATTTTCCAGAAAACTGTTGGCTCGGCACGACTGTAGATTACCCAAATCAAGATAGAGTTAACTGGTTAAAGAAGAAAAACAATTACAAGTTCATCAGCTTCGAACCATTGCTTGACGATATGTCAGGATTAGATATTTCTGACATAAACCTTGTAATAATCGGAGCAATGACTGGCCGTGGTTCTACTGTTCCAAAAAAAGAATGGATTAATAGCATAAGACATCCAAACATTATCTACAAAAATAATATTAAAAAATACTTATAAAAACATGAAAAAGAAAATAAAATCGAGAAATACAAAAATAAGGACTGTAAAGTATAAAATATATAAAAATAAATATTTTACAACAATAAAACCCGTGTCCAAAGAAGATATATTCCTTAAAACATTAAAAAAATTAATGTGTATTTATTCAAGGCAATCAGCTAAAACAGACATTGAGAGGGGGATAAGATGGAAAAAATTATTGACTAATAAAAAAAATAGACGCAACAAACACGATAAAAACTTAACAAATAATGTTGACACAGCAGTTTGCAAAATGGTAAAATAAAGATGTTGAAGTCAATTAGTCTAGCAAGAGGTATTTTATTTAAAAATAAAATATTAAAAGGGGCTGGAAACTGGTTGACTTCAACAATTAACCTTTTGCTTTCCAGTCCCTTTTAGTTGGAGAAGATAAAATAAATTATTAAATAAACTTAAATTATATGAATCAAATAAATAACAATCAAAAACCAATAACTTACGCAAAATACAAAAGAAAATCAACAGACGAAACTGATAGACAAATTTTGAGTTTGGAATCTCAAGAAAATGAAACCAAAAAAATGTTTGGAAACTTAAAAACAATTACATTACCAGAAGAGTCGGTAAGTGCTTTTAGACCATATAAGAGGCCTGTATTTGATAACATGATCAAAAGAATTGAAAAAGGAGAAATACAAGGAATTATTGCGTGGCATCCAGATCGTTTGAGCAGAAACCCTATTGAAGCTGCCCAAATTATTTATCTCTTAGATACAGGAAAACTAAAAGACTTAAAATTTTGTTCTTATCACTTTGATAATTCACCAGAAGGCAAAATGATGCTTAATATGACAATGTCACAATCAAAATATTCTTCTGATAAATTAAGCGTTGATGTAAAAAGAGGGATGGACAAAAAAGCATCAACTGGATGGAGACCAGGAACCGCTCCACTGGGATATCTTAACAGCAAAACTAATTTGAAAGGACAACAGGTTATCTACACTGACAAACTTCGCTTTAGCAGAGTCAAAAAATTGTGGCAGATGTTATTGTCTGGAAATTATACTGTGGCTCAAATCTTCAAAATTGCAAATGAAAAATGGAAACTGACTATGCCAGCCATGGGGAAAAAATCGGAAAGAAAATTGAGATTAAGCGGTTTTTATAGAATATTTGATAATCCATTTTACTATGGTTGGTATGAGTGGCCAGTTGGAAGTAATAATTGGATTAAGGGTAATCATGAGCCGATGGTTACAGAAGATGACTTTAATAAGGTGCAACTTATATTAGGGAGAAAAGGAAAACCAAGGAATACCACTCATAAATTTGCATTCACAGGATTAATGAGATGCAGTAGTTGTGGGGCGATGATAACTGCTGAAAATAAATTTAAAAAACAAAAAAATGGTACTGTCCATAGTTATATCTATTACCATTGCACTAGAAGAAAAGATACTGGTTGTAAGGAAAGAGGAATCGAACTTAAAAACTTTTCAAAACAAGTTGATTATGTTGTTTCCAAGTTGACTATTTCTGAGAAATTTAAGGACTGGTCAATACAATATTTGCACGATATTACAAAAAATGAAGCAACAGCCAATGAAGAGGTGCTTTTAGCAAAACACAAAAGATTAGAAAACATTGTAAAACAGTTGGATAACCTTTTGATAAGATACACTTCACCAGAAAACAGCGCAGGTCAAATTATGACAAATGAAGAATATTCAAAACTTCGCTCATCTTTGCTAAAAGAAAAAAATGATATAGAAACTGAGTTGAACAACATAGGGCAACACATTGAAAAATGGCAAGAACTGTCTGAAAAAACATTTAGCTTTGCAAGATATGCCCAAATTTGGTTTGATAATGGCGACTTAGACACCAAAAGAGCCATATTGGCTTGTTTAGGTTCGAACCTCTCAATAAAAGACAAAACCCTGACTATTTCACTCAAAAAGCCCTTCAAAATGATACTTGAGGGGCTTCCTGGCACAACCGAGGAATTAAGCAGGTTAGAACCTCTCAAAATCCCTCAAAATAGTCGTGAATTTGCAAAATTTGCACTAAATTTTCCTATCATGAGCGGGTGATGGGAATCGGACCCACGTACTTTGATTGGCAACCAAATGCACTACCATTGTGCTACACCCGCACTTTTAAATTTTTTCCGAAATTCCTTTTATCCAGCCTTTAACTTTATTTATAATTTTATAATCACAAACCGAAATTTTAAATGTCCCATAAGGAAGAGTATTTTGTGCCCGTTTCTGTTTACTACTCGGACTCAACCTTGTATAAGTTTTTTGGAACTGCTGTTTTGGTATTCCACTAATTTTAGACCAGTAACTAACTGCCTTAAATGGCGTTATATTTGGATGCGTTTGTACCGCACCTTTCATTTTATCTTTTGGGATGTCGCAAATTTCTCTAAAAAACCTCATAATAATTTTTATCATCAAGGGATCGCTATTTGAAAATGATAATACCCATCTAGTTTTCTTATACCCTTCTCCCCAATAAAGAGCTACTCCAATCAAAAATAAATCTCTTTTTGATAATTTACCAATATCTTTAGAAGCATCTTCTTGAATTTCTTCAGCTCTTTTTTTAGCTTTTTCTGATTGCTTTTTATTAAATTCTGTAATACTTTTAGACTGTCTTTCTTTAACGCTATCCCAAAACTTTTTTCTTATATCAGGAGACATTTCAACACCTCTAAGCCAGAGAGCAAGCGTGCTTTTTGGAGTTCCCAAAATTTTTACTATCTGGTTATAACTTTTGCCCCGTCTTCTTAATTTAATTGCAATACTTTTGTTTTTATTCATTAGACCAATGGATTAATTGTTATTTGATTATACCATCTGTCCAATTTTATACAATACTAATTGTGCCGTGAGCCGGATGTGCGCCGGCCACCTCTTCTTTTTCAGAGAAGCGCTCTGCTACCTGAGCTATCACGGCTTATTTTATATTATTTTTATTGTGGGCGCTATAGGACTCGAACCTATGACCTCTTCAGTGTAAATGAAATGCTCTACCAGCTGAGCTAAGCGCCCTCTTTTTCTTACTTGCACACTGAACACAATGAAGTGTGCGCGGGACAGGAGTTGAACCTGCACGCCTTGCGGCACCAGCTCCTTAGGCTGGCGTGTATGCCATTTCACCACCCGCGCCCGCAATCAAATTAATTATTCTCTTCTGAAACTTTAATTGTCTCTACTTCTTCTGCTGGCAACTCTTCAGATTCTTGTGATTCTAATTCTTTTGATTCTGGAGCAATTGCTACTGCTAAATCTTTTTTCTTTAATTTAGCTTTTTTACCTTTTGCGGTTCTTAAATAATAAAGCTTTGATTTTCTAACTTTAGCAGATCTTACAACCTCAATTTTTTCAATTGCAGGTGAGCTGGTTGGAAAAATTCTTTCTACCCCAATGCCATCTACAACTTTTCTTACAGTTATGTTTGAGTTAATTCCCTTACCATGTTTCTTAGCAATAACCAGCCCCTCAAAAATTTGAATCCTATCTTTATCTCCTTCCTTGATTTTTTGATGCACACGAATTGTATCTCCAGGCTTTATATCTGGAACTTTTTTTAATTGTTCTTTATTAAATTGATCTAGTAATTTTGACATATTTTTATTTTATTTACCCAGTCAAATAAATTTTTTCTGAAAATTTAATTTTGTTTTACAAAATTATTTGACTAGGTGAATTTTAAATTATTTAATACATTACTTAATTCCTCGGGCAATTTTAAATTAAATTCTTTTGTTTCTCCGCTCGGCAACTCTACTTTTATGTAACTTGCATGTAGAAATTGTCTTTGTAAATTTTCTGGTGATTTATTATCTCTATATTTATACAATTTATCTCCTGCAATTGGATGATGAATATAAGTAAAATGGCACCTAATTTGGTGTCGCCTTCCTGTATCAATTTTAACATCAACTAGGGTATATCCTGAATATCTTTCAATAACCTTATAATGCGTTATGGCTTCTCTTTTACCTTCAGAACCAGATTCACCTGCCACATAGACCTTTTGTTTTCTAGGGTCATTTTTAGCTCTACCAATTAAAGTCTTAATCTCTCCAAAGTCGTCCCTCACATTACCGCAAACTAAAGCTATATACCTTTTCTCAATATCTCTATTTATAAACTTTTTTTGCAAAAAAATCAAGACCAGAGGGGTCTTGGCTACCAATAGAATCCCCGATGTGTCTTTATCTAGTCTATGTACAATTCCGTATCTTGGCGCCTCTCCAGCATTTTTTAGATCAGGATATTTTTCAATTAAATAATCAATCAAAGTTTTTTGCTCGTCATTGCGAGGAGTTTGTGACGAAGCAATCTCATCGCAAGTCGTCACTCCAGCCGGCTTATCTACCACAAGTACATCATTATCTTGATAAATTATTTTTATATCCATATTATTTTTTAACACCTAGAATAAAAAACTTTGTATCAATGAACTCTAATTTACCATTTTTTTCTAATTTTTTCTGTAATTTTTCTAAATAAGATAAATGTGAATCAACGCTAAAATCATCTACAATCCATGGCACAGCTTTCAATAAGTAAACTATTGCCCCAACATCCTTGAATATTCTTTTGCCCCTCCATTTTTTAGCTTCTTTTATCCCAAAACCAATCTCTTCCATTTTTTCAACTACGATTTCTAATTCGTTTTCTGGCCATTTTGGTTTTGTATTAAATTCGGCCATTAAATCTATAAAATTATCTCCTCCAACTTGTTGCGTTAAAAAAACGCCATTATTCTCTAACACTCTATAGGTTTCAGAAATATTAATTCCACCGTGACGGTTTAAAACTAAATCAAATTCCTCTCTTTTAAATGGCCAAATCCTTGTGTCTTCAGATTCTATCACTTTTACCCCCAACGAACTGAGATTCTTTTTAGCAACAGCAATATTTGGTTTATATCCTTCTATAGCTATTACATTACCATGGAAAGGTGCGAAGGAAGAAAAAATTTCCCCTCCACCGGTTGCCACATCAAGAATAGATTTTGATTTTTTAACTAAATTTTTGGCAAAACCATTATAATTCCATGGCGGTTGTTTTTCTATACAACGATTTTTAATATAAGAAAAATTCCAGCCTTTAAATAAAGCCAGCTCATCTTTTTTCCATTGTTCAATTAAATTTTCCATAAAATTTTATTTGTGGGCGCGACAGGGTTCGAACCTGTGAAACCTTTCGCACGTCAAGCGAACGCTCTACCAACTGAGCTACGCGCCCATATTTTTTTCTATAACTTCTAATAATTTATCTCCAATATACATTATTCTTCTTTGTAAAGCCATATCGAAATAATTAACTACGCAAACTCCTTTATAATGGTCATAAGTCTTTTTAATAGTTCTCTTATCAAATTGTGTCTTTGTGAATTTTGCTTCTGGGATTTCTAAAATTTCTGACCAAAATCTCTTTAAATCTTTTTCTTTCTGATCATTTCGTAAATGCAACGAACAACTAAATTTTGACTCGTCTAATTTATATAAATTTCTATATAAAGTTAAAATTCCTTTTAAAATTTTTGGATTTGAATTTGCTATCATAAAACTATTTTCTGTTTTGCCACCTTCAGCCAAATAAAACATTGCCAAAATCAACTCTCCCATTTTTTGATCTATTTTAATATCAGAAAAAAAATCTTCCACGTCCTTTTTTATTGCTTTTCTTCTACCCTCACTTTGTTGGTTGTGCCACAAAACAGCTTTTGCTCTTGCGCTGACAAGTGCGCCAAGCCATTTTTTATGCAACTTCTCTATCTGTCTGTCGCTTAATTTTACATTCTTCAACCAGCCACTTAAAGTAGATTTACGCACGCCTAAAGACTTCTCGATATCTCGATAACTTTTTCCACGTCTTCTTAAAATTATTGCCAATCCTTTTTTATTAAAATCTGTATGTCCACGAACCATAGAGTTATTAGTATATTATAACCTTTTTAAGGTACAAACACAATAAGTAAAACTGTGAATAAATTACCTGTGGGCGCACTAGGACTCGAACCTAGGACCACATAGGTATAAGCTATGCGCTCTACCAACTGAGCTATGCGCCCTTCAATTTATTTTAATTCTATACTTTTTTTAATAAAAAACAAGGGTTTTATGCCTTGTTTTTATCGCTAAAAAAATTTATTTAACTAACTTTAAACTCATTCTATGTTCTTTAAGGTCAATTAGCAAAACTTCAAAATCATACATTTGGCCAACACTTAATTTTTCTTTCATCTTTTCTTCTGACTCAAATTCTGAAACATGACAAAGTCCCCTAATTTTTGGCAAAACCTCTACAAAAGCCCCAAAGCTTGAAACTTTCAAAACTTTTGCGTTTAAAGTATCTCCCTTTTTAAATTTCTTTTCAACCTCTTCCCAAGGATTTTCTTTCATTGATTTAAGCGACAAGAAAACTTGACTATTAGTAATTCCAATAATTTGAGCTTTTATTATTTCTCCAACTTTTACAACTTCTGCTGGATTTTCAACTAACTGCCAATCTAATTCTGAAATATGAATTAATCCTTCAATACCAGCTTTTTCCTCCTTCGCTAAAGCTTCGCCGGACAAGTCTGTATTTTGCTCGCTGTCATCTTCTGAGGTTTTAGCTGTAATTGGAAATTTTATAAACACTCCAAAATCAGCAATTCCAGTTATTTGGCCAGAAATAATATCACCTTTTTTATAATTTTTTAAAGTTTCTCTAGTTTGTTCTTCTGCTTTTGCTTTTTCAGACAAAATTAATTTATTTTCCTCAGCAAGCAAATCTAAAATCTTAACTTCCAATGTTTTACCAATAAATTTTTGTAACTCTCTTAATATTTTTTGTTTATCAGCATCAACTACCCTTGGGTAATGTTCTGGAGCTAATTGCGAGACAGGCAAGAAAGCTGAGATACCATCTAAAACAGCTAAAAGACCACCCTTGTTTACTCCGGTAACTTTTACCTTTACAATTTCCCCTTTTTCTTTAATATCTCTCAATTTCTGCCAGCTCATATCTTTTGAAGCACCTTTTAAAGAAAGCTCTCTATAACCCTGATCATTTTCCATTTCTGTGATTTTGGCAAAAACTTTGTCCCCAACATTTAAACCTTTAATAAGCTCTTTGGCTTCAAAATATTCTCTTCCATAAATTATTCCTGCACCAAAAACACCAAGATCAATATAAAGTGCTGATCTTTCTCTAGCTACCACTGTTCCTTCCACAGTAGAACCAATATTTGGATTTGCGCTAACAACTTCATTTTTATTACTTAACATAACTAAAAAATGCAACTTAATTATTAATACTTGATTAACTGCTGTTGCGTGTCAGTAATCAAGATAAGTATATAATACACTATTTTTAATTTTCTGCAAGGGCAGAAACCAATTTACAATTTTCAATAAATTTCTCAATAACTCAATTTTCAAACAAAAGAACAGTCGTTCACCCAAATGCTTGCGCAATAGTAAACGACTTGATGCATCTTTTTGACCTATTCGTGATCGACCTTCTTCAGAAATCCCGAGACTTCCGCAAAAGAAATTTTTGTTTTTGCCAAGTAACGCCCAAAAGAAAGTGTTACCACAAGGCTTTCGCCCTTACACGAAAACTTCACTTTCGGATTCTGCAAATCGATAAACGCCATCGCGGCGGCGTCTTGCCAGATGACCTTGGCCGAGAGGCTATCCCAGAAGCAACTGGAATCAACAGCGAAATCAGGAATATGTCGCGACGTCAGCAATTCCGAAAACGAAATGCACAAAAACTTTTGATTACTGATGTCATCGATCAAGATCAGTTGGGATCTTATATCTTCAACATCATCAACCACGATACCAAATCCGACATGAAAACCATCCGGATTGATCGGCGATACGCCGCCCAGAATCAATCTCTTAACCATCTTAACTGGATCAAGTTTTCGAACAATATACACGAGTAAGTCTCCTTCTCTAGGGCAACGAGTGGGGTAAAGAACATACTTTTATATATCATATAATATTAACTGTGTCAAGGTTTACGGAGACAAATTTAAAAAGTATAATTAAAAATATGTTTAAGTGTCATCCTCGAGAAAGCGAGGATCCAGAGTCCGTGCGATTAATTCTGGATTCCCAATCAAGTTGGGAATGACAAGTGAAACTTATGAATAAAAAGTGGAATGGGTTATATTACCCAACAAAAGATTTTCAAAAACAAGCAAATTTAAATAATAAAAAAATCTACAAACAAGCATCAAAAGATCCTATAGCTTTTTGGAGTGATTTGGCTAAAAAAGAACTTTTTTGGCAAGAGCCATTTACAGAAACTTTCTCAAACAAACAAACAAACTTTGGTCCAGAAATAAAATGGTTTAGTGGCGGAAAGTTAAATCTCACAGAAAATATTTTTGAACACAACATTAGTCAAAGCAACTCTCTGTCATTGCGAGGAGGCTCGCAAGCCGACGAAGCAATCCCAACGGTTGAGATTGCTTCGGGCTCCGCCCTCGCAATGACGAAAAGCAAAGTAGCGCTTATTTGGGAACCAGAAAATCCCGACGAGCAAACAAAAAAATATACTTATGAAGAGTTGCTTTCAGAAGTAAATAAATTTGCCAATGCTTTAAAAAATTTGGGAGTTAAGAAAGGCGATACTGTTGGAATTTATTTACCTATAATTCCAGAAATTGCAATTTCAATGCTCGCATGCGCTAGGATTGGGGTAGTGCACTTAGTAGTGTTTTCTGCATTTTCGCCTGATGCTTTAAGAATAAGACTACAAACAGTTAAAGCAAAATATTTAATTACAGCAGATGGATATTATAGGAGAGGAAAAACTATAAACCTAAAACAAAATGCTGATTTGGGAATTGAAAATACAAATATAGAAAAAGTTATTGTTGTAAAAAGAGCTGGCAATGATATTATTTGGGAAAATAGTAAAAACTTTTGGTTTGATGAATTAACAAAAAATGAAAGTAATATTTGCCCGCCAGAAAAAATGAATTCTGAAGATTTATTATTTGTACTTCCAGAAAGCGGAACAACTGGCCAATTTTTGCCAATAATACATACCACTGGCGGATATACTCTGCAAGCAAAAGTTACTGGTAAATGGGTTTTTGACATTAAAGATGGTGATGTTTTTTGGTCCACCGCAGATCCTGGCTGGATTACAGGGCATACTTATTCAATTTATTCTCCACTACTTAATGGTATTACCACCCTACTTTTTGAAGGCGCTCCAGACTTCCCTACAACAGACAGATGGGCTAAAATTATTGAAAAAAATAAAGTTACAATTCTTTACACAGCCCCAACAGCTATAAGAATGTTTAAACAATACGGAGCAGAGTCATTTAAAAATTGTGATATTTCTAGTTTGAGAGTTCTAGGTTCTGTAGGAGAAATTATTGATGCGCCAACATGGCTTTGGCATAATAAAGAAATTGGCAAAAATAAACTTCCTATTGTTGATACTTATTGGCAAACAGAAACTGGAGCAATTATCATTACTTCTTTGCCTGGGATTGGACCAACCAAGCCAGCTTGTGCTGGATTATCTTTGCCTGGTGTAAATATGAATATTTTCGATGAAAACGGCAAACCATGCAAAAATGGAGTTGAGGGTAATTTAGTAATGCTTCCACCTTACTGCCCTGCAATTGTACGTGGAATTTTTGGTGCTCCAGAAAAATATAAAAATGTTTATTGGAATTTATATGGCAAAGATGTTTATATTACTTCAGACCGCGCAATTAAAGATAAACATGGAATAATTAAAATTACAGGCAGAGCTGATGATGTAATCAAGATAGCTGGAAGAAGAATCACAACCAGCGAACTAGAATCAGCAGTAAACAATCATCCAGAGATTAGTGAATCTGCAGTAATTGGAATTCCAGATGAAATTAAAGGATCTACCCCTTTAGTTTTTGCTACTTATCGCGGTGTAAAAAACAAAGACGAAGTTACAAAAGAAATAGAACAAGAAATCAAAAAAAGCATGGGTCCAATAGCCACTCCCAAAAAGATTTATTTGGTACATGAATTACCCAAAACAAGATCAGGAAAAATTATGCGTACTCTACTAAAAAAACTTTATTTTAATGAAAACCTCGGCGATATCTCTACTTTATCCAACCCCGAAACAATAGAAGCAATCAAAAAACAGATTACCACAAATTTATAACAGATTCTCACAGACCACAGATAAAAAAATCACAAATATCTTTTGTGGTTTTTGTTTGTGATAAAATAAAATTTTGTCCTTGACAAACAATTATTATTTTTTTAATATGTAAATATGATTTTTGTGCAACCTAACCAATCAAAAAGAAAGGAATGCGATGCCTTTTGACATCATGACTCTGCCAGAAAAACGGGAGGATTTGCCACAGGATCCTGGAATTCTCGCCAAGCTTTCGGATGTACAAAGCCTACTTGCAGACCTAAACAGCGAGAGGCAAGAACTTGCTTGCATGGTGGAGAAATTTCAGAGTTCGTGCATACACAAGTACGTTGCCAAATTCGTGCACGACGAAGATTATCCCAGAGTGAGTGGCCACTACGGGATGAAAGTCTATGTGGGCCAAACGTGTTCTCGGTGCAAAGAGTTTGTGCCGAGAAGAAACGGGCCACGATGGGAGGTGTGCCATGCGTGCGGAGGCGTAATGGCTCACAAAGAAGTTGTCCCGGGACAAGGCTCAAGACTGCACGTCTATGAATGCAAGTCTTGTGGCCACGAAACGACCCACTCATAAAGTTCGCAATGTTTCTTCAGTGCGAATTGCAAGCCAAAGGGCGCTCGTCCTTTGGCTTTTTTAATTTCCAAAAATAATTATTTAAGAAATAATGTTTTCGTGGTGAGTGATACGACTTACCGAGAAATCGGGGTGCAGAACAATACAAATTGCATCAATTCTTTCTGGTCCTTGCCAGCCTTTAAACGCAGAATAAAATTTGGCATTTTGCAAAACTTTCCAAAGCTTTCTTTTGTCCAGCGTATCTTCTGGCGAGCCAAACTGCTCGCCTATTTTTGTACGCACTTCCACAAAAACTAATTTAGGCTTTTCAAATAATTCTTCTAATTTTTCTGCTACCAAATCAATTTCAGCATACTTTGTTTTGTAATTCTGTTCCAAAATTTTATATCCCTTATCTTCCAAATACTTTCGCGCTAAATCCTCTCCTAATTTTCCTACTTCATTATGCTGACTCATAATTTTTTGGTTTATATTGCAAGGCTTCTGCCATGTGGTTTACTGCAATTTCTTCTGAATTATCCAAGTCGGCAATAGTGCGAGCAACTTTAATCATTTTCATGTAAGACCTGGCTGATAAATTAAATTTCAAACTTGCTTGACGCAAAATTTCTTCAACATCTTGCGATAATTTACAATATGTTTTGATTTGATTATTTTTCATTTGACTATTAGAATGAATCGCTTCACTAGCAAATCTTGTCCGCTGTTTTTCGCGTGCTAAAATTACGCGCTTTTTTATTTTTTCTGACGCCTCTAAAAATTCTGAATTTTGTTGGTTATCTTTAAATTCTGTGGTATCAACAGGCATTACAGCAATATGTAAATCAATTCTATCTAAAATGGGACCTGAAATTCTCTTTTGATATTTAGCTATTTGATTAGGTCCACAGGTGCAAGTTTTTTTAGGATGCATCGCATATCCGCAAGGGCAAGGGTTAGCACTTGCAACAAGCATAAAATCTGCAGGATATATAACTCTTTGCTTGGCCCTTGAAATTGATAAACATCCATCTTCCAACGGCTGACGCATAGCTTCCATAATTGATCTTGGAAATTCATTAAATTCATCTAAAAACAAAACTCCTCTATGAGCTAAACTAATTTCTCCTGGATGAGGTTTTGATCCTCCGCCAACCAAACCAACCAAAGAAGCTGTATGATGTGGCGAGCGAAATTGCCTACGAGTTACTAATGACCCTCCGGGTGGAATATCACCAGAAGCAGAAAATATTTTTGTTACTTCAAGTGATTCATCTTCATTCAATGGTGGCAAAATTCCAGGTAATGCTCTAGCTAACATTGTTTTACCAGAACCAGGACTACCTATCATAATTAAATTGTGGCCCCCAGCAGCTGCAATTTCCATTGCTCTTTTGGCTTGCTCTTGGCCCAAAATTTCTTTCATATCAAATTCTGCTTTATCCCAACTGCTTTCTAAAACTGGTTTATATTTTACAGGCTCAATATCTTTTTGCCCTGTAAAATGTTGGCAAATTTGTGTTAAGCTTTCAACTGGAAAAACTTTTAAACCCTTAATAGCAGCAGCTTCATTGGCTGAATCTTTTGGCACAAACAAATTTTCAAAACCAAATTCTTTGGCAAACAATGCCATCAAAAAGGCACCCTTGGTATGACGCAAAGATCCATCAAAAGATAATTCTCCTAAAAATAAACTTTTTTCAGGAATTGTAAAATTTACCACACTACTTAAAATTCCTACAGCAATTGGCAAATCATAAGTAGAGCCTTCTTTTGGTACATCAGCTGGAGCCATATTCACAGTAATTTTCTTTTGCGGAAATTCAATTTCCGAACTTATTATTGCAGTCCTTACTCTATCTTTACTTTCAGCCACTGCTTTATCAGCCAAGCCCACAATATCAAAACCCGGTAAACCTCTACTTGCCAAATTAACTTCCACATCCACTTTTATTGTTTCAAGGCCCAAATTCGCCACACTCGGAACTTTTATAAGCATAAATGAAATTTACAATTTACAATTTTCAATTTTCATTGAATTTCTCAATTGCTCAATTATTAATTTATATTTTTTAATTTTTATTTACTAGTTTATAAAATATTTGTCGCCTTCTTGATTTATAAAACCTTTTAGTTGCATAATTGTAAGAATTGTGCCAAGTTCTGCAACTGGGACTGAAAAAAGGCGAGCCATTTCATCGGCTTTCATTGATTCTCTTTTTAGTTGCTCAAAAATTTTCTGTTCTAAACCTTTGCTCCCAAAAATAGTTTTTACGCCTTTTGCTTCAGAAAAACCGTTTGACATCGGGAGTCGATCGGTTGGATTCATTTTATAAAAATCTAAAATATCTTTAGCTTCGCTTACAGCCTCTGCTCCTTCTTTAATTAATTTAAGCGTACCCTTGGAAACCTCACTAGTAATTTGCCCAGGCAATGCAAAAATTTTCTTGCCAAATTTTTTGGCATAACCAGCTGTAATTAAAGAACCAGAATTTAATGCAGCTTCTGTGACCAAAACAGCTTTACAAAGACCTGCCACAATTCTATCTCTTTGAATATATGTAAAAGTTTGAGGCTGAATATCGCCTTCATATTCAGAAATAATCAATCCGTCTTTTTCTAAAATTTCGTTATAAAGCTTTACTTGGTTTGCTGGATGAATTCGGTTTATTCCACAAGGCATTACAGCAATTGTTCTCCCCTTGCATCGCACAGTAGCAGAGTGTGCAGCTTCGTCTCCTCCGTACATAAATCCAGACACAATAGTAACTCCAGCCGAAGCAATTGGTGTTATTAGCTGTTCTGTGGCTTTTCTACCATAAGTAGTTAAATGACGAGACCCCACCACAGCCAAACAATTAGCAAAAATTTCATTAGACCAATTTCCTTTATAATACAACTTTTTAGGACCCAAACTTTGCTGAAGTTTTTTAAAAGCTTCTTTTAATACTTTTGGATATTTTTTATCACTTACCTCAATTTCCCCAAACTTTATTTCCATTTACAAATTATTTATTTTGTTGGTGTATTTAATTTATTTATTGGTGGGTAAAGTTGTTTGTCGATTGTTCTGGCAAAACAAAAATAACCAGCTGGATGATTCCAATTTTGAGTATACAAGCTATCATAGTACATTGGTTTTGTAATTTGCTCATTTTTATTGTCAGATTGTTTGTTAAAATTTGCGCACAAATTAAATGATAATTTTTCCGAATCTATAATAGTATATTCATAATTTGTTTTTGATTGTGGATCAATTGGAACTCTAAATCCAGAAATTGAATCATTTAAATCATTTAAATCATTTGGTAATTTTTCTTTTGTTTGCCAATAATTTACTATTTGCTGTTGAATTGTTTGTAAATCAGATAATTTTTGATTATCAAACTGAGTCAAGCGAGCTGTAGTAGGAGATCCAATCACAAAAAATGAAGCTATGATTGCAACCGCAACTAAAACTCCCGATACCCAAGCAAAAATCTTACCAAGTCCAGATGGGGTTTCCCGTCTTACATCATCTAAATAATACCCGAAAACAAATCCAGCAACTAATAAAACCGACAAAGCTTTTAAGATAAATCTTAATGTTGTCTCGCCTCCCAAAAGGTTGTTTATTACAGTCACCAAATCGCCAATTACAACCAAAGCTGCCACAAATAAAGTAAAATACAAAAGCCATTTTCTAATTTTTGATTCTCTAACAACTGCTTCTTTTTTATAAATTTTATTTAAAAACCAAGAAACAAAAATAAAAAGTGGAAACACAATAAATAAAGATGAAACTGCAAACCTCATTAATTCAAATTTGGCTTGATATTGATAAGCGTCAGTTAAAACATCTGGCAAAAAATTATTTATAAACTGCCAAAGCAAAGTCACAAAAGTAATTGATGACCAATACAAAGTCACAATAACTAAAAGATGCAAAAAAACATCTCTAGGTAAATTTCGTTTTGGCACATTTTGTGTGCTTACTATATTTTGATTTTCCATATTTTTTCGTCATTGCGAGGAGCGAAGCGACGAAGCAATCTCTAAAGTTGGGATTGCTTCGCTTCGCTCGCAATGACATCATTAATATTATTTTTGTTCCCTAATTTGTTGTTCTTTTCTAACTAATGATCGGATCTTTGACAATCTAGCACGAGATGCAGACAAACCATCATTCCAACTTTCAACTAATTCCTTGAATTTACTTTTTTTCTCTTCCGGCCATTCTTCCGATGAATACCTGTCTAGATTATCAACTGCCTCAAAACCCCACTTATATTCTTTTTCTAACTGTTTCCTTGATTCTTCTAATCTAACCAATGATTCATCGCACTCTGTCTGAGTTTTTTCTATAACCTCATTAAGCTCTTCATCAGACATAGTGCTAAGTTTTTCGGAACTCGGAACACATGGTTCAATAATATTTGAATCCCTGCTTTCTTCTATTCTATCCCCTAAATTTTCTGAAAACATATTTTTTAGCGTTTCTGCAAAAACGCTTATTAATTTTTATTTAATTTTAAATATTCATTTATAGAATCAATTGTATTCTGTGCTAATTTTTCTGGTAAATTATTTAAACCAAACCATTTAACTTCTTCGTGTTTTTCTGGCTCTAAATTTTTTATTTCTCCACCAATTATTTTTGCCAAATAATTAAGCGATATCCAATGCTGTCTTTCATCTTTCAATATACCCTCAGTAAATGATAGAAATTTAATAATTTCAATATCAATATCCAGCTCCTCTTTAATCTCTCTTTTTATTGCATCTTCTACCATTTCTCCAAACTCAACTCCACCACCTGGTTTCATCCAAAATCCAGCCATATTTCTGGTTTTTGAAGTTCTTTTTAATAAAAGAACTTCATTCCTATCATTAATTATTAAAGCCCCACAACCAACCCCAATACAATCAAAACCTATTTTCATTATATTGCTTTTTGTCATTCCCAACTTGATTGGGAATCCATGGTTTTTGCACTTTACTCTGGATTCTCGCTTTCGCGGGAATGACACTAATAATTATTTTAAAAATTTGTGAATTTGGCTTCAACAAAATTTGCACTACCACCATTTTCTTGATCACTATCATTGTCTTCGTTCTCGCCCTCCTCAATATCCGCAGGATTTTGGGCGGGTTCGTTTTCGTCTTTATCTGATATAAATCCGCCAGCCTGCAATGTCCATAATTTTTTATATAAACTATTTTCATTTGCCAATAATTCCTGATGATTTCCCTGCTCAATTATTTTACCATTGTCAACTACAACAATCCTATCCATTTTCTGAATTGTTGAAAGTCGGTGAGCTATAACTATTACGGTCTTGTCTTGCATCAAATTTGTTAAAGCATCTTGAATTAACATTTCAGAATTTGAGTCTAAACTAGATGTTGCTTCATCTAGAACTAAAATTGGAGCATTTTTTAAAATAGCACGAGCAATTGCAACCCTTTGCCTTTCTCCGCCAGACAGTTTAATTCCGCGTTCACCAACATAAGTTTCTAAGGCAAAAGGCAATTCTTTAATAAACTCATCACAGTGAGCTAAAAAAGCTGCTTTTTCAATTTCTTGTCTTGTGGCATTTCTCTTACCATAAGCAATATTTTCAGCTAAAGTTCTGTGAAATAAAACTGGATCTTGAGGAACTAAAGATATATTACTTCTTAAGCTTTCTTGCGTAACTTTTGAAATATCTTGAGCATCAATTAAAATTTGTCCAGAAGTTGAATCATAAAAACGCAAGAGCAATCTTACAAAAGTTGTTTTTCCTGCGCCAGATGGTCCAATTAAAGCTATCTTTTCTCCTGGATTTATTATTAAGTTTATATTTTTTAGAACTTGTCTTGTTTCATTAAAATTAAAATTTAAATCTTTAAATTCAATTTTGCCTTCTACAACTTTCAGTTCAACAGCTGTTTTGATATCTAAAACTTCATGAGGAAGTAACATAATTTCAACCATTTCTTTTGCATCTGCATAACTTTGATATACATCTCTTACAATTCTTGTTACTCCCCAAAATTGTTCTATCAAAGTTATTATGTATGCTTGAAGCATTACAAAAAATCCAATTGTAATTAAACCTTGACTCCAATATTTTATAGCAAAATAAAATATAAGAAATTCTATTAAGACAGTTAAAAATCCTTGAACAGCATCAACAATAGCTGATAAATTCCAGTTAAATTTTGTTATTTTTGCTTGATCATTTGTAACTTTTTTATAGCCTTGTGACTCAAAATTCTGTCCTACAAAAAGAGTAACATTGTTTTGATTTGTAATTGTATCAGCCAAATATCCTGTTGTTTTTGAGTCAACTTCTGCTACTTCTAAATCATACTTTAATTTCCATTTTGAAAATATTATATTAAATCCCAAAAACACCGATGCCCAAATTAAAATTATTAAAGCTATCCATTTGTTAATAAAGAAAATAATTAATATTATTGAAATTACTCTTACAACCAGGGGAGTTAATCCCCAAATTAAATTATCCGACAATCTCTCAAATGCTCTAGCAAACCTACTTACTCTTTGTACCAAAGACCCAGTAAAATTATTGGTAAAAAAGTTATAAGAATGATTCATTAAATAATCATAAGCTTGCTGTTTTAAATTTGCCATTACAGATGTTTGGAAAACATTATTTGCAAAAGTTGCAAATCTATAAAAAACCCAAGTTATAGCATTTAAAACCAAAATTTCAATAATAATTATTATAAGTTTTTGAGAGCCTATACCCTTATCGGAAACAGTAGAAATTAAATCAAAAAATTGTTTATAAAATATTGGAACCAATATAGTCACAATGTTTGCTCCAACAACTCCAAAAAATAATAAAAATCCCCACCATTTTTTTGGTTTAATCCCACACCAAAAAGCTTTTAAAACATCTTTAAGTCTTACTTTAGGATAAATAATATTTGTCTGCTTTTTCTCAGCCATAAATTTAATGTGGACCCACCGGGAGTCGAACCCGGGCTTCGTCAATGCGAATGACGCGTCGTACCATTTGACTATAGGCCCTAAGGGAGCGAAGCGAACACTTAAGAAAATCAAATGAACACTTTAACACTATTTAAGTTTACCACAACTCTGTCATTTTTTAAATATCTCTATACTACTTCAATATATCTTTTGTACAGCCAAAATATCTTGCAACTTGGCTTATAGATTTTCCAGAACGAACTATATTTACTGCTCTGACACGAAGCCTTGGAACTTTAGGATTTGTTGTATATGCCATATTTAGAAATACTTAATAGTAATAAATTATATTACGATAATCTACTAAAAAAATTTCCAAGATCCTGAGCTATTACGAACCCATTGACATAATAAAAATAATTTGGTAAATTAATATCAGTTTGCAAATCCTACCCACCCCGTTCACAGTCGGCTCAGCCGACAGGAGAGAAAGATGAGTCCTGTAACCGTTGTGGTAATTAGCGTGTTGTGGCTCGGCAGTTTGGTCATAACGGCTTGCTTGGCTGCAATTTGCAAAAGCAATGCGGTGAAATACCACCTTCGTGGTCGGGTGCCGTGGCATCCGAATGCTGGTGAATACATCTACTGTGGTATGGTAAACTATGACGGTCGTCGCGTTACCATACTGAAAAGAATAAAAAATGGCGATCTCTATTCATCCCGCTGGGAGGATTCTACTTGGGGGATGCCACAAGCCGGAGATGTCGTCATTTTTGACGAAGAGGGAAAATGCAAGATTATTCCTGCGAAATAAGCCTCACCAAAATCAGAACGACCCTTCAGTTGCCACAACGGCAACCGAAGGGCTTTTTTTATCCAAAAAAACTTGACAAGCTGTTATGATTTGCTATAATAAAGTTGGGTTATCAAACTGTGGAACTTCAATCGGTGGAGTCGAACCACATTCTAAAACATCACCTTCAACTCGAGGGTGTTGTTTTTTTATATAACAAAATGCTAAAATAAAATTACGGAGGTATTGGAGGATATTACCACACGGTTGTGGTCACGGTTTGATAACCCGATGATTCGATCTACATCGAATGGAGTCCAACTCTCCTGTCCTCCGCGTTAAGAAATCTATTTTCAAAAATAGATTTTTTAATTACTAAAAACTTGACATAAGGACATATAAATGCTATAATTAATAATTAGAGTGGGGGCACTCTTTTAAAGGGGTGAAGCATGGAGGCTATTTTGCTAGTAGGGATCGTAGGAGTTTTTTTTGTTATTTCTGGCACATGGATTGCAATTTGTATCCTTGAGCCAGAAAAAGCAGTTATTGCTACCCTGTTATTTTTCTGCGTTTTGCTTGGTGCCTCACTGGCAACCACAGCAATCAGCAAAAAAATAGCAGAGAATGTGACATCTGCTTTTCTAGAGTAAAGAGCTGGAGAGACGTTACCCTGTGGCGACGCTCTCCTTTTTTGTTGCAAAAAAAGTTATACACAGTTGACCTGATTTTTAGAAATGATATAATTAATCTCCGACAAGATTAGTCGGATATTATAAAACAACTAAAATGAAGCGAGGCAAATAAACTTTTTTTGTAGGTTGCCCAACAGGGCAAGCTGGAGCACACCGCAGTGGCTCAGCCACGGAAAAAAAAGTTATTTGCCAAGCGAAATTGCATGGAAATTTATATTACAAAAAGAGATGGCTCAAAAGAATTATTCAACGCAGATAGAATTAATAGGTCCATAGAAAGAGCTTGTTTTGGTTTAATAGATCCTATAGCCAAAGTAACGCAAATTGCTGTAGATACTCAAGTTACACTTTATAACGGAATAACAACAGAAGAACTAGATTTAGCTACAATAAATGCAGCAGTTCAAAATATTAAAGACGACCCTGATTATGATAAAGTTGCCACTCGCCTACTGCTTAAAACAGTTTATAAAAATGTTTTAGGAGATTACCAAGAAGATAAAGAAAAATTAAAAAACCTTCACAAAGAAAATTTTGCAAAATATATAAAACAGGGTGTAGCTAACGGAATTTTAGATCCAAGAATGGAGCAAAATTTTGATTTAGAAAAATTGTCTCAAGTTTTAAATATAGAGCGCGATGAACTTTTTATTTATGCTGGACTTTCAAGTTTGCTTAATCGTTATTCTATAAAAGACCTAGATCAAAAACCTTTTGAAACTCCTCAATATTTTTTTATGCGAGTGGCTATGGGGCTTGCTTTCAATGAAACAGAGGCGACAGAATGGGCTATAAAATTTTATGATAAAATGTCTTCTTTAGAATATTTGGCTGGAGGCTCTACTAATATAAATGCTGGGGCAAAAAATCCTGCATTATCAAATTGTTTTTTGCTAGAAATTCATGATGATATGGCTCATATTTCAAAGTCCGTTTCAGATGTAATGATGCTCTCTAAAGCTTCGGGAGGCATTGGAGCTTCTATAACCAAATTAAGGGCAACTGGTTCTCCCCTTTCTTCAAATAACACAACCTCTTCAGGCCCAACACCTTTTGCTAAAATAATTGATACGGCTATAAGAGCAATTCAAAGGGGCGGAAAGAAAAAAGGTGCTTTATGTTTTTATATGGAAAATTGGCATTTAGATTTTGCAGATTTTATTGAATGGAAACATAATGCTGGGGATGATTATTTAAGAATGCGTACAGCAGATACTGCAGTATTTATTTCAGATGAATTTATGAAAAGAGTAGAAACAAAACAAGATTGGTATATGTTTGATCCAAAAGAAACTCCTGATTTAAATGAACTTTATGGTAAAGATTTTTCTGTAAAATATAATGAGTATATTAAAATAGCTGAATCTGGGAAAATGCGAACTTTTAAAAAAGTGCCAGCCACAGAGCAATATAGACAAATTATTACTTCACTTCAAGCTACTTCTCACCCTTGGCTTGTGTTTAAAGATACAATTAATCTAAGAGCTTTAAACAACAATTCTGGTACAATACATATGTCAAATTTATGTACTGAAATTTGTTTGCCTCAAGATAAAGATAATATTGCAGTTTGTAACTTAGCTTCTATAAATTTAGTAGCTCATATAAATAAAAGACAAATTGATTGGCAGAAACTTGAAGAGTCTTGCAGACTATCTGTAAGGCAATTAGATAATTTAATTGATATAAATAAACTACCAGTTCCTGAAGCTGTAAAATCAGATATTGAAAATAGAGCTATTGGACTTGGGGTAATGGGTTTTGCTGATGCTCTTGAACAATTAGGAATTCCTTATGATTCCCCACATGCTTATGATTTTGCTGACAAAATCTTTGAATTTATAAGTTATATGGCAATTGATGAATCTAGCAATTTAGCTAAAGAAAGAGGAAGTTACAAAAATTTTCAAGGTTCCCAGTGGTCAAAAGGCTTAGTGCCAGTAGATACAATTACAAAACTAGAAGAAGATCGCTGTCTTCCAATTGATATAGATAAAAATTCAAAACAAAATTGGCTTGACTGGGATGCTTTAAGAATAAAAGTAAAACAAGGTATGCGAAATGCCACTTTAATGGCAGTAGCTCCAAATGCCAATATTGGACTTGTAGCTGGCACTACTCCAGGAATTGACCCAAGATTTGCTCAAGTATTTTCAAGAAACAAAATTTCTGGAAAATATTTAGATATAAATCATAATTTAGTTACTGAACTTAAAAATATGAATTTGTGGGATGGGGTTCACCCTGTTAAATCCGCCTCGCAAGGCGAGGCGGTGTCCGCTGGAAGCGGACAATTTAACGGGGTAAAAAATAAACTTGTAGAGTTTCAAGGGGATATCTCAGAAATTGCAGAAATTCCTTCTCACATAAAAGAAATTTATAAAACTTCTTTTGCAATTTCTCCTTATGCTTTTGTGGAAGTTGCAGCGCGCGCTCAAAAATGGGTTGATCAAGCATTAAGTAGAAATATGTACTTGGATTCAAGAGATGTAGAAAAAACAATGGATATTTATTTTACTGCTTGGAAAAAAGGTTTAAAATCTACCTATTATTTACATATGAAACCTCGTCACTCTGCAGAACAAAGCACAGTTTCTGTAAATAAGTCGGTAGCCCTTGGCAAAACAGGATTTGCCAGTGCCTTTGCAAAGGCCGTCCCCGTTGTCATCCCCGATTCCCATACTGTCATCCTCGCGAAAGAAACCATCACACAGTGTCATCCCCGCGAAAGCGGGGATCCAGAGTTCGTGCACAAAGAACAAAATGTGCGAAACACTCTGGATTCCCCTTTTCAGGGGAATGACAACAAAAAAACAGCAGAAAAAATAATTGACGGAAAAGTGTATAAAGTTCACAGCCCATCAGATCCGCAAGAACAATACACCTGCGACTCCTGCCAATAATTTGAAATTTATAATTTGAAATTTGAAATCAATTTGGAAGTATAAAATTTGAAATAAAAAAAATGCCCGCGCCAACCACATACGATAAACGTAAGGTCGGCGCGAAGCCAAAAAATTTGCAGATATAATCAAGTAAGTGGCGTGCGTTGGCTTATAGGCGACAAACGTTCGTTAAACCACCTCAATTCATCTTGTCT
>MHPU01000042.1:25246-46976 GCA_001820485.1 Candidatus Staskawiczbacteria bacterium RIFOXYD1_FULL_32_13
AGGGATCAGGAATGCGCTGATAAGAGCAATTCCGTGCCACAGGGAAACTCCCCGCCTCGCCAAGCCACACCTCGCGGAGCCCATTATCAGCTTCGCTGAAAAATATCTCCACCATTGTTGTTTTGCCGGCAAACCTCTTGTAATATCTGCCGGGCTCAGTGGGACCCATATGCCAATTCGACACGATAAATCTCCTACGAAGCAATAAAGAAACGTCTTAGACACGATAAGAAATAATACAAAATTTATCAATAAAAGTCAATATTATTATAAATAAATAAAAAATTATGATTTTAGGAAAAGCATCACCAGAGGATGTAAATTTACAACAAAAAATCCGTTCATTTAAAACAGATTCTTTGCGCGGAGGTCGGTGGAGTCGGACCACATTCTATTATTCATAGAACCAATCGCTTATCAGACGACGATCAAAACCGTTTGATTTCAACCTCCCATACCTCCGCAAGATAATTATAACACAAAAAAATAACACCTCCAAAATTGAAGATGTTATTTCTCGGTTCTATACCATAGAATATGGCATCGCCTGATAAGCATCTTTATTATAGCAAATCACAGCCCCTTGTCAAGTCCCGGCATATTAAGCTGACCTGCGACTCCTGCCAATAAAATGAATTGAAATTTACAATTTAAAATTTGAAATAAAAAAAACGCCCCGCACCAACCACATACAACAATAATGTTGCAAGGTCGGCGCGAAGCCTAAACAAACTCCATCAAAATTCTCCGAGCTCTAGGACCGACCATGATTTGATCGTTTCTTTCGGAAGTTGAGAACATTCACGAATACGATCCATCCAGTCTTTTAGCTCTCCGAATTCGACATCGGCTTGATTAACAATGCAGCCGATTTCCAACCGACGTCTAAGGGTCATATCAGTACTATTCACCAACCATTGGCGAATTTCTGAATCAGAAACTAAACCCCCATCTAGAGCCCGACGAATTTTCTCTATGCCCATGATATTATCCTTATGCTTATGTGAAAAAACCCAGTAATATTTTATATAACATATTAAATAACATCTTGTCAATAGATTTATGCAAAATGTCCCCTTCTTGTCATTGCGAGGAGGCTCGCAAGCCGACGAAGCAATCCAGAGTGAGAGCACAAACTCTAGATTGCCACGCTCGCCCTCTGGGCTCGCTCGCAATGACAATTACATAAATTCTATTTTCTAGATTCTTAAAAAAAATGATACTAGGAAAAGCATCACCAGAGGATGTAAATTTACATCCAATTAAATATCAATGGGCTTATGATTTATATCAACAAGCTGTAAGAAACACTTGGTTTCCACATGAAATTGCTTTAAAAGAAGATTTGGAAGATTTTACCAAAATGACAGAAGATGAAAGGCATTCTGTAAAATTCTTAATGGCATTTTTTAATCCTGCCGAACTAATTGTAAACCGTTCCATTGCCTTGGGAATTTATCCATATTTAAAAAGTCCAGAAGCTCATTTATATTTAGCCAAACAAATGTGGGAAGAAGCCAACCACTGCGTAGCTTTTGAATATGTTTTGGAAACCTTTCCTTTTGATAAAGAAAAAATTTACAATGTACACTTAGATACACCTTCAATGCAAGCTAAAGAAGATTTTATAATGAAATATTTAAAAAGAATGACTGAAATAACTTTGGATGTACAAACTACAGATGGTAAAAAAGATTTTATTCGTAATCTTGTAGCTACTAATATTGTTATGGAAGGAGTGTGGTTTTATTCTGGATTTATGGTAGCTTTATCTTTTCGCCAGCGCAATCAACTAAGAAACTTTGGCTCTATGATTGACTGGGTTTTAAGGGACGAAAGTTTGCATTTAAAATTTGGCATAAATTTAATTCAAACAGTTTTAGAAGAAAATCCTGATTTACTTACAGAAGATTTTGCAAAAGAAATAAGGCAAATTGTAATTGATGGAGTAAATGCTGAAACAGCATATAACAAAGATTTATTTCCTCGCGGAATTTTGGGGCTTAATGCAGATTATGTAAACCAATATGTGCAATATGTGGCTGACCGCAGACTTGAGGAGCTTGGACTGCCAACTTATTACAATGTTACAAATCCTGCCAAATGGATGGCTTCTGCTACAGATGTTTTAGAACTAGTAAACTTTTTTGAACAACAAAATACCAAATACGAAGTGGACTCTGGCTCAAAACCCTCTACTCTTGACAAGCATTTATGATTTGCTATAATGAAAATGGGTATCAAGCAGTGAGACTTCAATCGGTGGAGTCGAACCACATTCTAAAACATCACCTTCAACTGAGGGTGTTGTTTTTTTATATAATAAAATGTTAAAATATAATTGCGGAGGTATTGGAGGATATTGCCACACGGTTGTGGCCACAGCTTGATACCCTGTTGATTCGATCTACATCGAATGGAGTCCAACTTTCCTGTCCTCCGCGTTAAGAAATCTATCAAAATTATGATAGATTTTTTAATTGCCTTTTAAATTATTTTTAAAATTACTCTTAAAAAATTAAAACTCTATACGCCATTAGAAAGCGACCGCTTTTTATTGGCGTATTCATAAAATGTAAAAAAACAAAAAAGTATGTCCCGAAACTTGACATTTTAAATTTATTTTGGCAATATAATGTCAGCTCCTAAAATACGACTTCACTCGTTTCCTTTCAGCAGTCGGCTCAGCCGACAGGAGAGAAAGATGAAAGTATCATGGGTCCGCTGGGAACAGACGGAAGACCAAGACATTCACTGTTCAGAAGAAGCTCTGATCGAGGCTATAAATGCAGGCCTTGACTCGAGCACGGCCAGGGAAAAATTCATTGCCCTGTGGAAATACTGGTGGAAAAAATTTCCCAAGGCGTGCGTTTTGGCGACGATGACCCAAAGCGTCTTTCGTAGCGACGGACAACAACTGAGGCTTTGGTTCGGCGATCCGGCGGAGTTTGGATCGCAACACGTCGATTCGTCCGGACACAACTTGATTGTGTCCTTACGCGACGAACCCGAAAAACTTCGCCACCTCGTAAAAGAAATACTGCCCGCCGACCAGTTCGAAGAAAGCGCAAGGGAACCGGACGACAAAGCCCGGTGCACCGTACCTGCGCAGATCATCGTCTGGAAACGCAAACAGTAGAACGTTCCACCCCTAACCCCTTCGCGCATTTGCTACGGCAGATCGCGAAGGGCTCTTTTTTTATTTCAAACTTTACTTCGAAATTACTCTAAATAGTGTGCGTAGGAACAATATTTAGAGTAAATTATCTGCAAATTTTTATTTCATTTTTTTCTGACAAAATGTGCGTACGCACATATATTCCAAAAAATCTATTCCACTATTTTTTATTTCTTTTAATTTATTAAATATTTTGGTAAGATTAAACTGTGTACGTTGTCATCCCCGACTTGATCGGAGATCCAGAGTTAGGTTCACGTTCTCTGGATTCCCGCTTTCGCGGGAATGACACAAAAAAACTTTGTTAAACCTGCAAACTAAAATTGAAGAAATTCCTAGAATTGGAAGTGCTTATCAAAAACGACTTAAAAAGATGAACATTAGCACTGTTGCTGATTTGCTTTATCATTTTCCTTCAAGATACGAAGATTTTTCAGATGTGATAGAAATTGTAAGTGCCAAAAAACAACTTGGCCAAAATGTTTGTGTACAGGGTGAAATTACAGAAATTGGCAGTACTCATACTTTTAAAAAGTTTATTAATATTGTAGAACTTACAATACAAGATAATTCTGGCAAAATTAAGGCTTTATGGTTTAATCAACCATTTTTACTAAAGAGTTTAAAAGAGGGTAGTTTTGTGTGTTTAGCAGGAAAAGTAGCTTTGGGTAAAGAAGATATATATTTATCAAATCCAATTCATGAAATTATAAATCAAGATGTAGAAAACAATGAATTAACTCACACAGGAAGAATTATTCCCATTTATTCAGAAACTCGAGGAGTTACTTCGCGCTGGCTAAGATATATAATAAAACCTATTTTAACTATTTTAGAAAATCAAATTCCAGAATCACTGCCAAATGATATTTTAAAAAAATATAAATTTCTGCATATAAATGAAGCCATTTGGCAGGTACATTTTCCAGAATCTTTTGAGTTTGCTGATGCAGCTAAAGCTCGCTTTTCTTTTGAAGAATTATTTTTAATACAACTTTCTGTTTTAAAAGAAAAAAGTCGCTTAATGCTTAAGAAAGCTCCGGCTTTTCCTATGAATGCAGAATTAATGAAACAATTTACAGATTCACTTCCTTTCCAATTAACTGACTCTCAAAAAAAATGTGCTTTTGCAATTTTAAAAGATTTAGAAAAGCCTGTTCCAATGTCGCGCCTTTTGCAAGGAGATGTGGGAAGTGGCAAAACTGTTGTTGCCACAATGGCAGGTTTAAATGTAATAAAAAATAAAGCACAAGTAGCTTTTATGGCACCAACTGAAATTTTAGCTAAACAACATTTTAAAACAATTACCAAACTTTTAAAAGATTTTGATGTTTCAATTGGTTTAATCACCAGTAAAAGTTATAGAATATGTAACCCTTCGGCAAGCTCAGGACAAGAAAACAATTTTGAAGTTTCCAGAAAAAGTTTGCTAGGAGATTTAGAAAATGGCCAAATAGATATTTTAATTGGCACACATTCATTAATCCAAAAAGGAGTTGAATTTAAAAATTTAGGCTTTGCAATTGTAGATGAGCAACATCGCTTTGGCGTAGATCAAAGAGCCAAGCTTTTTGAATCAAGCAAATTAACTCCACATTTATTATCTATGACAGCTACTCCAATCCCAAGAACCTTAGCTTTAACTGTATATGGAGATTTAGATGTATCTTTAATTTCTGAAATGCCAAAAGACAGAAAAAAAATCAAAACAGTTATTGTAGAACCATCTGAAAGATCAAAAGCTTATGAATTTATCGAAAAAGAAGTAAAACAAGGTAAGGGAGTGTTTGTTATCTGCCCTAAGATAGAAAATAGAAATCAGAAAATAGAAAATAGAATAAACGAAACGACGACGGCTTCGACCAATTTTATACCACAGAATTATGATATTAAATCTTTGTCTTCTTTAGCAATAATAAATGATGTAAAAGCAGTTAAAGAGGAATATGAGCGCCTTTCAAAAGATATTTTTCCAGATTTGCGAATTACAATGCTTCATGGAAAAATGAAAGCCCAAGAAAAAGAAAGAATTATGCTTGATTTTGCTAAGGGTGAAATTGATATTTTGGTTTCTACTTCTGTAGTAGAAGTTGGAGTAGATGTACCAAGAGCCACAATTATGATGATTGAAGGAGCAGAACGTTTTGGGCTTTCCCAGCTTCACCAATTTCGCGGAAGAGTGGGTAGATCAGATGCACAATCTTATTGTTTTTTGTTTACTACCTCACCAGATCAATTAAACAGAAAAAGATTAAAAGCAATGGTAGAGCTAGATAATGGCTTTAAATTAGCAGAAAAAGATTTAGAAATTAGAGGCCCAGGCTCTCTTTATGGAAGTCAGCAGTGGGGCATTCCAGATTTTGCTATGGAAGGATTATTTAACATTTTTCTTGTAGAGAAAACTAGAACAACAGCCAAAGAACTTTTAGAAAAAGATCCAGAACTTAAAGATTATCCTATTCTTAAAGAAAAACTAAAAAATCTTGAAAAGCGCATCCACTTTGAATAATTCATTACACAAAAAAACAGCTATTTTTTAATTCGCTGTTTTTTTAAAAATTATTCGATTTATTCTTCCCCTGAGTTATGGTCTTTTCCTGTTATATCTTTGTATCTTCTTTCTGCTATTTCTAATTTCCTTGAAACTTCTCCCCTTTGCCTTTCTGATTCTACTCTATATTCCTCAAAACCTTCTTTAAGAGCATCATAGCGTATATTTGGATTGCCTAATGGAGTACTTTCTAAATCATCTCTTTTATCAGAAATATTTCCATCTATTGTAATGAGTTCTGCATTAAGTTCCTTAATTAATTTATCTAATTCATCAACATTTAAATTTTCTAAATCCTCATTGCCCCCTTTTTCATTTTCTTTTGTCATAATATTTTTTTACCTGCTTGCCGGCAGACAAGTTTTAATAATAATTATTTTTTAATTGATTGTATATTTAATACATTCTCTATATAATCTACTCTATGTTTTATAGAACCCACATATTCTAACTTATCATCCATAACTTTAAGTAGACCAAAAACTTTTTCAAAATTTTTGTTAACAGCTTTAAAATTTTCATTAACAGATTCAAAGTTTTTATTTATATTATCAAAACCATCAACAATTAGCTTTGTCTGACTTTCGAAACTTTTGTTAACTATTATTGCCAACTTATCTGTAGTTATTTTGCTTATTAATTTATTTTTTACCATAATTATTAAAGCTTAATTCCTATAATTTTATTATACTCTTGCTAAAAATCGTGTCAAGAAAATTACTTACGTATTTTTTCAGTTACCCAAAAGCCCATGTGCCGACCCAACATTAACCTAATTTGAGCATCAATTGCTGGTAGGGCACCAAATAAGATTAAAGTTACTGGCAAAATAATCCATTGTAAAAATATACTTATTTTTTTCCATTTACTCATACCTTTTGGTAATTTTGGCAAAAGAAGCGTACTTAAAATAGCAGATACAAGCATTCCCGCTAAAGACAAAGTCATAATTCTTCCTGTTAAAATTGGTAAATTAAATGACAAAACTGTAATATTAAAACCTTCTCCACCTAAAAATATTGGGAGCCATCCCAAAGCAAAAAGTAAAAGTGCCGCTGTTGCCCAAGACCAAAATCCATCAATTATTGTATAAAGATTAAAAAATTTTGACCAAAAAGGAATTTTTCTGTCTTTAACAAATCCAAAAGCCACATAAGGAATTTCAGCACATCCCCAAGCCCACCTTCTTTGTTGTCTATATTGGTTTATAACAGTTCTCCAAAAACCTTTTGCCATAACTGCATCCATTGAAACTAAATAATAAATTGGCACCACTCTATAATTACCACTGTAATATAAATAAGCTCTCCAAAAAATTCTAGAGTCATCTTGAACTATATTATTAGGATAACCAACTTCAAAAAAAACTTTAGCAGGGGTAGAATGCGAAGAATATGTTGTAAGTTTTTCAGCTCTTTCCTGCTGAATCATTTGCCAAAAAGTGTTTGATGTAGAAACAACTCTAGAAAAAAATGGTACTGACCAAATATTATTGTTATATACAGGAATTGGCTGATAACTAGCTCTAGTTGGATTATCTACAGTTAAATAATAATAAGTTAAACAAGAGAAATATTGCGGATAAGGCTTTGTGTCAACATCAAAACTAGAAATTAAAATATTTTCATAAGGAATCTTTAATTCATCAATAAGCTTTTTTGCTTCCTTTCCAGCCCATGCCACATTAGAACCCTTGCCTCCAATTTCGCCTTTTATATTGTCTGGATGAACTGTGAATTGAAATTTAAAAAATTTATCCTTATATTCTTCTCTAATTCCTAAAGCTATTTTTTCAAATTCCTTTCCCGCTCTTTGCTCTTGACTTAAGATAATCATTATTTTCTCTTTCGGATAATCTAAAGCAATTATTGAATCCAATGTTTCTGTAATTATCTGTTTAGATTCTTTATAGCTTGGCAAAATAATTATATGAAAAATATCTTTCCAATCATTTACCGAAACAATGGTATTACATTTTACCTTTTTAAGTTTAGCCAACCAATTTACACTTAAATATTCCTTAACTTTAAAATAACTTATAATCTGGTGTAAGGAAAAATAAAACACTCTGAAAAGATAATAAAAACAAAAACAAATTATGAAAATAGAAACCCAGGCAGGAATTAGCCATGAAAAAACAAGAACCCCAAGCAGAGTCCCCAAACTAATAGCTCCGGGCAAAATCTCAAAGAAACGATAAATTGTTCTGTCTTTAAAACTTTTTAAATCCGAGGCTTTAGAAATATCTAAATAATCTTTTTTTTCCATAGCGGTCCCATCGGGATTTGAACCCGAGTTTCTTGGATGAAAACCAAGTGTCCTAGACCAGGCTAGACGATGGGACCATTTTCTAATACATATCTAGATATTACAATATAAATTGATTTTTTTCAAGTTTTAGGGTAAAAATAGCCTATGAAGATACTAGCTATTGAAACATCTTGTGATGATACCGGAATTGCGATTTTAGATATTAAAGAGGGCAAAACCCCAGAATTTTTTGTTTTAGCTAATAAAATAGCTTCTCAAATTAAAGTTCACCAAAAATATGGTGGTGTTTTCCCAATGATGGCAAAAAGAGAACATCAAAAAAATATTATACCAACATTTATTGAAGCACTAAAATCTGACAAAAGCCAAAGGCATTTTGACGGACCCGCCACAATTTCGCCAGAGGCGAATTTGGGTGGGGAAGCAAAATTAAAAATTTTATCTGAAATATTAGAACGCGAGCCAGAATTGGCAAAAAAAATAATTCCATTTTTGAAAAAATATTCAAAGCCAGATATAGACTATATTGCAGTTACCAATGGGCCAGGGCTTGAACCTTGTTTATGGGTTGGAGTAAATTTTGCCCGGGCTCTTTCTTTTCTTTGGAATATTCCCATTATTCCAGTAAATCATATTGAAGGGCATATACTCGTCAATTTTCTAAATAAAAATACTGCACCATCGTCATTGCGAGGAGGCTCACATGCCGACGAAGCAATCCAGAGTAATAGCACAAATTCTAGATTGCCACGCTCGTCGCCTGCAGAGCAGGCGAACTTCGCTCGCAATGACAATATAAGATTTCCAGCTATTGCACTGGTTGTAAGTGGAGGACACACTCAAATTGTTTTGGTTGAGGATATTAGTAAATACAAAATTCTTGGCGAAACTCGCGATGATGCAGCTGGCGAATGTTTTGATAAAGCAGCCAAAATTTTAGGTTTGGGATATCCCGGTGGACCCATAATCTCCAAATTAGCAGATAGACACCCGATGTCTATTAAAAACAAAACCGATCGACTCCCGATGTCGATCAGACTTCCTCGTCCTATGCTAAATACTAAAGATTATGATTTTAGTTTTTCTGGACTTAAAACTGCTATTTTATATTTTCAGCAAAAACAACTAAAAAAAGTGCAAAAAAATAAATATTACATTTGTGCAATGTGTGCTGAAATCCAGCAAGCTATAATTGATGTTTTGCTTAAAAAAACTTTTAAAGCTGTGAAAGATTTTAATGCCAAAACAATAATTCTTGGTGGAGGGGTTTCTGCAAATTCAGAACTTAAAAAACAATTTCAAGATGCCACCACCCGTCATTCCCGCGAAAGAGGGAATCCAGTAAGTTTAATTTTTCCAGAACCAATTTTAAGTACAGACAATGGTTTAATGATTGGCGTTGCTGGATATTATAACAAAAATAAAACAGTCAATTGGAAAGATCTAAAAGCTGATTCAAATTTGCGAATTGGCGAATAAAAAAAGCGACCTCGTTGAACACGAAGTCGCATGCACGATACGACACTTCCGACTCCGTCCCAGACCGATCAGCGCTCCATCGCGTCGTCGCGAAGAAGCTGTTGCTCCACCGCCCTTTGTTGACGCTTCTTGGTCTTGGCCTCGCATCTCTGAACACGAACATGTGCAATCGCCTCCTCGACCATTTGGGAGAGATTTGGGAAAAAAAGTCCGACATCTTCCAATGCCGAAATGATTCCGTCGTGGTTGTATTCAATTTCATTCAATTTCAACCACGAAACAAACGCACCAGCTACCTGGTCATTAGCAAGACCGGGCATAATCGCAGTGCGCAACGCGATCACAATCGTTTCCTCAAAAGGACGGGCCATGGTTTACTCCCAAAAGGACTGCTTGAATTTACAATTTACGACACAACCAAATTTTTGCATACTTTATAGCTATTGTCAAGATTTACGAGGACAAAAATAAATAGTAAAATAAAAAATATGTTAGAAGGACAATACGATTCTAAAAAAGTTGAAAATAAAATTTACAAGCTTTGGGAAGAAAGCGGTTTTTTTAATCCCGATAATTTGCCTAACGCCAAAAAACGAAAATCTTTTACAATCATAATGCCCCCAACAAATGCCAATGGTAATTTACACGCAGGGCACGCTTTGGTTATGACCATTGAAGATATTATGACGCGATATAAAAGAATGAATGGATTTAAAGCTTTGTGGCTTCCAGGACTTGATCATGCTGGCTTTGAAACACAAGTTGTATATGAAAAGAAGCTTGAAAAAGAAGGCAGATCAAGATTCCAAATTCCAAAAGAACAACTTTACAAAGAAATTTGGGACTTTACGCAAGAAAACAAAGTAAATATCAAAAACCAAGTTAGAAAAATGGGAGCAAGTTGTGATTGGTCAAGAGAAAAATTTACTTTAGATCAAGATATTGTAAAAGTAGTTTATGAAACTTTTGAAAATTTATATAAAGATGGCTTGATTTATCGAGGTAAAAAAATTGTTAACTGGTGCCCCAAACATCAAACATCTCTTTCTGATTTAGAAACCAAAGATGATGAAAAAATAGAAAAATTTTATTATTTAAAATATGGACCATTTACAATCGCAACTTCTCGTCCTGAAACTAAATTTGGTGACAAATATGTAGTCATGCACCCAGATGACAAAAGATATATAGATTACAAAAACGGTCAAAAAATTGATTTGGAATGGATTAATGGACCAATTACAGCTACTGTAATTAAAGACAAAGCAATTGATATGGAATTTGGCACTGGTGCAATGACAATTACTCCATGGCATGATGCTGTTGATTTTGATATGTCAGAAAGACATAATTTGGATAAAGAGCAAATCATTGACCTACAAAGCAAATTGCTACCAATAGCTGGTGAATTTACTGGAATGAAAATTTTAGAAGCCAGGCCAAAAATTATTGAAAAATTACAAAGCAAGGGATTGGTAGAAAAAATTGATGAAAATTACAAACATGTTACCAAAACTTGTTACAAGTGCAATACTTTGATAGAACCACAAATTATGTCTCAATGGTTTTTAAAAATGAAACCTTTGGCAGAACCTGCCACAAAAGCTATTCAAGCTGGTAAAATTAAATTTATTCCAGAACATTACAAAAAAATTGCTTTGCACTGGTTAAAAAATATTTTAGACTGGCCGTTGTCACGACAAATCGCTTGGGGTATACCTATGCCGATAAAAATTTGTGAAAATTGTGGAGAAAATTTTGTAGACATCAATAATCAATTACAGTCGTGCACAAAATGCAATAGTCAATTAAAAAAAGACCCTGATACGCTTGATACTTGGTTTTCCTCTGGACAATGGCCGTTTGCAACATTAATGAATACCGGTAAAAATGACTTTAATAATTTCTACCCAACCGATGTTATGGAAACAGCTGGAGAGATTATTTTTTTCTGGGTTTCAAGAATGATTATGCTTGGAATTTACAGAACTGGTAAAATTCCCTTTAAAAATGTTTACCTTCACGGTTTAGTACTTGATGCAAAAGGCCAAAAAATGTCAAAATCCAAGGGAAATGTTATAAACCCACTGGACTTAATTGAAAAATATGGAACAGATGCATTAAGAATAAGTTTGGTAATGGGAAATACTCCCGGAACTTCTTTAGCGCTAGATGAAAATAAAATTAGGGGATACAAAAACTTTGCTAATAAAATTTGGAATGCTGGCAAATTTGTTTTAATGAATACAGCTGGAGTTGACATAACAAAGAAGCCAAGACTTTCTAAAGACGATGCAAAATATCTTGCGGAGTTAAATAAATCTATTGCAAAAATTACTAAACAAATGGACAATTTTAAATTTTATTTGGCTGCAGAAGATATTTATCACTACTTTTGGCATGTATTTTGTGATAAAATTATAGAAGAGAAAAAGAAAGATATCTTAGGAGAAGATCTAGTAAAGAGAGATTCTGCAAAGTGGCTTCTCCTAGAAATCTACGCTACTTGCCTACAACTTCTGCATCCATTTATGCCATTTATTACAGAAGAAATTTATCAACAATTGTCCATCAAAAATAAAGAAAAATGTCTTATGATTGAAAAATGGCCAGATTAAGAAAAAAACGAGCAAATAAAATATAGCGAGCCAAATAAATTTTTTTGAGGCGAGGGAAACCCCCTATGGAGAGGTCGAGACGAGAAAAAATTTGATTTGGCGAGCGAATTTCAACACAAGCAAAATGATTTTTATTTATTTTTTATATATATTTTTTGGAATTTTGCCGTCTTTAGCTTGGCTTTTTTATTATTTAAAAAAAGACCTGCATCCAGAATCCAAAAAAATGATTTTGAAAATATTTTTATGGGGATCTTTTACTACAATTCCAGTTTATTTAGTTCAAAAACTTTTAACTATATTACTTTTTTCTATAAACCCTCCTTTAATTTTTATTTCATTAATATATGGATTTATAATAATTGCTTTTACCGAAGAGCTTTTTAAATATTTAGTAATAAAATTTAAAGTTCTTTCAAACTCTGCATGCGATGAACCAATTGATATAATGATTTATATGATAATCTCAGCTCTGGGATTTGCAGCTGTTGAAAATATTTTTTATATTGTTTCTTCTGCAATTAATTTACCAATTAATGATGCTGTTTTTGCTTCAGTAGTTATAAGTCTTTCTAGATTTCTTGGAGCTACATTTTTGCACACTCTTTGTTCAGCTTTAGTTGGATATTTTGTAATACTTTCTATTATAAAAACAAAAAATAACTTAAGATATACAATTTTAGGAATTTTAACTGCCACCCTATTGCATGGATTATTCAATTTATCTATAATGAAAATAGAATTAAATTGGCTAATAATTTTAATTCCAATTATAATTTTAATATCATTAGCAATATTTGTAATTTCTAAATTTGAAAAAGTTAAAAAAATTAAAAGTATTTGCAAGATTTAAAAGGGTTTAGGGTACAGGGTATAGGGTTTAGTTATTTACTAAACGCTAAACGCTAAACGCTAAACGCTAAAACGTTGGTAAAAAAAACAAAGATTGACGAAAATTTAATACAAGAAGCAATAACTCAACCTCAAGAAACAAGTAAAAAGGCCATATTCAGTAAAGAAGGCGAACTTGTAGTTGATGTTTATGAAACACAAGCAGAATTTGTAGTTACTTCGGCTATTGCTGGAGTGGTAATAAATGATGTAGATATTTCTATTGAGAAAGATATGATGATAATTAAAGGAGATAGAAAAGATCCGAATCAAGCAGAGGGAAAAAAATATCTTTATCAAGAATGTTATTGGGGGCCATTTTCTAAAAAAGTAATTTTGCCAGAAAACATAAAAGTTAAAGAGGCTTCTGCTGAAATGGATAAAGGCATTTTAACAATTAAATTTCCTAAAACAGAAAAAAATGTAAAAGGAAAAATTGGCGTTAAAGAAGCCTAGAGACACGGATTTTCACTGATTCAAAATAGATTTCCACAGATCACAAACAAAAACACGATTTAAATCGTGTTTTTAATTGCTTACACTGAGCAAAGCGAAAGTGTGCCGAGGGAGGGACTCGAACCCTCAAGTCTTGCGACACCAGCTCCTAAGGCTGGCGTGGTTGCCAATTTCACCACCTCGGCAATTAAACTTAATTTAATTCTATCCTAAAAAACACAAAAAAACAATCCTGTTTTAGCAGAATTGTTTTGAAAAATTTTTAAAATAAATAATTAGCAACCACCACCTCCACATATTATTTGATTTATCATTGTAATAAAAGGAGTAGCAGATGCACCTATCACCAATACTACCGAACCAATTACCGCGGCTATAAGAGCCTTTCTTGCTAATCCTGTTCTTTCAGGACTCCCTCCTGATGTTAACCACATTACTCCAGCGACTACAAAACCAATTGTTGCCATAACTGTTCCGACACCCATTATTGCATTACTTATCCCCTGTAAAATGGCGTTAAGAAGTGTAGAACCTCCCGCGGCTGGTACTGCAGCGATAATTATGAACGGTAAGAATAAAGCTATAAATGAAATTAATAATATTTTTTTATTCATTTCTAATTTAATTAACACTTTATCAAAAAATATAAATAAATTTTGATAAATTAGTTAATCTTTAATTTTAAAAGAAATTTAAATTATTGACCTTGGAAAAGTGCACTTCTTACCAAAGTCATGCCCACATTAGCTAAAATAACCATAACTGTGCCTGCGATACCTGCATACATCATTTTTTTAGCCGTGCCAATTTTACCTGGGTCGCCAGTAGCTGTTAAGAATAAAAGCCCTGCAATAATAAATGCTATTACAATCAATATTGTGGCTACCGTTGTAAGAACATTGGCAATATTTTGAACCATCGTAACTATTATCATTTGAGCACTTACAAAAGAAGGAAAAATTAGAATAACTGCTAATAGTGATAAAAATAAAAGTTTTTTGTTTTGCATTTTTTTGTTTTTTAAATTACTCTGGATTCCCGCTTTCGCGGAAATGACACGATGACGATTATCCTCCTGTTGTTATAGCTGTTTGGATAATTACTCTGGCAGTTTCGGCTAAAAACGCAACTACTGTACCGACAATTGCCCAAATTAAAGCTGTCTTGGCTTTGGTAAGCTTTGAAGGATCACCTTGGGCAATCAAAAACAAAAGTCCTGTAATAATCCAACAAACAATAATAATGAGTATAGCAATATTTGTTATTAACATTCTTAAATTGACAGCAATTGCCGTAAGTGAAGTTGGCTGAGCCAATGCAATTATTGGCGAAATTAAAACTACCAAGGTAAATAATGATATTGAAAATAAAAGGTTTTTTTTCATTTTTTAAAAAGTTAAAATTTAATAAAATAATTTTTAAAATATGCTCTCAACAATAGTTATTATTGAGTAAGCTAAAATTGCCACAATAATACTAACTACACCCCAAAGAACAAAGCTTCTTGCAATTTTTAATTTTTCTGGTTGACCTTGAGCTGTAAGAAAAAATATACCAGCGATCACAAAAGAAACTAAGGCAAATAAGGCAAACACTTTCCATATAAGACTTTCTAAAATACCAAAAAACTGCGTAAATGTAGTTACACCAACAGGATCTGTAAATCCCACGGAAAAAGTTATTGTCGGTAAAAGCAGACAGAATAATAAAATTAATAAGAATTTGAATTTAATTAACATTTTATTTTTGTCATTGCGAGAAGCCGGGGTACCCTTTGGATCACGACGTGGCAATCTATACGGTTGAGATTGCTTCGCCCACGACTGCGGTCGGGGCTCGCAATGACGGCGAGACACAATAAATTTGAAATAAGGTTTATTTTTTAGAATAGATATTATATTTTAAAAAACAAAGCTTATATCACATTATCTCTCTACTTCAGCCCCACCTTGGCAGGGCTGAAGTTTTAGAGAAAATATTTATGTAATAAATGTTCCTACAATCTCTACAATTGAGAAAGCAAATGCAGCTACCACTATTCCAACAATTCCCCATAAAACAAACAACCTTGCTGTCGCAACTTTTGCTGGGTCTCCTTGAGCTGTCAAAAACATAATACCAGCAATAACAAACAATACCAAAGCTACAATTGCAAAAATCTGCCACATTAATGTAGCAATTTTGTCATACAATGTTGATAAATCTGTGACACTTGTTGTTGGAGGAGCTGGTATTACAGCTGATGCTAAAACAGGTGTTAACAATACTGACAAAAGCAATAAACTAACTATAATTTTTAATGTTTTCATTAAATAAGATATCAATATTACTAATTATCATACCAATGATACTAATATTCGTATAATTGGTATGAGATTTGTATATTAATATCGCTTTTTTTTAATTTTTATTTTTTCCCTAAAATTTTTACTAAATTCGACCTTTTAATTATTTATCATATTTTGCGCTAACAACCACCGGGCACACTCACATTAAGCACTTCTTTTATCACCTCAACAATTGGAATAGCAAGCAAAGCAACAATTATTCCTATTATAGCATATTTTAAAGCTGTTTTAGCTGTGGTCATTTTTTGCTGATCTCCTGCAGAAGTCAAATATAATATACCTGCTATTATAATCATTATACCAGATAATGTGGCAACTAGTCCAGCTATGCCTGTGGATAAATTAGTCAATAATTTGCAAAAAGTATCTGTACTACCTAAGGGATTTATAATTTGAACAGCTAAAACAGAGCCGGAAAAAGATAATAAAATTACTGAAATTAATAATGATAAAATATATTTGTTCATAGTTTTGCTTGCAAGGCAAGCGTTTTTATTATTTTATTCCGAATTTATTTTTAAAATAATCTAATCTTTTTTCTGCATGCTCTACTTCTTTTCTTGAATTTAAATTAATTCTCATTTTTTCTATTTTGTTTTTTTCAGATTTAATTATTTTTCCAATATCTCCTTTTTCAACAAGTGATCTATAATTTTTGTGGATATATTCATCTGCTTGCATAGTTTGAGCTGAATTTAACTTTAAATTAGCTGGATTAATTTGTGGCTTTAAATTTTTGACATAAGATCTCTTATTTTCAGTATAACTAGGTTTATGTAAACTAAAATTTTTTTTAAAATAAGGATTTTCAATTCCTACCATGCCAAAAGGTTTACTGGAATTTGGGGTTGGTTTAGAAGGCATACTATTTAGTGGTGTCATTGTATTTAATTTATTAGATAATAAATTTATTATACAAAATCTTATTCTTTGATACAAGCACCAGAAGCCACTTTATCCCCCTCGTCCAGCTTCATAATTCTTACCCCTTGAGTAGCTCGCCCTAGCAAAGAAACTGAGGCAATATCTGTTCTAATAACCTGACCTTTTTGTGAAATTACAATTAAATCTTCTTGCTCTACTTGACCTCTTAAAACAGCAGATAAAACTGCAGGCCCTGTTTTGCCTGTAATTTTAGCTGTGATTATACCAGAACCACCCCTGCTTTGAGTTTTGTATTGAGATAATTCTGTTCTTTTTCCATAACCATGTTCCATAACAACAAGTAAAAACTCCTTAGTTATTTTTCCATCTTTATCCTTTATCTTTTCTGCAGGAATTACATCCATACCTATAACTTCGTCCCCTTTTTTTAATTTAATAGCTCTCACACCAGAAGCACCCCTACCCATTGCTCTTACATCTTTTTCTTTAAATCTTATAGCAATTCCATTTTTAGTAACTAAAATTATATCATCATCTCCTGTTGTTTTAACTACTTTTCTTAATAAATCTCCTTTATCTAATTTTATAGCAATAATTCCAGATTTTCTTACATTACCAAATTCTTCAAGAGCTGTTTTTTTAATAGTTCCATCTTTTGTAACCATTACCAAAAATTTATCAGCGCTTTCGAGAAGTTGTCCTTGTTTTTCTGTAGGTTTTCCTTGCAATGATCCTTTTGTAGGGACCATTGAAAGAACTTTTTCTTCTGTGGAAATTTCCAAAAAATTCATTAGTCCTCTTCCACGAGCAACTCTATTTCCTTCTGGAATTTCATATACTTGAGTTTGGAAAACTTTTCCAGAATCAGTAAAAAACATTAAATTATCATGCGTTGAGGCAGTTAAAAAATGTTCTACAATATCATCTTGCATTGTTTTCATTCCCACAAGGCCCTTGCCACCTCTATGCTGACTTTTATAAGTATCTGGATTTAATCTTTTGATATAGCCTCCTGTAGTTAAAGTAACAATTGTTTCTTCAAGAGGCACTAAATCAATTTCTGAAATTTCACCAAGTTTGCCTTTTACAACTTTTGTTCTTCTTTTATCGCCAAATTTTTCTTTTAAATCTAAAAATTCTTTTTTAATAATTTCTTTTAACTTTTCAGGGTTTTTTAAAATATTGGTTAACTCTTTGATGAGTTTTATTAAACCTTCTAATTCTTCTTCAATTTTTTGCCTTTCAAGCCCAGCTAAAGTTTGAAGACGCATCTCCAAAATAGCTACTGCTTGCCTTTCTGTAAGTTTAAACTTTTTAATTAAATTTTCTCTTGCTTCTTCTCTATCTTTTGATTTTTTAATTACTGCAATCACAGCATCAATATTTTTTAAAGCAATCATTAAACCCTCTAAAATATGAGCTCTTTCTTTGGCTTTATCTAAATCAAATTGTACCCTGCGGGTTGTAACTTGCTTTCTGTGTTCAATAAAATATTTTAATACATCTACAAGTGACAAAATTTCTGGTTGAATACCATCTACTAAAGCTAGTAAATTTAAATGGAAAGTTTTTTGTAAACTAGTAAATTTATAAAGACGATTTAAGATTCTTTGTGGCTCATAACCTTTTTTAATATCAATTACTATTCTCATACCTTCTCTGTCTGACAAATCTCTAATATCTCTTATGCCTTCAATCTTTTTATCTGAAACTAAATCTGCCATTTGTTCTACTAGCGTAGATTTTAAAACTTGATAAGGAATTTCTGTAATTACAATTTGATCTGAGCCATCCTTTTTTTCTGAAATTTCAGCTTTACCTTGCATTATAATAGCACCTTTACCCTGAGAATATGCTGCAATTATTTCTTTTCTATCATAAATTGTTCCACCTGTTGGAAAATCAGGGCCTTGTATAAATTCAAACAAATCTTGAGTTTCTGCTTTAGGATGATCTAATAAATGAATTGTAGCATCTAAAACCTCTGTTAAATTATGTGGTGGAATATTTGTTGCCATACCTACAGCAATTCCTAAACTACCATTTAATAAAAGTTGTGGAACGGGACTTGGCAAAACAACTGGCTCTTGACGAGTACCATCATAGTTATCAATAAAATTTACTGTATTTTTTTCAATGTCTTGAAGCATTAAATCTCCAATTTTAGATAATTTACATTCTGTATACCTCATAGCAGCAGCTGAGTCCCCATCAATTGAACCCCAGTTACCTTGACCGTTAATTAAAGGATAGCGCATATTAAAATCTTGAGACATTCTTACCATAGATTCATAAACTGCAACATCTCCATGTGGATGATATTTAGCCAGTACATCTCCTGTAACTGCAGCTGATTTTCTAAATTTTGCAGAAGAAGAAAGACCAATTTCATTCATGGCAAATAAAATCTTCCTATGGACAGGTTTAAATCCATCTCTTACGTCTGGCAAAGCACGAGCCACAATAACAGACATCGCATAATCAATATACGATTCTTTAAGCTCTGTCACCATTTCTCTTTGCTTTATATTCCCAATATTATTTATTTGTTTGTCTGAGTCTTTTTCTTTTATCATATTATTTATAAAAATAATGCAGTTTGAATATTATTAACAAATTCCTTAACATCTTCTAAATCATTTTGTAGAACATTGTAAACAACATCAAATTTTAATTTTTTATAATCATGAGCAATTTTATTTCGAAAACCAACCATATCAATCATTTTTTTCATCAAATCAACGGAAATTATTGTATTTTCTTTTAAAATTTCAAAAGCCTCAGAATAACTATCTGGTCTTCTAAAGTCTCTATAGGAAATAATAATTTCTGCTAAATCTATAACCTCCTGAGTTAATAAATAAAGATGTCTTTCTAAACTAGTTTTCAAAAATAAATCATCCTCAATTTCTTTTTGGGATCTTTGTTTATAATTATCTTCAAGAATTTTTAAATACTCCTGAATAGAACTTATTTTAATTTCAATAACTCCTTTATTTGTCATAATTTATTTGCATATTCATCATATGCTTTAGATAATTTATAATTTATTAAAGAACGTCTAAAATCAAAAAACTCGTTTTGAATTTTAGGTTCTACTAAAAGCTTAAATGGCTCCCTTTCTAAAAGCAAAACGCCTTCTTTGATTATATTGTATTTAAGTTCAGGAGCATCAAGATCATTTATAACAACCAAATCAACATTATCAGTTTTCAACTTTATTGAAATCTCACCCATCAAGTCCAGTCTCAAATCAAATCTTTTCTTCTCATTTTTCTCATCTAAATAAATTGCAAAATCATAGTCACTCAAAGGTCCAATTTTACCTGTAGCACGAGAACCAAAAAGATATGCAAGCTTTACTTCTGAATATTTTTCAAAAATTGGAATCAAATTTTTTATATTTTCTGCTATTTCCATTTTATTTATTTTGTAAATCTAAAAGTCGAAATTATTTTATTATAAATATCTATAAATTCTTCATTGTTTAAAAAAGCTTCAAACCCTCCACACAAATTTTCATTGTTTATTCCAAAATATGTTATCGGTAAAGAAATTTTGATATTTTCACCTTCACCAGCACTCAAAATATTCCATTTTGCTTGATAAATTTTAAATCCATCAATAGTTTTTAACTCCTTGAATTCATTTAAACTATCAAAGTCTTGTATTTCATAAATGCCAGCTTTTTTTACATATTCGTCAAATGGAATTGAGCAATAATCAGAACCCCTTTCATAAAAACCAATATTAATAGGTTCATAGCCAATTTCAAATTTATTATTAGGTTGCAGGGCAATACCACTATCATAAATTCTATGTGTCCAATCACCAGGATATTTAATCTCAAAACCTCCATAACTACTAAATTTTAAATTCTGCCAATCTTCAATTTCTGTATTTTTTATTTGATTATCTGGTAATTCTAATTTTGGTAAATCTATTTCTGACAATTTTATATCCTTTGTAGCTTCACCTAATTTGTTTAATCTTTCAGTAGCAGATCTAATCCAAAAAAATCCAAAGATAAAGGCTAGAATAAGTACAATAACAATTATTATTATTTTTTTCTGCTGATCTGTAAGATTTTGAAGTTTAACTATAATTTCGTGAATTTTCATATAAGCAATAATTTTTATGAAACGAGGCAATAAATTTTTTTGTAGTTGCCCCGCCACGGCGGGGCAAATGAGCTCCGCAGAGCGTACCCGAAAAAAAATTTGTTGCCGAAGTGAAATAAAAAATTATGGCAGTAAAACCACTACTTCTGTTCCTTCTTTTGGCATTGTACTTTCTTTAGCTAAGAACTTTTCTTGAGGAACTACTGCCCCTGCATTTTTACCCATAGCTTTTAAAAACTTTTCAACTGAATCTAATTTGATATTTAATCTTGGAATTTCATAGTGCATTGGAATTACAATTTTTGGTTCTATTTGGGAAACTATTTTCATAGCCTCTGTTGAAGAAATTGTATAGCCCTCTCCACCAACTGGAATCATTAAAACATCAATAGCTCCTATTTTTTCCAACTGCTCATCTGTTAATTCTTTTTGCCCCAAATCTCCTAAATGACAAAATCTCATATCTTCAGCTTCAATTGTATAAATTGTATTTTGCCCTTTTTCTTTACCTTCTTTATCGTCGTGATATGATGTAATTCCCTGTACAAAAACTCCTTTTACCTCAAATTCCCCAGGGCCAGAAATCAAAAACGAATCTCCTTTGACCGCTTTTACATTATTGTGATCATGATGATTATGAGTAACTAAAAGAACATCCCCAGATAAGTTAGGCACTTTTAAACCTATTTCTTCATCAAAAGGATCAATTACAATATTTGCCTCATGATCTTTTGAATTAGAAACTGAAATTTGAAAACAAGATTGTCCAGACCAAGATATTTTTGCCATATAATTTTTTATTTTATTTATTTTATTATTTTATCATAAACAAAAATCCCTTTCAAGGGGACTTTTATGTTTGTAAAGGCTAAATAGAAATGTCATACCTGCTGGCAAAGTAGAAATGTCATACCTTGCCGGATTTTTTTTGT
>MHPU01000043.1:0-1958 GCA_001820485.1 Candidatus Staskawiczbacteria bacterium RIFOXYD1_FULL_32_13
TTTTTATTTGTGTTTTTCATAGCTTTGATTATACATCAAAGCGTTCGGATTCAAAACAGAATTTGCCGGGAGGGAATTCCTCCCCCACCCCAAGTACCTTTACATGGGAGACTGTCCGATGTTTCAAAGTCTGAAGAATTTTGTGGCCGAGTACTGCGATGTCATCGCCTTTCTTTCTGGCGTTGTCATTTTTCTCGGCATCGTCGGCGGGGTCATCTGGTACGCAGTCAGTCCGACCGTGTACGACTTCGGGAACGAAGCTCGACTGATTGTGCCCTGTGGCACTTTCAGCTTCGACCAGCGCGAAAAAGGCTACGGAGTTGTTGTGGAGAGTGGCGTGAACGTCACTGTCCGCAACGATTCCGAGGAATGGCGTTCGCTGACAGTAAGCTACCGTGACGGCAGCACCATTCTCAGCAAGCATGCCTTCGAGGACTTGCCTCCGAAGTCGTCAAAAACTTTCGGGGCAGATTCTGACCTTTATGAGGGCATGCACGTGAGTGTGTCCGATTATGCGCAAGAAAAGCGCGAGAAGGTCGCCAAAAAGTCGTAGGGATCATTGCCAGGGAGGGCAAATGATTCGTGCAGAAATGCAGAAGCCCGAGTTCAACAGAACCCGGGCTTTTCTCTTGCATAAATTTTTTACCAAACCTTGACAAGCTTTATTGATTATGCTATAATTAATATATGTACACAAAGAGAGAAGGTTCTGCGCTATTGCCTTCTCCACCCTTGTAGGGTAACCCATTTTCGGGTTTTACAAAAAGAGCGCACCATGGCTTTCCAAACGGAGAAAGTTGCCATGTTTCGTAATTACCTGCCCGCCGCTACGATCGTCTCGTTTTTCACCATAGGTCTTGCCAGTATTTACCTTCTCTGGTATGTGGACACTCATCCGACATACTATTTGGATGACGACATCGCAGTCCACGTCTCCGGTCGGATGAATTACATCCCCAAATTCGAGACCAGCTCCGACACCAACCAGTTCTCAGTCTGCCGGGACGTTCCCGGCGGTGGCGGAACATCTAGTCCAGCGTTCGTCGTAGAGAACATCGGGTCGAAGCCAAGGACGGTTTCGATCGAGTCCATGGTTGAATTTGAAAGAAGACCATCGGAGACAGTTGAGCTCAAGCCCGGTGAAAGGCATCCATTTGAGTTCACAGTGCCAGCAAAGACTGTGCGCTGGTATTGTTGGATCAACCCAGTTCGAGTATTGGTGATGGATTTCACCAAGCTTAGCCCGAAAGAATAAGGGATCTTTGCCAAGGATGGCAAAGATTCGGCATGAAAATGCAAAAGCCTGCGTTCTACCAAGAACCCGGGCTTTTCTCTTATAACAAATCTTTCTAAATTAACTTGCCTATACGATCTTATAACAAAATATTAGAATTCTACTTTCTATTTTCTACTTTCTATTTTCTAAACATTATTTATAATATGCTCTGTCTTTAAAACGCAAATCAATATACTGCAATTTTTTGCGAACTTCTTCTGTAATTTCTTCTTTAAGAAGTAAATTTAATTTTGTAATTTGCATATCTAAATTAAAATCAGTTGTTAAATAAATTTGCCACTTTTCTGATGTTTTGATATCTAGTCTAGATTGATTTTGAATTAAAACTTCCTTTACATCAACGCCATAATTATCTTTTAATGTCTTTTGTGTTTTTAATATTGCATCAATAACATCTTTTCTAATTACCTGATCTTTTAAAGATACTTTTTCATCCATTGTTTCTTTTGTAATTATAATATAATCATTTTGCAAATCTTTTAGCTCTTCAAAAGCAATCCCTTCTTTATCAACAAAATAACAATTTTCTAAAGACTGCTCTACTTTATTACAAAAAATAACAATAGCCTCTCTTTCTTTTACATTTATATTTAAAGTTTGAAATAATTTTTTTTTCACAACTACACCTTCAATTTTTGGATATTTTTCTTTAATTACATTT
>MHPU01000043.1:1990-23562 GCA_001820485.1 Candidatus Staskawiczbacteria bacterium RIFOXYD1_FULL_32_13
GAAAATAAATTTCTATTAATATTATTTTCTGCAATACTTAAAATATCTTCTTTATTTATATCTTTATTGCCAGAAATAATAATATTATTTACACTCAAGAATTTAGAAAACAATAAAGAATACAAAATCCCACAAACTATTATTAGAGCTAAAATCAAAAGCCAAAACCACTTATTTTTTAAAATTGATTTTTTTGGTTTTAATTTCTTTATTTTTGATTTTACGTGATGTTTGCGATATGACATAAAAGCGAGCCAAATAAATTTTTTTGAGGCGAGGGAAACCGCCTATTGGACAGGTCGAGACGAGAAAAAATTTGATTTGGCGAGCGAAAATAAGTTTATTTTCCGAGCGAAAAATCTACAGTCCTCGTTTAAATTTGCGAGCTACTTCGATTAAATAATTTATCCAATATTTCCAAGAAATAATATAATCTTGAGTTTTTACATACTCTTTTTTCTCTCCCCCAAAACCCATTTTAAATAATGACAAACCAGCCCAAGGATGTTTTGACTTATTTGCATCTTGATTATCCTTAATGTCGGTAGCTATACCCCAAAAGTTATATACATTACATCCCCTTCTTTTTGCTTCTTTTATTGCTTCCCATTGAAGCAAATATGATACTGGGAATTTATTATATTCTGGCAAAGATCCCGAATGATGATAAAAACACCCATTTTGCCAAAAAACAAAAATAGCCGAAACCGCAACAATGCCTTTATATTTTCCTAGAAATAAACAAATTTCCTTATCTTTTAAAAAAGTTAAAAATTCATTTTTAATATATTCTTCTTTATAAACAACAAACTTTTGTCTTCTGCCTGTTTCTTTATATACATAATCAAAATATTTTAAATCATCTAGCCTTTCTGATTTTACAATTTCTATATCTTTATTTTTTTCTGCCTGACGAATTAAATACCTTGTGGTTTTGCGCATATTTTTTAAAATCTCATCTTCTGAAATACTAATATCAAGCTCCCAAGTAACTTCTGGATGCATATGTATTGGTGACAATCTAAATCCTAATTCTTTAAAAATTTCTGAATTTTCCTTTGTTCTCTCCCAAATTGGAGAAATCCTTATAAAAGATGCTTTTTCTTTCAAAGCTAATTCTTTTAGATTTTGTAAAATAATTTTTAGAATATCTTTCTTCTCATTTAATGAAATATTTCCCAAAATAACTGGCCCATGAGAAATAAACAAAAAAGTGCTTCTTTTAGCCCCAATTTTTGAAACTAAAAATACAGAAATCAAGTTACCCGAATCATTAAAAATTCCAAACCTCCAACTTTTCCTACCCATTTTTTCATTAAATTCATCCCAATTCCATGAATCTAAAAAAGTCTTTTCTTTACATTGTAAAAGAAAATCTTCCCAAATATTTTTTTGTAATATTTCTTTTATTTCCATTGTTTTAAAAAACTAATAATTCTATCTGCGTCCTCTTTTTCTATATTTATGTGAGTAGGTAAATTTAAAGTTGTTTCTGCTAAAATTTCAGCATTTAAACAACTGTCTTCTTTATAATGCATCTTTTCCAAATTTGTATCAAATGGAGCAATTGGAGTGGTGTACCAATCTCCCAACAAAATATTTTCTTTATGCCAAGCAGAATAAATTATTTTATGCGCATCTGGATGTTTTATAGTAAATCTTAAATAACTTGGTTTACATCCTTGCTTAATTTCTGATAAAACAAATTTTGTATCTTTAAGATTTTCATAATAATATTCAAATAGCTTTTTTCTATGATTATAAAATTTATCTAACTTTACAAATTGATTTAATGCCAAAATTGCCAAAGCATTTGGCAAAGCTTTTGGAAAATAATCTGGCATTTCTCCTTGCTTTTCCTTAAAATGTACGGCTTTTGACAAAATATGAGTTATTTGAGAAAAAACTAAGAAAATTTTCCCTAAATTCAAGAAATTGTAAATTGGCAAAATTATAAAATAAAGTAAAATTGGATGCAATAATTGCTGTAGAATCCAAAATGGGTTTGAAAAACCCATTTTGCCCTGAGCTTGTCGAAGGGCTTTCCCAAGTTCATTGTCATTAGTAACAGCCATTCCTCCATAAACAGAAGAAATAACTTTATCCCTAGAAAAACTAAAAAATCCAGCTTTACCAAAAGTGCCAGTTAACTTACCATTATAGCTTGCTCCCAAGCTATGAGCGCAATCTTCAATTAAAAACAAATTATTTTTTTCTGCAATTTCTACAATTTCTTTCATATTAGCTGGCAATCCAAAAGTATGTTGGATAATCAAAACTCTCGGCCTTTGGCCGCCCTGAGCGAACGTAGCGAGTCGAAGGGTTAAGTCATCAATATCCATATTAAAATTTTCTTGACTGCAATCTACGTAAATAGGATTTAATCCTAACCACAAAGCTGGATTTATTGAAGCATTGCATGTAAAGGCTTGGAGCAAAACCGAATCTCCAGATTTTAACCCTTCGATTTCACTTTGAGCTTTCAGAATTGCATATAAAGCAGATCTTCCTGAATTAAAAGAAACTACGTATTTAACCCCAAGATAATTTGCAAATTCATTTTCTAATGTTTTAATTTCTTTTCCCTGCTTCCATTTCCAAGGTCTTATAAGCAAATTTAAAGCAAGCAAAACATCGTCTTTTTCTACATTAGGCGACAAAGAAATTGAAATTGGCCTGCTTTGCTGCAAGGCGAGCTTAAATTTATTTTTCATTACTTAGTAGTTTTATTAATTTATCTGAAACGCGACCTTCAAGTAAAACTGAGTCACCTTCCTTGCAAAATGTGGTAATTTTGTGAAAAATTTCCTGCGGATTCTCGATAAAAATAATATTTTCAGTTTTCATACCATTTTCAATAGCCCCTTTTTTTATATCTTCAAATTTATCTTTTGTAGTAATAATTGCTAAATCACAAACCTCTGCAATCTTTTTACCAATCTTAAAATGTTCTTGAGCTGATCGAGTCCCGAGCTCGATCAAACAAGGCATTACAACTACTTTTCTTGCCCCACGAAGCTTTAGCGAAGTGGGGTTACCTTCAAATAAATTTAAACAATTTAAATCAGCCACAGCTCCATCTGGGTTTGAAGAGTATGAAGAATCAATAATATTAATATTATGAGTTCCTTTTTTAGCAACAATTCCTGCTTGCTCTGGCCTAATATTTTCGCAAGCTTTTGAAATTTCTTCTAAACTCATACCAACTTCTTTTGCAACCAGAATTGCTCCAAGCAAATTCTGCAAATTATGACGCCCCAGAACATTAACATTAAAATGCATTGCATGTTTATCTTTTGCAATAGCTAAAAATGATAAACCGTCTTTTGAAACCTCAATTTCTTTTGCATAAATATCAGATTCTATTTTGTTTCCTTCTTCTGTATATATTTTTTTTGTAATATCAATTTTTTTATATAAATCTAAACAATATTTGTTCTCTCCATTTAATACTATAAATCCATTTTCAGGCAAAGCGTCTACTAATTCTCTACCTCCTTCTGCAGACAACAAATTCTCCAAACTTCCAAATAATGACAAATGCTGAACCGTAACTCCTGTGACTATTCCAATTTTTGGAGCAACAATATTAGATAACATTTTTATTCCCCCTTTTTTGTAAGCTCCCATTTCCACAATAAAAATTTTATGCTCTGGTCTTAAATCTTTTAAAATTGTTTCTACAATACCCATTTCCGAATTTCTGTGTTCTTTTGTGCAAAGCACATTAAATTTACTAGATAAAATAGTATTTAAAAATTCCTTAGTTGTGGTTTTACCAAAACTGCCAGTAATACCAATAACAAGCAAGTCTTTTCTCTGATTTATAATTTCACGAGCTTCTTTTAAAATTCTATTTCTTGCAAAAACTACAATTGGTTGAAAAGATAAAATAATTAATGTCACAACTATAGGAGTTAAAATATCAAAGAACAAAATAACTATTGGATTTTCAGTTAAAAGCAAAATTAATCCATAAAAAACAAAGCAAATTAAAGTTAAAAATAATGCCTTTTTAGTAAATTTTGGCTTTTTAATAGTTTTTGCAAGTATTTGCTTTAATATTAAAATTACTTGCACAAAATAAATTACAAGTAAAATATATAGAAAATACAAACTACTACTAAATACAGCCATAGCAAGCAAAATTATTTTTACATCTTGCAACGGATTTAAAATCAAGCTTTTGCCTTTTTCTGTTGAAAAATGATCCAAAAATCTACCTATATGATATTCTTTTAACTGCCACAAATATATCCAAAATAAAATCTGCTTAACAGAAATTAATATCCAAAAAAATAGAAGTAACTTTAAAAATAAGTCCACTCTCGTCTCGTCATTGCGAGGCTATCGCAATAGCCGAAGCAATCTCAACCCTTTAGATTGGCACGTCGCCTGCGGGCTCCTCGAAATGACGGTTTGTTATTTGTTTATAAATTCAATTATCAATTCTGCTAGCTTTTCTGGACAATGCATATATGGCATATGTCCCACTCCCTCTAAAACCTCTAATTCTGAATTTTTTATTTTTTCCTTCATTAAATTGGCATCTCTCAAAGGAGTAATTTTGTCCTTATCTCCCCAAATTATTTTTGTTGGTTCTTGTATATCACTTAATCTTTGTTTTAAATCTTCAGCCAAAATATTTTTTATAGTATCATTTAAAATTCCCTTAGCATTTAAATAATCTGTTTTTCTTATTATATAACGATAAAAAAATACTCTTAGAAAATTATAAACATTTCTTGATACTGGCCGATCTCCCAAATTAAAAGCTCTCACTAGCTTAGCAGCAAGACCTATTATTTCACTATGAATTGCTTGATTTCTTTTTATACCAGCTGCAGAAACTAAAATAACTCCATTCAGTTTAAAAATCTTTTTAGAAGCAATTTTGATTGTCATTCTACCTCCAAATGAATGGCCAAGCAAATAAAAACCATCTTCAATCTCAGGATATTCTAATTTTTGTTGCATTACAAAATCAGAAAACCATTTAATATAATTATCTAAGTTCCAAGGCTCTTTTAATTCATTTCCATTCTTAAAACCAGGAATATTTGGAGCAAAAACACGAATTCCTTTATTTTCAATTATTTCTTTAACTTTTTGCCACCTTGCTCCTGAGCTTTGCCAACCATGTAAAATTATTAATGTTTTCATTTTATTTTTTTGATTTTATTTCCTTAAATCCGCAATATTTTTGCAAAACTTTTGGTACTTTTATGCTTCCATCTTTCTGTTGAAATTGCTCTAAAATTGCGGGAATTAATCTGCTTGTAGCTAATCCTGAAGCATTTAAAGTATGTACAAATTCATTTTTATCTATTTTTATATTTCTATATTTTATATTACCACGTCTTGCCTGATAATCTAAAGCATTGGAAGCACTGCTCACTTCTTTGTAAATTTCCATACTTTCAATCCAAACCTCAATATCAATTGTTTTTGCCATAGCACTAGATGCATCCTCTGCAGCCAACTGCACAGATTGAAAATGTAAACCCAAACCATCTACTAATTTTTCTGCATTTTTTACCAATTCATCAAAAGCTTTCCACGAGTCTTCTGGCTTTGTAAACTGAAACATTTCAATTTTGTTAAACTGATGACCCCTCACCATGCCTCTTTCTTCTTTTCTATAGCTACCAGCTTCTCTTCTAAAACACGCAGAATAAGAAAAATATTTTAATGGCAAATCTTTTTCAGGCAAAACTTCATTCCTATGATAATTTCCCACCATCATTTCAGAAGTGGCATTTAAGCATAAGCCATCTTGATTCCAATACAAATCATCTTTAAATTTTGGTAAGTGTCCTGAAGTATAAGCAGATTTTTCAGTTAACAAATATGGAGCTAACAAAAATGTATAATTATTTTTCCTATGAAATGCAACAAAATAATTAAGCAAAGCCCATTCTAGGACAGCTCCGTCTCCTTTGTAAACCCAAAATCCAGACCCTGACATTTTGGCTCCTCTTTCGTAATCAATTAAATCTAAACTTGTAGCTAATTCTACATGATCTTTTGGGGTAAAGGTAAATTTGGGCTTTTTGCCAAATTGCCTTATGACCTTATTATTTTCCTTCCCACCAGTCATCACATCATCAGCAGGAGTATTTGGTAACTCAGATAATTTTGTTTTTAATTCTTCCTCAACATTAGCCACATCAATATCTAATTTTTTTATTCTCTCCCCAATTTCTTTCATTTGAGCTATTACTTCGGGAGTTGGTTTGGTTTTAGAGTTTTTATTTCGCTCAGCTTTTAATTTTTCCACTTCAGTTAATAATTGCTTTCTTTTGTCATCCAGAGCCAAAACCCCATCCAAATCAAAATCTTCAGGCTTTAACCTCTTTAAAAGCGCATTTTTAACCTCTTCTTTATGATCTCTAATTTTATTTATATCAAGCATAAGTTTATTTGTTTAATAATGATGATTTAAATTTATCTGGACTAAAAGATTTTAACCTTTTAATTTCTATTTTGAACTTCATTTTTTCTATTTCTTTTTCCAAATTATCAATAAATACAACTTGGTCATATCCTAAACAAATTACTTGTGGCTTTATTTCTTTAATTTTTTTATAATAATTTTTTTGATTTCCAAGTTGTGCATCATTTACCAATTTACATTTATATACTGCTTTTAATCTTTCTTGTTCTGAAAACTTTGGTAAATGCCCCTTAACTTTTTTTACTGTTAAATCCCGCGCTACTACAACTACTAAATAATCACCAAATTTTTTAGCTTGCTTAAATAAGCTTAAATGTCCTTTATGAATTCCATCAAATGTACCAAATACCAAAACCTTTTTTCGTTTCATAATTAATAGTTAGAGAGCGAGCCAAATAAATTTTTCGAGCACGCGGGTGCCCCGTAGAGATGCCGTGGCGCGCAGAAAAATTTAATTTGGCGAGCGACTAAGGCGTAAGACGATTTATTGTTCTTGGGAATGGAATAGTTTCACGAATATGCGCAATTCCACAAACCCAAGCTGTAATTCTTTCAAGACCAAAACCAAATCCAGAATGTGGGACCGAACCATACTTGCGCAAATCCAAATACCACTCAAATGCAGATTGTGGTAAATTATGTGCTTTAATTCTTTCTAAAAGTGCATCAAAATCATCTTCTCTTTGAGATCCTCCAATAATTTCTCCATAACCTTCTGGAGCCAATAAATCTGCACAAAGGACCCGAGAATTGTCATCCGGATTTCTTTTCATGTAGAATGCTTTTACTTCTTTTGGGTAATGAGTTACAAAAATTGGGTTGTCATATTGCTTTGTTAAAATTGTTTCATCATCTGCACCCATATCATCCCCTTCCTTTATATCACTCCCCAATTCCTGCAATTTCTTTACAGCTTCCGTGTGAGTAATTTTATAAAATGGTTTTAAAATATTTTCTAAAGGCTTAACATCTCTTTCTAAAATTGCTAGCTCTTGCTGATTTTTTTCTAAAACGCTTTTTACCATGTATCGTATCAGTTCTTCTTCTATTTTAAGCATTTCCTTTAAATCAACAAAAGCCATTTCTGCGTCCATCATCCAAAACTCTGTTAAGTGCCTACGAGTCTTAGATTTTTCTGCACGAAACACAGGACCAAAATCAAACACTTTTCCATGAGCAAAAATTGCCGCTTCCAAGTAAAGCTGACCTGATTGACTCAAATAAGCTTTCCTTTCTCCAAAATAATCAATTTCAAAAAGTTCTGTTGTACCTTCACAAGCACTAGGCGTTAAAATAGGTGAATCGATTTTTATAAAATTATTTTGATTGAAATATTCGTAAGTAGCTAAAATCAAAGTATTTCTAATTCTTTGTATTGCCCACTGGTGAGAAGATCTTAGCCACAAATGCCTATTGTCTAGCAAAAAATCTGGCCCATGATCTTTTTTGGAAATTGGATATTCCTTTGCAATTTGATAAAAAGAAAAATCTTTTACTTGTAATTCATATTCTTCCTTTTTAGGATGTTTAGCTACAATGCCAATTATTTTAACAGAACTTTCCAAAGTAACTTTTTCAGATTCTTTCCAAACATTTTCTGGTAAAGATTTTACGTCCAGAATTGCCTGGCAAAATCCAGAACCATCTCTTATTTGCCAAAAAGCAATCTTTCCAGAAGATCTAAAATTAGCCACCCAACCATCAAGCTCCACTTCCTCACCCACATATTTTGCAATATTTGTAATTAATATTTTCTCCATAGAATTATTTTTCAACGAATCTTCCGTCTTCTAATTTCTGACATTTATCCCATATAAAAACACTGCCGTTCATTGCAACATAAATTCCATTTTCTTTTACATTTAAAACTCCTATTGCTACGCCAATATTAAATTCGGCATCAGACTCTCTAAAACGCCACGGTTGCGAAGCACCAGTCAAAACAATAACTTTATCAGTAATACTACTCAATGTTCTGGCTGTATCAATCATTGTATCAGTACCGTGAGTTATTAGAATTTTCTTTTCTTGCGCATTTTCACAAGCTTTTTTGACGATCTGCCTATCGTTATCATCCATATCAAGACTATCTTTTTCAAGTAGAGAATCAACACTATAATCAAAATTTAATCTAACTTTACTATTTGTCAAAGATAGAATTGCAGGTTCTCCAAAAGAAAAATTATAAACACCCTTTTTCTCAGCATAAATTTTATCTATTGTTCCACCACATGTAAAAATTTTAATTTTCATATTTTATTGAAATTAATGATAATTATTTTTAAAATCTAATTCTTTGGGCGCATTAATGGGAAAATTTGACATTCGCGAGCTGGTTTGTCCATTAAAAATGCAAACAATCTTTCAGATACTCCAAAACCGCAAGTTGGTGGCATGCCATGTTCCAAAGCTTCCACAAAATCTTTGTCATACATTTGAGCTTCAAGGTCCCCTTTATCTCTTAATTTTTGTTGCTCCGTGAATCTTTCTGCTTGATCAATTGGATCATTTAATTCTGAAAAACCTTTGCCATTTTCTGACCCACCAATTATTACTTGAAATCTCTGTACTAAATCATTGTGACTCTCCATTCTTTTTGCCAAAGGTTCCATGGTTACAGGTACATTAATTAAAAACCCTGGACCTGAAATATTTTTCCTACAATATTTCCAAAGATTATCAATAGCTCTTGTTATGTTAAAACCATTTTTATCATAATCAATTTTTAATTTTTGCAAAGCTTTTTCCATTTCAGACAAACTAGCTTCCAAAATATTTACTTTAGTATATTTGGCAATTGTAGAAACATAATCATATTTTTCCCACTTGCCGGAAAAATCTACATCAAAACCTCTAATTTTGAATTTGAGTGTGTTAAAAGTTTCTTCTATTATATATTTATACATTTCTTCAACAAACTTCATACCCTGCTCATAATCTGCATATGCCCAATAAAATTCCATTTGTGTGTAGTCTTGTAAATGCTCTGCATCCATACCTTCATTTCTAAAAATCCTTCCTATTTCAAAGACTTTTTCAAAACCAGCTACCATTAATTTTTTTTGCCACAATTCCCCAGCTGATATTCGTAAATACAAATCCATATCCATTGCATTATGATGTGTTGTAAATGGCCTTGCATCTGCTCCCCCAGGAGTAGATTCAAGCACAGGAGTTTCTACTTCCATAAAACCTTTTGAAAGTAAAAATTCACGCATTGATTGCCAAAAAATACTTCTTTTCTCTACCATATCTTTAACATCTTTGTTAAATAAAATATCTAAATATCTTTTTCTTAAACATTCTTCTACATCACAAAGACCATGCCATTTTTCTGGTAATGGCAGAAGTGCTTTTGAAAGCATTTTATAATCTTCTGCTTCAATAGTTTTTTCTCCTCTTTTTGTAATAAACAAAGTTCCTTTAATCTCTACAAAATCTGCAATATCAAAATTATCTATAAAAAATTTATAACCTGCTGGCCCAACTTTATCTTCTTTTATAATTACTTGAATATGATCGACTCCCGATGTCGATCGACTGCCATCTTTAATATCCAAAAATGTTGCTCCTCCATGACCACGCTGTGCCATAATTCTACCAGCTAAAACAATTTCTTGTAATGATCCATCTTTATCTGGGATTGATAATTTATCAAAATTTTCTAAAGCTTCACAAATTCTATGAGTTCTTTTGGTTTTTGCAGGATAAGGCAAAATCCCAGCATGCTCTAATGCCTTTAATTTGCCTAAACGAACTTTTCTTAATTCTTCAATTGTTGACATAAATTTTTATTAAAAGTTAATTATTTAATATTACCCCCAAATTTAACATAAATCAAGCACGAAAAAAGGCCTTCGACGCGCATCATGCTTGTCTTGGCCCTTGTCTCAGAGGTGGAACATTTCTGCCCACACCTCTTGCACCTCCCGAACCCCGGGCTCATCTTCCAGTCGACGGAACGGTGGCACCTCACGAAGAGCTTCCTTTACTTTTTTGCCCTTCTTTTTTTTCTTTTCTTTTTTATCCTTTCTTTTTCTCTTTTTTGGGGACATACCTAGTGCCCCTGCTGACCAGCCCGTTGTCGGGCATCGCGTCGAACCTCGAATCGTAGGGGGACGCCACCGCCCGTGGCCACGCTGAGGGTTAGTGGATGTGTGCGTTCCGCGAAGTGCTCTCGCGCGAATGCGTCCCCTTGGCCCAGGAACACCGCCCGAGCCAGAAAACTGGCATCCGCCAACTTTTCCACTGTCGTCTGATTCATGTCTCGCCCTCCTTGAGCGAAAAAGAAAAAACTGACAATAATTGTCGAAGGGCAACCACACCCTTGACATCTATAAATATCATATCACAATAAAAAACTGCTGTCAACAGCAGTTTTTTAAAAATCATTAATCTGTGTGAATCTGTTTTTAAATCTGTGTGAATCTGTGGTTTACTTCTTGCCAATTTACAATATTCCACCAATTTTCTACAAACTTAGCTCTATCATTTTTATAATCTAAATAATAACTATGTTCCCATACATCTAAAGCAAGTAAAATTTTCTGTTCTGGATAAAGATTTACATTATGCTTTTCAATTTGAATTATATTTAAATTTCCATGTTCTTTATGCCAAGTTAATAAAGCCCAACCAGATCCCTCCACTGACTTTGCTGTTTCAGAAAATTCTTTTTTAAATCTATCAAAACCACCAAAATCTTTTTCTATTTGTTCTGAAATTTTTGGAGTATCTTTTATGCTCGGCTTATTTTTACCAGAAGATTCTGGAGCCATTATTTTCCAAAATATTTCATGCAAAATATGACCCGCTATATTAAAAGATAATGCCTTTGAAATAGACTTAAAATCTAATTCCAAATTATTTTTTCTGGCATCTTCTAACTTTGTAATTAAATCATTAGCAGAATTTACATAAGCTTGATGATGTTTTGTATGATGCAAAATCAAAACTTGTTCTGACATATAAGGTTCTAAAGCATTGTACTCATATAGCAAATTTGGTAAATTATATTTTTCCATAAAATTTAGAAAATAGTAAATAGTAAATAGAAAATAGAATCAACAAAAATGCTGACGTTCTATTTTCTACTTTCTATTTTCTAGCTTCTGATAGAATTAACATCCGCAACTCTCTCCACTTGGCATCACGTATTCTTGTCTCTCATTATATTCTTGCTTTTTACCATTGTTCCATTGCTGAACCGGTCTTATATATCCTACAACTCTTGAATAAACTTCACACTTTTGGAAGTTTGTTAAAGATGAACTTTTGGCATAGCAATCATTACACTTAAAAACACTTATTTTTTCTTCATTGTGCATATATGCCAAATAAAATCCATTTTCTATATTTTTGCCATTAATTACAATTTCTTTATTGCAATCATGACATTTATTTTTTACATTTGTTGCAAATTCCATAAAAATATATCATATAACCATTAATTTTTCCGACCTTTATCTTTTGATTTTTTATAACACTACAATTTGAACATTCATTTAAAATATCATAAACACCTTCGCACTTATTGCATATAAAATGAGCGTGCATTGAAATATCTCCATCAAAATGTGCTGTATTTTTTGATAAAATAATTTGTGCCTCGTTTTTATCTTTTAGATTATTTAATATTCGATAAACTGTAGCTTGACTTATTTGTGGAAGTTTCTTTCTAACTTCTCTATAAACATCATCGGCTGTAGGATGAGTCTTAACTCCCTTTAAATAATTTAAAATTATTCTCTTTTGAGAAGTTGTTCTTTCTAAAATATTTTTTATTGTTTTGACCATATTTATTAACACATTTACTAATTTTACACAGTTTATTAACAATAATTATTCCTAGTAAATATATCTTATTATTAATAATAAAGCGTGTCAATAGTAGCGCAATAGCCCATCTGTGAATAACTTTTTTTATCTAAAATTTACAAATATTTTTGCCAAGATTCAGGCAAATCAATAGATATTTTTTTAATTTCATCTTTAGTGGCCAATTTAAACTCAATATCAGTGGCACATAAAGCAATAGCGCTATTATCTTTCCAATCTGGCATATTAGTTTGAGAATATTTTCTATCTCCTAAAATTGGATTTCCCATTTCTGCCATTTGCACTCTTATTTGATGGAATCTTCCGGTTTTTGGCAAAATCTTCAAAAGCGAAAACTTTCCATTACTTTTTACTACTTCATAAGAAAGTTCTGCTGTTCTAGTTTTAGTTGCTTTTTTAATTTCAGCCAAAAGTTCCTCATCTGTTTTATTAGTAAAACCTTCAGCAAAAAATGAAATTTTATTTATTTTTTCTTTCAAATCCCCTTTTTCATTTTTTAATTTTCCCAATACAATTGCATGATAAGTTTTTTGAATTGTATGTTCTCTAAATTGTTCCGACAACCTGCTTGCCCCTTTTGAAGTTTTGGCAAACAAAACAATTCCTGTAACTGGCTTATCTAATCTATGAACAAGTCCAAGAAATACGTTTCCCGGTTTTTGATACTTTTCTTTTAAATAATTTTTAACTTCATCAAACAAAGAAACATCTCCCGAACCATCGCTCTGAGTTAAAACTCCTGAGGGTTTTAACACTGCAATTATATGATTATCCTCGTATAAAACTTTAATATCTTTCATTGTTTTGCCTGTCCGCCAAATTGGCGGATAAAATTTGTTTTATTCGTAAAGCTTCGTCTTCAATTACTGGCCCAAAATATTCTCCGTTATGGGCGTGAGTACCTTGATAAATTGGTTGTTTTTGATCTAAATGCAAACTAAAAGTAAAATCATAGCCTTGCTGTTTTAAATAAACATGAAATCTGGGATAATGATTTCCCGAAAGTTTTCTAACAATATTATAAACATTACTGCTTTCTGCGCCCAACATTAAATAACCAATTCTTCTGGATATATTTAAAGCATTATCTTGTAAATTTTTTATTATAAAATCCATAATGTGAAAAATTACAAATTACAAGCACCAAATTACAAACACGAAATTTTTATTTGTGATTTGGAATTTGTGATTTGTGATTTCCAGTCTAACGAGACTGGCTAAAATACCAATTTAAAACTTCTTTTGCCACAGTTAAAGATCCTGACCTCAAACCTTCTACTTCTTCAATTGTAACAATCAAAACAATATTTGGGTTTTCATAAGGGCCATAAACTGAAGCCCAAGTATTATAATATCCATCCTTACCTATTTCAGCTGTTCCAGTTTTTGAAGCAACTGCAACAGGCAAACTATTTAAGAAATAAGAAGAACCATAAGATTTTGCTACGCCGTCTCTCATACCCTCTTGAATAACTTTTAAATTTTCTTTATCAATAAAACCTTGTCTTACAATTTCAGGCTCAAATTGTTTTACAATCATTGGTTCCTGCGTAGATGTATCAATTATTTTATTTACAATCTGTGGTTTATATAAAGTTCCACCATTAGCTATTGTAGCGTAAGCTAGCGCCAACTGCAATGGAGTTACTTGCAAGTCTGACTGACCAATTGCAAGGTTATAAGTATCTCCATCCCACCAACTTTCTTTTTTATATTCTTTTTTCCATTCAGGACTTGGTATAAAACCCTTAAACTCTCCTGGCAAATCAATGCCTGTTTTTTCTCCCCAACCAAATAAAGACAAATATTTTGCAATTTTAGTTGGCCCCAATCCTTGCTGATCAAGGTATCCTCCACCAATTGTATAAAAATAAATGTTTGAAGAAACAGCAATTGCTTCTCTCATATCTACCCATCCATGAGGCGTAACTCCACCAAATCTATAAACAATGCTAGGATCATATTTACTTTTAACTTCAATAAATCCTGGATCATTTATTAATTTTATTGGAGAAATTAATTTTTCCTGCAGTGCACCTGAAGCTTCAAACGGCTTTATTGTAGACCCTGTGGGATATTGAGCAGAAATTGCCCTGTTAAAAAAAGGCTGGGAATTATCATTTAAAAGCAAATCTAAATCTTTCTGAGATATGCCCTTTGCAAAAAGATTATTATCATATGATGGAAAAGAGACTAAAGCTAAAACTTGTCCATTTCTTGGATCCAAAGCCACAGCTGAACCCTTTTTAGACCCAACATTCTTTATACTTTTTTCAAGTTCCTCATAAATCTTTTGCTGCAAATCAGAGTCAATATTTAATACTACATTGTTTCCCGATATAGGCTCTGAAATTATTTCTTGACCCTTTTGAATGCCAACAGCTGTTTTTTGAAATTCTAATTTTCCAGGAATTCCCCTTAAATACTGCTCATAAGATTTTTCAAGTCCAGATTTTCCAGAGCTATCATTTATTGCATAAGTTTTTTGACTCAAAAATTCATTTTGAGTGATTCTACCTACATAACCTAATAAATGTGAAAATGACTCTCCAAGAACATAATTTCTTATTATATTATTTTCAACTAAGCATCCTTTAAATTCGTTAATTCTAGCTTCTAAAATTAAAATTATTTCATGAGATAAATTCTCTTTTATTAAAACAACTGGCTCCTGTGAATCATTGATTTGCTTTTCTAAATCAAAAGAATCTTTGCCTAAAATATTAGATAATTTTTCTATTTGATCTTTAGTTTCCAGACTCGAATCTGGAAATCCTCTTCTATCACAAACTAAATCAAAAGCAGGAGAATTTGATAACATTTTTTTTAAATTTCTGTCATAAATTATCCCTCTTTCAGGTTTAATTAATACTATTTTCCCTTTATTATTTTCAGCTAGTGCATGAAGATTTTTGCCTTCAAAAACCTGCAAATAAAAAACTTTTGAAGAAATTAAGATAGTAACTAAAATAAATAATGCAAGCAAAATATAGGCCTTTCTTTCCTTTAAAGGAACTTCAAATCTTTTTTCAGAAAATCCAGATTCTGCTTCTTTATCTTTCTCCAAATTATCCAAAAATACCTCGTGCGGTTCAATACTAGCAGAATATTTATTTTTTACTTTGTAATTTTTTAAAAGCATAAAAGGCGATAATTGCAAATACTAAATTATATACAATTTCTACTAAAAAAATCCAACTTAAATTATTAAAAGACAAATTACCTAAAAAATAATTAACTAAATATATAAATAATTCGTTAAAAATGAAGAATGAAATGAAAAATAAAATGAAATGAAAAATTGAAAATTTTTCATCAATTTCTTTCAAATTTGAAAATAGTTTTTCAGAAGCAAAACTTATAATCAAAAAAGAAACAATATTAGAAGCAAAAATAGATATTGAAAAAACATCTAAAAAAAATCCTGCAACAATCGCAGTAAATATGCTAAAAATTCTATCTTTCCTGTAAAAAAACAATATAAGAAGAAATAAGATAAATATAAAACTTGGAACTGCTCCTAAAATACTAAAATATGTAAAAAAACTTGCCTGCACTAAAGCTAAAATAAAAAATGCGATCGTTATAAGTAAATATTTAAACCACATTATTTTTCTTGTTTATAATTTGTTATTACAAATACCTTTTCTGTTTTCTTAACATCGAAAAACGGCTGGACTGAAGCAGTTTGGAATGGTTTTAAATCATTTTTTTCTTTTTCTTTTATTTTGCCAATCAAAAGATTTTTTGGAAAAATTCCTTCTAAAGCTGATGTTGTTAAAATATCCCCGTTATTTATCTTTTGATCTGTTGGCACCAAATCTAAAAATACAGAAAATCCACCCTTGCCTTTTACTACCCCAAAAACAGAAGCAGAATTATCATTTTCTATATTAATAGCTTCATCTTGACTAGGTTTAGTAATTAAAATTTTTACATCTAAAATACTATTTTTATTAGAAATAAGCATTACTTGAGAGTAATTCTTATAAACTTTAAAAACCCTGCCAAATAAAACTTTTTGTGAAGATACAACTGCCATATTTTCTAAAATTCCGCTGTCTTTTCCTTTATCAATTAAGGCAAAATCTTCTTTTAAATCAAAACCTGTAATATCAGCTAAAACTAAATTAAAATCTTCTTCTTGACTACAAGCTAGAATATCTTTCACTGCTTGATTTTGCTCTGCTTCATCATAAAAATAAGCCATTTGAGATAATAACTTTTGATTTTCATTTTTTAAATCCTTATTTTCTTTTTGTAAATTTTTATAATTAAAAACTGATGATAAAACTGATGCAGTATTGCTACCAGCATTTGAGAAAATCTTTTGAACTGGCAGAGAAACATAATAAACTGAGCTTCTAATTTTATAAGAAAATAAATTTAAAATTACCACAAACAAAATTAACACAACAATTCCTGTAACAATTTTTATCCAGCCATTTTTTTTATTTTTATTATTATTTAAAAACTTATTCATATTTTTAGTAATGTCTCACCATAAGTTTACCAAAAATAAAAATTATATGCAAATATTGACATTTTTTGCAAAAAAAATTGAGTGTTCTGGTGGCAACTACCTACTTTCGCCTTGCGACTATCATCGGCCTTGAGGTATTTCACTTCTGTGTTCGGAATGGGAACAGGTGGGACAACCTCAGTATAATTGCCACCGGAAAACTCAATTCCGGTGATTTTAAATTTATGTAGTTAAAATTAGCATAGCAAAATAAATTCAAACAGATAAATAAAATCTGTATCTATAGAACTTACGCTAAAAAAATGTATGATTTATTAGTACTTCTCGGCTGAAGCTATTACTAGCCTTACACCTGAAGCCTATCAATCCCGTCATCTGCGGGAAATCTAAGAGTTCTCATCTTGGGGTTAGTTTCGCGCTTATATGCTTTCAGCGCTTATCTATTCCCGACATAGCTACCCAGCGATGCTCTTGGCAGAACAACTGGTACACCAGAGGTCAGTTCACTCCGGTCCTCTCGTACTAGGAGCAAATCCCCTCAAAACTCAACGCCTGCGGTAGATAGGGACCAACCTGTCTCACGACGGTTTGAACCCAGCTCACGTAACACTTTAATTGGCGAACAGCCAAACCCTTGGGAGCGGCTTCACCCCCAGGATGTGTTGAGCCGACATCGCTGTCAGCATTTTTCTTAGATTACTCTAAGGATCGGACTATATCTTCATCCTCGCTTAACGAGGCGTTGGCGTGTTATAAAAGTTTTAAATAAACTTTTATCTGTTCTACAAATTAGAACAAGTCTCTACGGGGTTATACAATTAAATAATTGTAAACTTCCCACGGGGTTGACCATATATTTGAGCAAATAATATGGCGTTCTCCGTTATAAGCCAATGTTTAACCTTTTTTTGAAAAGATTATAAAAATTATAAATAACAGACTAATTAGGTTTATAGTATTGCTACTATGGTACCCCAATGTCTTTAAGGTGCCGAACAGAGCCGTCGATATGGACTCTCGGGCTCTACTAGCCTGTTATCCCCGGAGTAGCTTTTGGCTGATGATCTTCTTGTTTTCTATAAAAATCAAGTCGGTTCACTAAGTTCTGCTTTCGCAACTGCGCGACATATACGTCTTGCAGTAAAGCTAGCTTATGGCTTTGCCCTATCGCTCCGATTTCCATACGGAGCTAGCTAACCTTTAAACGCCTCCATTACTCTTTAGGAGGCAAATGCCCCATTTAAACTGCCCATTTAACACTGTCATCACAATAAAGTGAATTAGAATTATAATTTTCAAAGATGGGTGTTTCATCGTCGCCTCCACAGTAACCGAAATTACCGCTTCATAGGCTACCCACTACACTACGCATTAAAAATCATAAGTCAATATCAAACTACAGTAAAGCTTCCGGGGTCTTTCCGTCTAGCCGCAGGTAACCAGCATCTTCACTGGTACTGCATTTTCACCGGGCGCCTCGTCGAGACAGTCTTCAACTCGTTAACCCATTCATGCGGGCCAGAACTTACCTGGCAAGGGATTACGCTACCTTTGGACGATTATAGTTATCGCCGACGTTCACTGGGGCTTCACTCAGTGAGCCATACCCTTGCGGATACGACCCCCAAGCTTAACCTTCCAGCACTGGTCAGGGATCACCCCCTATACTTCCTCTTACGAGTTTAGCAGGGAGCTGTGTTTTTGATAAACAGTCGGTTGAAGTACGGTTGTTGCAGCCCAAAATCCTTGCGGACTTGGGCAGGCCATATTGCGAACTTACGGCCACTAATTTGCCTAGTTCCTTAACGAGGTCTCACCCGTTCATCTTAGCATACTTACGCTTGTTCACCTGTGTCGGTTTACGGTACGGTTTAAATAAATTTAACTTAACAAGCCTTTTCTAGGCAACGCGCTCACTCTAATTTCCGGAATAAATTCCGAATTTTCTGTGTCTTCAGATTGCTCCTTAGACCAAGAGCGTGAAATCCAATTATCCGCTAGAATTACTACATTGCGCAACTTGTTAAAAATATATTCAAGGGTGGGAATATTAACCCACTATCCATCGAGTACGCCTCTCGGCTTTCCCTTAGGACCGCCTAACCCTTGGTTGATTACCATTGCCAAGGAAACCTTGAACTTTCGATGTGCAGAGCTTTCATCTGCATTGCGGTTACTCAGGCCAACATTCTCTCTTCTTAGCGCTCCACCTTTGGTTACCCGCCGGCTTCAGTGCACTAAGAATGCTTCCCTACCACGCAACCACACCTCGCTACGCTCGGGTGGAATTTCTAAATCTAAATTTCTAATTTCTAAATAAATACCAATTACCAAATCCCAAATAAATTCTACATTTTGTTTTTTCTTGTTTTTGCCTATTGACAAGGTTTCTTTAATATGCTATAATTAAATTGTGTTAAAGTTCAATCCAGTCAACTAACAAAGGAGACCGCAAATGCCGTCGTACAAATTGGAAATCCGGGTCGATCGGAATGGCAACGTTTTCCTCAAGAACAATACGGGAGAACCCTTGCCCTGTTATGTCCGGATTGAGGGGAACGACAGTTTCAGCCACTTACCCGCCATCCAGCCGGGTCAAGAGGTCAAGGCGCTCTTGATGATGCACCCCTCATTCGAGATCGGAGGCTGGAACGAATAAGGAAAGGTGTCAGTTCCTATAACTGACGAACTAGAGCCTGCGATAACATCAACGGCTTTTAACTTGTATATTTTTAGAACTTATTTGGAATTTGGTAAAAAATTAGCACTTAATTAGAAATTAGGTTAATTAGAAATTAGTAATTCCATCCTCAGCGCACTGAGGTATGGTTGCATCCATGTCTTCGGTATTAAACTTTAGTCCCGGAAATCTTTGGCGCGTTTCGCCCCTCCTCTGGCAAAAGCCAGAAGTTTGGACAGTGAGTTGTTACACACTCTTTAAAAGATAGCTACCTCTAAGCTAACTTCCTGCCTGTCGAGGGCAAAATACTGCCTTCAAAACACTTAGTTTAATTTAGGGACCTTAGACGATGATCTGAGCTGTTACTCTTTTGACCACGGAGCTTAGCCCCCGTAGTCTTACTGCCTATGTAAAAGATTATGGTATTCGGAGTTTGATTAGAATACCTGGAGAAACTCCAAGGAATTCTATTCAGTGCTCTACCCCCACAATGTATCATAGACGCCAGCCCCAAAGCTGTTTCGGGAAGAACCAGCTATTACCAAACTCGATTAGCTTTTCACTCCTTACCTCAAGTCATCCCAGAGGATTGCACGTCTCACGGGTTCGGACCTCCCCTCTCCTTTCGGAGAGGCTCATCCTGCTCAAGGTAAGCTCGTCTGGCTTCGGGTCTTTATCATGCGATATATTCGCGCTATTAACACTCGGTTTCCCTGCGTCTGCGCCCCAGAAGGGCTTAGACAAACCGCATAATAAAACTCGTTGGCTCGTTCTGCAAAAAGCACGCTGTCACCCGGCTTGCGCCAGGCTCCAACTCTTTGTAAGCAAATGGTTTCAGGTTCTATTTCACCGGCCTCAACGGCCTACTTTTAACCTTTCCCTCACGGTACTGGTTCACTATCGGTGATATTGAGTATTTAGTCTTGGCTAATAGTTTAGCCTGCTTCCTGCCGGGTTATCATTCCCGACAGTACTTAAGAAACTTAACAAGGAGCATAAAAGAATTTTTAAATACAGGGCTATTACCTCCTATGGCGCCTCTTTCCAGAGTGCTTCTTTTAACCCTTTTAACTTATTCTCCCTCGGATCACATTATTTATTTCTCGACTATACGAGAAACAAATAATGCCCCCGACGTTAAATCCTTACAACACCAATATAAATACTGGTTTAGACTGTTCCCTTTTCGCTCGCCACTAATAAGGGAATGCGTGTTTTACGAAGTAAAACACATTTTTTTATTTTCCTCCGGCTACTGAGATGTTTCACTTCACCGGGTTAGCTTCTGTCCAACTTTTTGTACTCAATTATAAATTGAAAAAGGGACTGAGTCGATTCGTGGCGCCCCTTTATGTTTACTGGCAATTGGATTCCAGCATAACGACGATTTCGACTCAGTCTTTAATTTAGAAGAGTAGCCATGTTTCGAGGCTTTCTTAAATCACCCCAAGAAGGAGCAAGAAAGTGATCCAAGAAAGTGCTGTTTCCAGCCATGACTACTCTTCATTTTTTTGTACAAAAAGTTGGACAGATTACAATGTATTAACACTGTAGAGTTTCCTCATTCAGAAATCTCCGGATCAAAGGTTGCTAGCCACCTCCCCGAAGCTTATCGCAGGCACGCCACGTCTTTCATCGCCTCAATATCCCAAGGCATCCACCATTCGCATATAACCTATTTTCTTTGCGTAAGTCATAGATACAGATTTTATGTATCTTTAAAATGAACTTATTTTTGTTGTATGCATTTTTTTACCTACATTCTCAACTAATAAGACCCCCGTCGAAATTAGTTGAGATTAAATTGTCAAAGTTTCAGTCCTGCAACAATTGTTTCTTTGCTTCTATTATTAATTACCGACAATTTTAATCCGTAATTAATAATAAAAGTAAAAATATTTTTAGAAATTTAAAACCGCTAGTTTAAAGCGGTCATTCTGAAATTTAAAATAAAAAATCAGATGTTATCCGCTTCTTTTTTTAATAATAGTAAGTATTTTATTTATCATGTAAGACCATCTTATTATATTTTTTAACCCGTGTCAATAGGTTGCGCTGGTTCATATGATATGATACACCTACTCTTTTAAAATTATGAAAGGAAAGTATAATGG
>MHPU01000044.1:0-15651 GCA_001820485.1 Candidatus Staskawiczbacteria bacterium RIFOXYD1_FULL_32_13
TTTAATATGGGCCAATTTATGGCGCCAGCTCTTGGAGTATTGTTTTTTTACTCAGGAGTGTTAATAGAAAATGCAAAGAAAAATTATTTTATTGGTATAAGAACTCCTTGGACTTTAGCTAGTGAAAATGTTTGGAATAAAACTCATAAGCTTGGCGGTAAATTATTTAAAATCTCAGGGATAATTTGTTTATTTGGACTTGTTATTCCTGACATTGCTTTTTATCTTGTAATTATTCCAGTAATGTTTTCTGTAGTTTATAGTTTTGTTTATTCTTATATTGAATTTAAAAAAGAGATAAAAAGCAAATAACTATTGACTTGTTTATATAATCTGCTATTATTAAATTGTTATGAATCAAATCAACCTTGTAAATAAAATCTATTGGTTTTATTTTAGCCCCTTAGGAAAAGAGGTTGGTTTGAGCATTCTAAAATAAATAAGTAATTTAGAGAAATCAAACGAGCCCCTTTTCCAAAAGAAGGGGGCTCGTTTTTTTGCACCAACGGTTGGTGTAGAAAAAGTTGTTCATTCCACAAGTTAAAAAAAGGGGGGGTGTCATGAGTCTTCGTTTAAACGGTCACATGAAGACCGCAGATGAGGCGTTAGATTGTTTTCCTGGCGCGAAAGCTTTGATAGCAAGAATTTATATGGAATATATTCTTGCGGGCATCGATTATTCTTATCAAAAATGCGGTGGGAGTAGTTCTGTGTTCTTTGACTCATTGCAGGAGTATTTGGAGAATCTCTTAAAGGTTGCGACATTCCCAAACGATTTTAGGGAATGCATGGCTAAAGCAGTGGTTTCTGATTTGCCAGGAGAAGACAAACAAAAAGCGGTTCTGATGTGTGTTTTTCTTTTTGTTATCTCTTTGGTTGAATCAAGCTGTAATGGCAGGTACAAAGGCTCAGAGGGTTGGCAAGAGATTGAGCGTTGGGTGTTGGAGAATTTCAATTGCTAGCCCCTCGGCGGAGGAAGGGGCGCAACAAAGGCGGGAAACGTTTTGCAGTCGCAAACGCTACCGTCTTTTTATTTTATATAAATATTTTTTAAAAAGTATTAAGGGTTGACAATGATTTTAATTCTGATAATATATATAATATATGAATAAAATGCAGTTTCAAAATGATAAAATGATGTCTATGTCTATGATGACTCACAAAATGAGGGCTGTATTTTTGTTTAAGAATTAAAAAATAATAATTAACATATCAACAAACAGCCCTCTTACGTAGGGATTTTTTTTGGTAAAAAAATAAAATGAATATAACAATAATAAACGATTGCAATGACCCAAATGATTCTGCTAGACAAGTTATAAGGGTGAAATCATTGTTTAAAACTCAGCCTACATTTATTGCAGTGAAAAATGAATTGGAGGCAAGCGGAAATATAATTGATGCAATTGATGCAAATGAAAATAAAAAAGGGGTAATAATTGTGAATGTAGCTCCAAGGGGAGGAAAAGGGAAAAAGTTTAAGAATGGCACGCCTTTTGGGTATTTTTGGTATAAGAAAATTTTAATTGTGTCTAGTATAGACGGGTTGACACTTTCTTTGGTAAATAAATTAAAGATGACTAAATTTATTAATATTTTAGATACAGAAGAATCTTTAAACATATTAGCTGATAAAAAATATATAAAACAAGAACAAATTAGTTACATAAAAAATAGTCAATTTAGAAGTTTTGATTTTGAACCAAGAGTTGCATATTATCTGTGGAAAAATAAAAGTATAAAAAGCAAAAAAATTTCTATTGGTGAAATTTCTGATGTGCCAAAAGCAATTTGGTGGGTGGATAATTTTGGTAATTGTAAAACAACAGTTTTTGCAAAAGAATATAACTTAAAATTTGGTAATTTTCTAAAAACAAATTTTGGCAAATTAAAATATTACAAGAGGTTAAAAGATGTGCCTGATAAAAAACCAGCAATAATCACAGGAAGCTCTGGTTTGGGTAAAAATAGATTTTTAGAAGTTGTAATTCAGGGTAAAAATGCCGCTAAATATTTTAATTTATCATCTGGTAATCTAATAAATTAGTTAAAAATTAATATGATAATGTGAATTGTAAAATAAAAGAAATTAATGTAAAATAAAATATAAATTTAAAAAAAGTATTATATGAAACCATTTAGAACTCGTTTTGCAAAAGATATTGTTTGTGAATTTCTACCACCAAAAAAACCTTCAAATAAAGTAATTATTATTTCTAGCGGAGTACCATCTGTACCCAAATTATCAGACACAATAAATTTTTATTCTAATAAAGGTTTTTGGGTTTTTCATCCAAGATATAGGGGAACATGGGAAAGTGATGGGTCTTTTTTAAAAAAATCTTTAGATTTAGATATTCAAGATGTAATTAATCAACTACCAAAAGGTTTTATTTGTTTAGAGAATAATAAAAAATATTTTATTAAATTAGGTAAATTATATCTTTTTGGTTGTAGTTTTGGCGGACCAGCTGCTATATTAAATTCTAAAGATAAAAGAGTTTTAAAAGTAGTAACCTTATCTCCTGTAATTGATTGGAGTAGTGAAAGTAAAGATGAGCCATTAGATAAATCTTTTAAATATGCAAAACTAGCTTATGGAAATGCTTATAGAATAGATACGAAAAAGTGGAATGAATTAAAATTAGGAAAATTTTATAATCCAATAAATAATGTAGATAAAGTTAGTGGTAAAAAGATTATGATTTTTCATGCAAAAGATGATAGATCAGTTAATTGGAAGCCAGCTGTTGAGTTTTGCAAAAAAACCGGTTCGGAATTAGTTTTATTAAATAAAGGTGGACATTTTGGTTCATCATATTTTTCAAAGTTAAAATTTTATAATAAAATTAAGAAATTCATAAAATAGATTTATAGGGGTTGACACAGAATTTTAAAAGAGTAATATAAAATTATGAATATAAACCAAACAGCATTGTTACTTTCCTTATTATTATCTCACAAGGTTGGGAGGTTTTTTATTCACAAATCGTAAAAAAGAAAAAAGAATTGTGAAGCCTCCTAGCCGGAGGTTTTTTTGTTTGTTCTTTGGTAATTTTGTAGAAAGGAAGTGTGTATTATGGATTGCAGAAGAGTTGGATGCGACGGGCAGATGAATGAGGGCAACAAGGAACGAGTTGGTCTTTGGAGTCAAAGAATTCTTCTTGTTTGCCCGAAGTGTAAACTGTGTCATGAGGAAACCGGAGCAGATGCGCGGAGTAAGAAGGTGAAAAGCAATGTTTTGGTGTGGGACACAGTTTGTCCAATTGAAGTTCCTGAGACTTCTATCAGTCTTAAATTGCTGGCTACCCATCATTATGACGATGATTTGGTGTGGCTACAATGGAAGGGGCTTGACACGGGGACTGGGTTTTGATAAACTAAAAGTAGGAAGGTTGGTGATCTGGCGTTGGAGTGGGGTCGCCGGCATTTCTCGGCGAAGTTTACGGGTCGGCGACCCCCTCCTTGCCATTGTTTGATCTTTCAGGTCATCTTTCTTTTGAAAGATGGCAAATCGAAAAAACTTGAGCTTCGGCTCTAATCGATATATTAAGTGGTAACTCTTCGGAGATACCACTTTTTTCTTGCAAAAAATTTTATTTATGGTAATATTAAAGCAGACTGATTTAGTCTGTTTTTATTTTTTAAAAAAATATGTTTCAAGTTACAAAAAAAGTTGAATATGGACTTAGGGCTATGATTATCTTAGCTAAAAATTACAAAGCAAAAAAAGTTTGTTCTGTTAAATTTTTGTCTGAAAAAGAAGAAATGCCTTTTGATTTTTTGGAAAAGATTATTTCTTGTTTAGAAAAATCAAAATTAGTTAAAGGGTCTAAAGGTTCTACTGGCGGATATTTACTTACAAAAAACCCAAATAAAATAAATGTGAAAAATATAATTAGTTCTTTAGAGGGAACAAAAGCAATGACTAATTGTCCTTTTTGTCCAAGAAATAAAAAATGTATTGCAAAAAATGCTTGGAAAAAAATTGATAATTCTTTGTCAAAAACTTTGCAAGATATAACATTAGCCCAATTAATTAAATGAAAAATATTTATTTAGATCATGCGTCAACTACTCCTATGGATAAAAAAGTGGCAAAAGCTATGGCTGTTTGTCAGGCAAAAATTTATGGTAATGCAGGTTCTTTGCACAAAGCAGGAAGAGAAGCTAAAGCAGAATTAATTAAAGCAAGAAAGACAATTGCTCAAATTTTAAGCTGCAGGATAGAAGAAATAGTTTTTACAGGTTCAGGCACTGAATCAGATAATTTAGCTGTTTTGGGAGTTATGCGCACAAACAAAAGTTTTGGAAATCATATTATTGTTTCTAGTATAGAACATCATGCAGTTTTATTTACTGCTGAAAGTTTAAAAAAAGTGGGCTTTGAGCTTTCTATATTGTCAGTAAATAGAGATGGTATTATTTTGATAGATAATCTTAAAAAAACTATAAATGATAAAACAACTCTTGTTTCTATAATGTATGCAAATAATGAAATAGGAACTATTGAGCCAATTAGAGAAATTGCAGAAATTATTAAACAAATAAGACAAGATAGGCAAAATAGAAATATTAAAACTCCTATATATTTTCATACTGATGCTTGCCAGGCTGCGGGATTTTTAGATTTAAATGTACAAAATTTGGGAGTGGATTTGCTTACTATAAATGGAAGTAAAATTTATGGACCAAAAGGAACCGGAGTTTTATATATAAAATCCGGTGTTAGAATAGAGCCAATAATTTTTGGCGGAGGGCAGGAACAGGGCAGAAGAAGTGGAACAGAAAATATTGTAGGAATTGTTGGCTTAACCGAAGCGCTTAAAATTGCAAACGCAAAGATAAAAACAGAATCAGTCCGTGAAACAAAATTAAGAGATTATTTTATAAAACAAGTTTTAGTTAAAATTCCCAAAGTTGTATTAAATGGATCACAAGAAAAAAGATTGCCCAATAATATAAATATTTCTATTTTAGATATTGAAGGTGAGGCTATGCTTTTGTGGCTGGATAAATATGGAATTTATTGTTCTACAGGTTCTGCTTGTGATTCGCAAAGTTTAGAACCATCTCATGTTATTTTAGCTTTGGGTAGACCTTATGAATTTGCCAATGGAGCTTTGCGTTTCACTTTGGGCAGAAGTACTACAAAAAAAGATTTAGATTATGTTTTAAAAGTTTTACCAAAAATTGCTTCTGATTTACGCAAAATTTCTCCAGTAAATGTAAAAATGGGATAATTCGCTGGCAAATAAACTTTTTTTCTTCGCTCGCTGACATGTCTTTTTCTGCGCGCCACGGCCTCTCTACGGGGCACCCGCGTGCTCGAAAAAGACATATCAGCTCGCACTAAAATATATTTTCAAAAATGAAAAAAAATATTAAAAAGTCAAAAGATGTATTAAGTTATAATAACAATGAGAGTTGGGTGTATTCAGATGTTGTAAAAAGTCATTTTTTTAAGCCTCAAAATCTTTTATTAAAAGATCCTAAGAAGAGTGAGTTTGATGCAGAAGGGCAAGTGGGAAGTCCTCAGTGTGGGGATGTAATGAAAATTTGGATTAAAGTTGGTCCGCCAGCTGGCGGAGAAAAAATTAAAAAATTAAAATGGCGAACTTTTGGTTGTGCTTCTGCTATTGCATCTACTTCAATGTTTTCTGTGATGGTTACGGAAAAAGGCGGGATGAAGCTAGAAGATGCTTTAAAGGTAAGACCCCAAGATATAATGCAAAGACTTCATGGCTTGCCAGCAAGAAAAGTGCATTGCTCTGTTTTGTGTGACAAAGCATTTCGCCAAGCAGTAAACAATTATTTTAGAAATACTGCTCAACATCAAAGAATTATTGTAGATGGTGCAAAAATAATTGATAAAAATTTAAATATTACAGATAAAGATATTGAAAGCGCTGTGCTTGATGGAGCTAAAACTTTGCTTGATGTTCAAAAGAAATTAAAGGTTGGAGTAGGCGATCCTAGTGCAATTCCAGAAATTGAACAATTGATTAAATTTTACAATGAAAAATATTATGGGTAATTTTTCGCTCGGTAAATAAACTTTTTTTTCCGTGGCTGAGCCACTGCGGTGTGCTCCAGCTTGCCCGCCTTAGGCGGACAACCTACAAAAAAAGTTCATTTGCCTCGCTTTATGATAATAAACAAAAAACTTAAAGTCTATGTAGCTATGTCTGGTGGGGTGGATAGTTCTGTTTCTGCAGCTTTATTAAAAAAAGCTGGTTTTGATGTAGTTGGAGTTTATATGAAACAATGGAGTCCAAAAGTTTTGGGAAGTGTATGCATTTGGAAACAAGATAGACAAGATGCTATGGCAGTTTGTGCTAAGCTTGGCATTTCTTTTTTGACTTGGGATTATTCAAAAGAATATGAAAAGCAGGTTGGAAAATATATGATTGATTCTTATAAAAAAGGAATTACTCCAAATCCTGATGTAATGTGTAATAAAGTTATAAAGTTTGGTTTATTTTATGATAAAGCAATAAAAATGGGTGCAGATTTTGTGGCGACAGGTCATTATGCTCGTACTTCGCTAGCCAAATCAAATTTTTCTGCGCGCCACGGCCTCTCTGCGGGGCACCCGCGTGCTCGAAAAATTTATTTGGCTCGCTCAGATAAGTTATTGAAAGCAGTTGATCAAAATAAAGACCAAACATATTTTTTATATACTTTAAAGAAAGAGCAATTATCAAAAATTATTTTTCCTGTAGGTGGTTTAGAAAAATCAGAAGTAAGAAAATTGGCTAAGAAGTTTGGTTTAGAAAATGCTGAAAAAAAAGATAGCCAAGGAGTTTGTTTTATTGGGCCTTTAAATATGAAGAATTTTTTAAAAAGTTATATAAAACCAAAAAAAGGAAATATCGTTTTAATAAAAAATAATTCGTGTCATCCTCGCGAAAGTGGGGATCCAGTCATTGGAACTCACGATGGCGTGTATTATTATACTATTGGTCAGCGTCATGGGCTGGATATAAAAGATGGTCATGGTCCATATTTTGTGGTGAGAAAAGATATTAAGAAAAATATTATTTATGTTGGAAGCGAAAAAGATTTGCTTTGCAAAAAAGCAAAAGTTATAGATATTAGCTGGATAAATAAACCTAAAAGTTTCCCTTTTTTACTTGATGTAAAGATAAGATACAGAACAAAATCGCAAAAAGCAAATCTTTTTAAAAACGGAAATTTAATTTTCACTAAACCTCAACGTGCTGTCACAGAAGGTCAATCTGCAGTTTTTTATCGTGGTAATGAAGTTCTCGGCGGGGGAGTAATCAAATAGAATTATCTTTTTGGGTATTGACAAGGCTTTTTATTTTGCTATAATGTACCTATACCATAGGCATGGGTAAATAAAGATATAAAAATAAATCAAAATAATTACTCTTCTCAAATCACGCGATCGCGATTTTTAAGAAGAGTAAAAAAATATGACAATCAATAAGGAAAAAACATTAATTAATTTTAAAAAAGCAAATTCTTTGACTGCTAAAATTGTACAAATGATTGAGCAGGATAATTATTGCATTGATATTATGCAACAGAATTTGGCTGTAATCGGGCTATTAAGATCAGCTCACGAAATGTTGATGGAAAACCATTTAAACTCTTGTTTTAAACATGCTATGACTTCAAAAAATGAGAAAAAGAAACAGGAAATGACAGAAGAAATTTTAAAAGTAACTAAATTATTTAATAAGTAATAATTAAAATTAATAAATAAAAATATGAAACAACATATATATAAAGTAAATGGTATGCACTGTGCTTCGTGCGAAATATTAATTGAGAAAAAATTATTGGAAATTGATGATGTAAAATCTGTTGATGCTTCAACCTCAAAAGGGGAAGTTGTTGTTAACTCTGAAAATGAAAAGCCAAGTTTACATAAGTTAAATGAAATGTTTAAAAAAGAAAATTATACTTTTTCAGAGATTCAAAATATAGCTAATGAAAATCAACAGAAAAATAAAAAAGGTATGAATTCGACTTTAGTTGCTTTTGATATAGCTTTGGTAATTATTGTATTATTTTTATTTTTGAATAATTCAGGAGTTTCTGGGCTTTTAAACGTGAGCTCTGGTTCTTCTTTAGCAACTTTTTTGGGGCTTGGTCTTTTAGCTGGAATTTCTTCATGCGCTGCTTTAGTTGGCGGAATTGTTTTGTCTATGTCAAAACAGTGGTCGGAGCTTTATTCAAACCCTTCGAATTCCTCAAAGCAAGCAACTACATCTCAAAAATTACAACCTCATATTATGTTTAATGTGGGCAGAATTGTTTCTTATGCTGTGTTGGGAGGAATTTTGGGAATGATTGGAAGTAAATTACAAATATCTTTTCAATTTACTTCATTTTTAGTTATTGTAGTTTCATTTTTAATGATTGCTTTAGGTCTTCAAATGCTTGGGGTAAAAGCTTTGCGCAAATTTCAATTTTCGCTGCCAAAGTCAATGACTCGCAATATTGCAGATGAGAAAAAATTTAGTGGTAAGTATATGCCATTTGCTATGGGAGCTTTAACTTTTTTCTTGCCTTGTGGATTTACAATCACCGCCCAGGGAATGGCATTATTATCGGGATCAGCTATTCAAGGTGGATTAATTACAGGTGCTTTTGCACTAGGAACTGCTCCTGCTTTATTATTAATAGGACTTTCCTCAGTTAAATTTATTTCAAATCCGCGCTTTGCAGAAAAGTTTTCTAAGGTGGCAGGATTTTTGATTTTGTTTTTTGCGTTGTTTAATATAAATAGTCAAATGAATGTTTTAGGCTTTACTGGTTTTGGTGATTTATTTAATAATTCTCAAAATATATCACAAATTGACCAAAAAGATTTACCTTTGATAGTTGCAGGAAAACAAGTTATAAAAATGGAAGCAAATTCTAACGGATATAAGCCAAATTATTTTAAGGTAAGGGTTGGAGTGCCTGTAAGATGGGAAATTACAGATACCGGAACATCTGGATGTACAAATGCTGTAATATCTAAAAGTTTATTTTCTGATTCAATTCCTTTGACTCCTGGAAAAGTTTCTGTAAAAGAATTTACTGTGCAAAAAGTTGGCAAATATAAATTTTCTTGCTGGATGGGAATGGTAACAGGAATTATTGAAGCGGTTGATGTAAGTAGCGCATCAAAATCAAATTCTGTAGTTCAGGTGGCAAATGCGACAACTGGGCAGAATACAGCAGTTACTAATAAGGGAAGTACTTGTGGTGGTGGAGGAGGCGGTTGTGGTTGTGGAGGTGGATCAAACATTAAAAAAGATACTTCTAATACTGTAGCTCAAGTTCAAGGAAATACACAAGTGATTAATGCAACATATACCTCAAATAATTATCTTGCTCCAAATGCTTTTGAGGTAAAAGCTGGAACAAAAGTAAAACTTACAATTGATGTAAAAGATAGCGGTAGTGGTTGTGGATCTGCGATTAAAATTCCTGGTTTGTATGAGAATGCTATTAACTTATCTGCTGGTAATATCATTAATATGGAATTTACCCCAACAAGTTTAGGAAATTATGATATTACTTGTGGTATGGAAATGATGAATTTTGGTTCTATTCAAGTAAATTAATAAAATTTATTGCTATGAAAAAAATAAAATTAAAAATTAATAATATTAAATGTGACTCTTGTGTCTTACTAATTGAAGACAGATTAAAAGATAAAGAGGGTATTGTAAAGATAAAAGTATCAGCTGAGTCTGGAAATGCCATTATTTTCTTTGACGAAGAAAAAATAAACGAAAATGAGATAATAAAAGATATTGAATCTGTAAATAATTTTAAGGCAGTAGTAATTGAGGATAATAATACCGATGAGGCGACGGAACAAATTTTAGAAAAATCAGATAGTCAAGAATCCATTGTTGTTTCTGAAAATGCGCCTTTTATTTTCTCACGACCAGTTATTGTGATAGCGGTATCTTTTATAATCATGCTTGTTTTTATGTTTATTCAAGGCAATAAGTTTAGTTTAATAAATAGTACGTCGATTGAAAATCAACAAGAAACTCAAAAGCAACAACCTCAAGCTTTGGCAGATAACCAACAATTACCATCGGCAGAAATAGTAAAAAGTGATAAGCCGATACTTGAAGCTTATATTGTCAGCAATTGCCCATTTGGTTTGCAAATGCAAAGGGTTTTAGCTGATGTGATAAAAAACGCCCCCTTGGCAAGAGAAAATATTAAAGTAAGATATATGGGTACTGTATCTAATGGGAAAATTACTTCTATGCATGGAGATAAAGAAGCTCAAGAAAATCTAAAACAAATTTGCATTAGAGATGAGCAAAATAATAAGTATTGGGATTATGTCTCTTGTTATATGAAAAAAGGAGATACTCAAGGGTGTTTAGATTCAACAGGAATTAATATAACAAAGTTGGATAGTTGTGTATCTGATTCAAAAAAAGGTTTAGCTTACGCTGAGCAAGACTTTGTTTTAAATCGAAAATATAGTATTAAGGGTTCGCCAACTTTGATAATGGGAGGAGCTAAAGTTTCAGAATTTAATTTTGGAGGCAGAACATCAGAAGCTCTTAAAACTGTTATTTGTAGTGGATTTAATAAAGAGCCAGGATTTTGTTCAACTAAACTTACAACAGTTAGTGCAAAATCAAGTTTTTCTGAAACTTATTAAAAATATTTAGTAAAAATTAATATGAAGAAAAAAACTATAATTATTATTGCTATTGCTGTTTTTATTGTTAGTTCTCTTACAGTATTATGGATAAATTGGCAGATCCAGCCAGGAAGACTTGATGACTTTGCTAAATGTCTGAAAGAAAAAAATGCCAAATTTTATGGTACTTTTTGGTGTTCTTATTGTCAAAAACAGAAAAGTTTATTTGGCAAATCAGCCAAATATTTACCATACACAGAATGTTCAACGCCTGATGGTAAAGGACAAATGCCTGTTTGTAAAGATAAGGAATTTGAGGGTTATCCAACATGGGAGTTTAATGATAACTCCCGTCAAAGTGGGTTAATATCTTTAGAACAGCTTTCAGAAAAAACAGGTTGTCAACTCCCTGAATAAATATTAATTTTTTTAATTTTATGGTGAATCAAATACTTTTATTTTTTACGGTTATTGGGCAAATCACTTTAATTATTTTGCTTATTTCATTATTATTAAAGCAAAAATCAATTGTAAATTTTTTTGGAAAATATGCATTGTTTTTTGCATTTGTGGTTGTACTTATCGCCACACTTGGAAGTCTGTTTTATTCAGAGGTTGCTGGATATGAACCTTGTAAACTCTGTTGGTTTCAACGAATTTTAATGTATCCTCAAGTAATTATTTTGGGAATGGCTTTTTTAAAAAAAGATATAGGAGTTGTTTCATATAGTATTGTTTTATCAGCTATTGGGGTAGTAATTGCTGGCTATCACTATCTTTTACAAATTGGCGTTGCATCATCATCTGTTGGTTGTTCTGTAGTTGGATATTCAATTAGTTGTGCTCAAAGATTTGTTATGGGTTTCGGATATATTACAATTCCTATGATGGCTTTTACTGCGTTTCTTCTTATTATAGTTTTTATGGTAACACTAAAATTAACTACTTATGAAAAATAAAATTACTAAAAATATCCCGATTGCTAAGCAATCGAGGATCCACGATGCGGATAAAATCGGCATCGGGACAACTTTAGAAAAAATAATGGAAAAATCTGGATCAGAAGAAATTTTATCAAAACATAGCGTACCATGTTTGTCTTGTCCTATGGCAAAATTTGAAATGACAGAATTAAAAATAGGAGATGTCTGTAAAATGTATGGTATCAATGTTGAAAAATTACTTAAAGATTTAAACAAAAATTAGAAAAAAATATAAAAGCTTGCTGTTGAAAGAGAAGCTTGACACAGGTTTTTAATTTTGATAATATACACCTATACCATAGGTGGGGGTAGAATATGAATTTTTAATTTACAATTTTCAATTTACAATTACGACGATGTTACATTCGTTATATGTTAAAAAATTGGATTTTGAAAAATGAAAATTTTAAAAAAATATGGAAAAAATAATATTAAATATTTCAGGAATGCATTGTGCTTCGTGCGCTAAAATAATTGAGATGATGTTTCCTGAAAAGACTGGAGTCAGCTCAATTGTTGTGAATTACGAATCTGGTAAAGCGTTTTTAGAATTTGATTCTTCTCGGATAACTGCCCAGCAGATAAAGGCAGTAATAAATGAAGAAGGATATAAGGTAACATAATAAAAAATTAAAAATTCACCCGTCAAATAATTTTGCAGAGCAAAATTAAAATTCTTTAGAATTTTATTTGACTGGGTAAAAATTATGAAAAAAATATTTTTACAAATTTCTGGTATGCATTGCGAGTCATGTGAAAAAATAATAAATATGGAGCTGAAAGAAGTTCCAGGATTTTTATCAGCTGTTATAGATAGTAAAAGTGGAGAGGGGACAGTTGACTTAGAAGACAATGTAGATGAAAATCTAATTTTAGAGGCTATTAAAAAAGCAGGTTATTTAGCAGAAATAATTAGAAAAGAGGATCCATCTAATGGGAATGATAAGCAAGATATGCAAAATGGAGAAATTTTAGTTGTGGAGAAAAAAAATGTTGAAAACACAGAGCCATTTAAATTAAAATTAGAAACCTCTGTTTTAATGGATGGTGAATTTAGTCAAAAAGATTCAGGTCCATCCTTTAATGGTAAAATTACTCAAACAAAAAAAGGAGAATTCCAAGTGCCAAAAGATAATAAAGATGCTGATGAATTTGTTGAGAAACTAATGAGCTCTTCTAAAATTAGGCAACTTTTTAATATATTTTCAGATAGTAATTCAAGCACAGATAACTCTTTTGTTAAAATTGATACAGCCAATAATGAACCTGATAAAAAATCAGCGGATTTTGTTAAAGAAAAAGAACCTCAACTAAAACAAGGAGGTCAAGAAAATGCTATTTTTAGTATAAGTGGTATGCATTGTGCTTCTTGTGCTGGTATTATTGAAAAAAGTTTAAAAAAAGTTCCAGGAGTAAAAGAAGCTAATGTAAATTTTGCTTCAGAAAAAGCAAGAGTATTATATGATAAATCAATTACCACAATAGATAAATTATCAGAAGCAGTAAAAAAATCAGGATATAAGGCTCAATTAGCAGATATAGATAATCCAGAAGTAGAAAAACAGAGAAAAGAAAAAACATTAAAGGATTATAAAAATAAATTTTTATGGAGTTTTGGCTTGAGTTTACCAATGCTTTATTTTATGCTTTTGGATTTTTTTGCTTTTTTACCAGGTAGAGAATTTTTAATGCCTTTAATTGGAGTGATTTCTTTATTGCTCACTTTACCTATACAGTTTATTATTGGAGCTGGTTTTTATAAAGGAATGTGGAGTAGCTTGAAAATGAAAACATTTAATATGGATTCTTTAATTGCTATTGGAACAAGTACAGCATTTTTTTATAGTTTAGTAATATTCATTATTCACGTTGTTACAAATAGTAGTTTAATTGGTTCAGGCGGAGAAAAAATAGCTGATTTATATTTTGAAACAGCTGCATTTTTAATTACTTTTGTTATTCTTGGGAAATGGCTTGAAGCCAAAGCAAAAGGACGTACATCAGAAGCAATAAAAAAATTAATGGGTTTGCAACCCAAAACTGCTAGAATAATCAAAAATAATACAATTATAGATGTGCCAATCGAACAAGTTGCTATGGGAGATATAATTGTTGTTCGTCCTGGAGAAAAAATTCCTGTTGATGGAATTATTACAAAAGGTAATTCATCTATTGATGAATCAATGGTTACAGGTGAAAGCATTCCATTGGAAAAAAATATTGGAGATAATGTTATTGGAGCTACAATAAATAAATTTGGTTCTTTTGAATTTAAAGCAACTAAAGTGGGAAACGAAACAGCTTTGGCTCAAATTATTAGATTAATTGAAGAAGCTCAAGGATCAAAAGCTCCAATTCAAGCTTTTGCAGATAGAATTTCAGCTTATTTTGTACCAGCTGTTATTGTTATAGCTATTATTACTTTCTTAGTATGGTTTTTTATTATTGGAGCTGGATTAGCATTTAGTTTGATGGCTTTTACAGCAGTTATAGTTATTGCTTGTCCATGTGCTTTGGGTTTGGCAACTCCAACTGCAATTATGGTAGGCACCGGTAAAGGAGCTGAACATGGAGTGTTAATTAAAGGAGGCGAGCCCCTTGAAGCTGCTTGTAAAATTAAAGCAATTGTTTTTGATAAAACAGGAACTCTAACAAAAGGAAAACCAGAAGTTACAGATGTTGTTGGTTTAGCTCTTGCAGATGAAGATGAGTTAATAAATATTTCTGCAAGTTTAGAAAAATCTTCTGAACATCCATTAGCTGAAGCAATTGTGAAATATGCACAAGAAGAAGATGTAAATATAGATGAAGTTAATAATTTTAGAGCTATTCCTGGACATGGAGTAGAAGGTATAATTAATGGTCAAAAATATTATTTTGGAAATAGAAAATTAATGGCAGATATAGTTGGTTTGGATGTGTCAAAAATTGAAAGGAAAATAAGTAAATTAGAAGAAGCTGGAAAAACAACAATGATTTTATCTTCTGATAAAGAAATATTAGGATTAATCGCTGTAGCTGATACATTAAAAGAAAGCACAATTGAAGCTGTACAAAAATTGCAAAAACAAAAGATAGAAGTTTATATGATTACAGGGGACAATCGTAGAACTGCAGAGGCAATCGCAAAACAAGTTGGTATTAAAAATGTTTTAGCTGAAGTTTTACCAGAAGACAAAGCCAATGAAGTTAAAAAATTACAAGGAACAGGAATTAAGGTAGCAATGGTGGGGGATGGAATTAACGATGCTCCAGCTTTAGCTCAAGCAGATTTAGGTATTGCAATGGGCGGAGGTACTGATGTGGCTATGGAAACAGGAGGTATTGTAATTATTAAAAATGACTTAAGAGATGTGCTAACAGCTATTGATTTAAGTAAAGAAACAATGTCTAAGATAAAACAAAATATGTTTTTTGCTTTGTTTTATAATGTTATAGGCATACCAATTGCTGCTCGTCTGTTTTATGTTTTTGGATTGATTTTAAAACCAGAATTAGCAGGATTAGCAATGGCTTTAAGCTCAATATCTGTGGTAAGTAATTCTTTATTGCTAAAATATTTTAAACCTGGTAAGAAAAATTATATTTCTATAATAGCTCCAGTTGTAATGGTGATTGTGTTTACCTTGTTGTTCTTGCAATTTGGACGTTTAGGTCAAATGTAGTCGTAATAAAAAAATATAAGCTAATTTTATCAGATTCAATGTAAAGAAAAAGTATCATTTTTTTGATACTTTTTCTGCGAATATAGTATTCTTATTGTTTGATTGTTTTAAAAAGCCAGACAAAAAGCCAGATAGCTAATATTGCTACAATATTCCATATAATTAAACCTGTAATAAAATATCCTAAACTGAAATAATTTACCCCAAAGGTTGTATTTGCATGAAAAGCATATCTCATAGTCATTATTCTTACGGGCGGGTAAATTGCCATCCACACATAGCAAACTGTATATACGATACTTGTCCATGCAGAAGCTACTTTCAATAAATGTTTTATGTTAATCATTTTATTAAAATAAAT
>MHPU01000044.1:15657-16757 GCA_001820485.1 Candidatus Staskawiczbacteria bacterium RIFOXYD1_FULL_32_13
TTTAAAATAATTTATTATAACATAATGTAATATAATATAAAAAATACGTCTGTTAATAAAAAAATTGAATAAATAATAAATTTATGCTTTAATAAATATATGATAAAGAAAATAATTTTAGTTGTTTGTATAATCGTATTTTTATTATTTATTTTAGGTTATTCTAATAACTGTGGATATAATCAGCCGAATAATTTTAATTATATGATGGGAAATTATTTTGGAAATTCAATGATGAGCTATGGCTTTGGATGGTTCGCTTGGATTTTTATGATGGTTTGGTGGATTTTGGTGATTGCTGGAATAGTATTGCTTATAAAATGGTTTGCAGGACAGTCTTATGCAAATAGCGACAACAAAAAAACTCCTCAAGATATTTTAAAAGAAAGATATGCAAAAGGTGAAATTGATAAGGAGGAATTTGAAGCCAAGAAAAAAGATTTAGAGTAGTATTTTCGATAAACAAATTTATGAAAATTGGAATTATTTTACAATCAAATAAGCAAGAACATATTTGGAATACATTTCGTTTTGGCATTACTTCTTTAAAAGCTGAACATAAGGTAGTGATTTTTTTGATGTCTGAAGGGGCAGAACTTGATACAATATCTGATACAAAAGAATTTGATAATTCAAAAAAGTTAGCTGAATATAAAAAATTGGGTGGAACAATGCTTGCTTGTGGAACTTGCTTGGAACTTCGTGGCAAGAAAGAATCGGGAGTTTGTTCAGCTTCAACAATGTCAGATCTTCTTAAAATGGTTGAGGATAGCGATAAGGTTTTAGTATTTGGTTAATTTTTATAAACATAATAGAATATGGTTGAAAAAAATATTTTGTCATTGTTGATACTTTTATCTGTTTTTATGGTGATGGTTTTACCTGGCTCTTTTGGTATTTGTATACCAGGGGGTTGTGATGTTGATAATAATGCTTGTATTGATGGTGTTTGTGTTGATGAGTCTATTAGCCAATATTTTAGTGAAAGAATGTTATTGACTGGTTTTATATTGAAATCTCAGCAAACTATATTATTTTTGATTATTGTTTTATCTTTACTATCTTTATTTAATAATTATTTAATAAAAATTATTGAGACT
>MHPU01000044.1:16813-20620 GCA_001820485.1 Candidatus Staskawiczbacteria bacterium RIFOXYD1_FULL_32_13
GTTTGACTATTTAATTAGAGTTTATTCAGATGGAATTTTAAATCCAAAAATATTTTAATATTTTTTTGGCTACCATTTTTTGTTTATGGTAGTTTTTTTATGTAAAATTAAATTTAAAAATATATGAATATACTTAAAAAAATTAATAAAAATACAGTAGTAACATTAATTGCAGTTGTTGGGGTAACATTTGTTGGCATATTAATATCTGGAAAATCAAGTTTAAATTTTTCTTTATCTAAGTTAATTAGTCCTAGAATATCTAGCCAAGAAATAGCACAAAAATCAATTGATTATTTAAATAATGTTGTGCTGAAGGGACAATCAACAGCTTCTTTAATTTCAGTTTCAGAAGAAAATGAATTTGTTAGAATAAAAATCAAAGTTGGATCTAATGAATTTGATTCTTATGCTACAAAAGACGGAAAATTATTGTTTCCTCAGGCATTTAATTTAAGTGAAGAAAAAACAGATACTGTAGCTACTAATACTGCAAGCAAGTCTAATGATGCAGAAAAACAAAAAGCAGCAACTTCTGTTGAAAAATCTGATAATCCTGTTCTTGAGGCATATATTGTTTCAAGATGTCCTTTTGGCTTGCAAATGCAAAGAGCAATGAGCGAGGCAATTAAGAGTATGCCTGAATTAAATAAATATATGAAGGTATTATATATGGGTTCTGTTTCAAATGATGGAAAATCAATAACAGCAATGCATGGAGAGGCAGAGGCTAAAGAAAATTTAAGGCAAATTTGTATAAGAGAAGAACAAGCTGAAAAATATTGGGATTATTCTGCTTGTCAAATGAAATCATCAGGTCAAGAAGTAGCTTGTGAAAAATCTATCGGAATTGACTCAACAAAACTTAATTCTTGTATGTCAGATCCAAGTAGAGGTGTAGCTTATGCAAAGAAAGATTTTGAAGGACAAAATAAATACAATGTTACTGGTTCTCCAACAATGGTTTTAGGCCAAGCAGTAATATCTGAAAATGGTTTTGGTGGAAGATCTGCTGATGGAATAAAATCTATGATTTGTGCTGGATTTAATAATCAGCCAAGTTTTTGTTCAACAAAGCTTAACACAAATCCAGCAGCAACAAGTTTTTCTGTGAGCACAACAACTGGAGCTAAGGCAGGAAATTCTGGATCTGGGACAAATTGTGCTCCTGCGCAATAATTATTAATGTTTGCAAATTATCTACTGACACCACAAATATTTATTTGTGGTGTTGGGGTAATAATAAATTATCCATAGTTGATAACGAGGCATTAGAATATGTTAGATTACGAAAAAATAAAAGTAGATTTTCCTTTGCTGACAAAACAAATCAATAATAAAAATATAATTTATTTTGATAGTGCTTGTATGAGCTTAAAGCCTAGGCAAGTTGTTGAGGCAATGAATGAGTATTATCTAGAATTTCCCGCTTGTGCTGGTAGAAGTTCTCATAAATTAGGTAATATTGTAACAAAAAAAATAAGAGAATCAAGACAAATAGTTGCTAAATTTATAAATGCTAATGAAAATGAAATTATTTTTACCAGAAATACTACTGAAGCAATTAATTTATTAGCGAATTCATTATATCTTGAAAAAGGAGATTTAGTTTTAACTACTGACAAAGAGCATAATTCTAATTTGGTTTTGTGGCAAATCTTAGTCAAGAATAAAGGAATTAGGCATAATATTATAAGGTCAGATGATGATGGTAATTTTGATTTTGAAAAATATAAGGAATTAGTAAAGGATGCAAAATTAGTATCAATGGTGCACACTTCAAATTTAGATGGAACAACAATTCCTGCAAAAGAAATAATAAAATTAGCCCATGAAAATAATGCTTTAGTGTTTTTGGATATGGCACAAACCATCCCACATAAAAAAATTGATGTAAAAGATTTAGATGTTGATTTTGTTGCTTTTTCTGGACATAAAATGTTGGGACCTACTGGAACTGGTGTTTTTTATGGAAAGTATGATTTGCTTAAAAAATTAAAACCATTTTTAGTTGGAGGGGATACAGTTGAGTATTCAACTTATGTAGATCATAAAATGTTAGAAGTACCAGAAAAATTTGAAGCTGGTCTTCAAGATTATGCAGGTATAATTGGTTTGGGTCAAGCAGTAAAATATATTGAAATTATGGGATTTAATAATATATGTGAGCAGGAATTAAAGTTAAATCAGTACATCACTCAAGAAATTTTAAAAAATCCAAGAATTAAAATAATTGGCCCAAATGATCCTAATATGAGATCAGGTATTATAAATTTTTATATTGATAAAGTAGATATGCATCAAGTTGCATTAATGTTGGATGAGATGTCTAATATTATGATTAGATCTGGCCAACATTGTGTTCATTCTTGGTATAATGATAAAAAAATAAAGAATTCTGCCAGAATATCTTTATACTTTTATAATACCATTAAAGAAGCAGAAGAACTTATTAAAAATCTAAATAAAATAATTCAAATATTATGATTTGTATAATTGCCTTAGTTGTATTTTCAATAATGGGGATCTTTAGTCTTACTTATCGCAATCTTGCAAAAGAGGCTTTTGATTGTGTTTTTAGAAGGATAACTTTTAGACCATGTAATACAGGATTTAATGAAAAAATTAAAAGTCAATTAGTTGCTAAACTTTTAAATAAATCTGTTTTTGCTGCTCGTATTTTTAACAAGTATTTTGAAGTATTTTCTTGGGCTTTTTTGATTTTGATGGTTTGGAGTACATTTTATACTGTAAGGGGTGGATATAATTATTATTTATATGGTAGTTGCAATGGTTTAAATCAGGTTGGATTTTGCGCTCTTGATCCAGGTGGTAATAATAATAAAGTGACAGAAATTAGTAATGGACAATGTGGATTGGTAGAGAAAAAAGAAGAAAATGTGACTCTTGATAATGTAGATTTATCTAGTTTTCCAACCAAAAATGTAAATTCTAAAGATACAATTGTCTTGATTGGTTGTTATGAATGCGACTATACAAGAAAAGCATATTTAGATATTCAAAAGTTAGTTAAAGAGAAAAAAACCAATTATATATTTGCTCATTATCCAGCTAAAGAAGATACAAATTATCTATCTGAAGTTGGTTATTGCGTATATAAAGAATATGGCGAGAGATTTTGGGAGTTTAACGATTATTTATTTACAGTTGATAAAACCGAGATTTATCAATCAAGTTATGTCAATACGATATTGAATAAATATAATTTTGATGTAGAAAAAATAAATAATTGTATTAATAACCCTTTGACAAAAGAAGCAGTTAATAATCAACTTAATCAATTAATAAAAACTCATTTATATGGAACTCCTACAGTATTTATTAATGGTAAGGCATTTGTTGGGCCAAAACCTTATAGAGTATATAAGAGTATTCTAAATAAATTTATAATATTTTAAATAGCATATGAACAACAATCCAATAAAACAACACTGGGAAAAAATATATCAAATGAAAGATGCGGTGCATGAAGTGAGTTGGTATCAGGATATTCCGAAAACTTCCGTTGATTTTATTCTATCAACAGGAGTTGATAAGAACGTCAGCATTATTGATATTGGCGGCGGAGACTCTATGTTCGCTGACAAACTTTTAGATCTTGGTTTCAAAAATATATTTGTATTGGATATTTCCGCCGAAGCTTTGCAAAAAGCAAAAACAAGACTTAGAGAAAAAGCGAAGTTGATCACTTGGATCGAAACTGATATTTTAGAATTTGACACAGAATTCCGTTTTGATATTTGGCATGATAGAGCTGCATTTCATTTTTTGACCAAAGAAGAAAAC